>JACZJV010000020.1 GCA_014860355.1 Burkholderiales bacterium | reverse complement strand
GGGCGAGCGCGGCCAGGCGCGCGAGCTTGCCCGCCCCGACGATCTCATTGGCGATGAGCACATCGGCGACGCCGCCGGCGACCAGCGCTTCGGCCTCGCTCACCTTCTGGCAGCACACGCCCACGGCGCCCGCCGCGATCTGGCGCAGCGCGATCTCGGCGCACTTGTGGCTTTTCGCGTGCGGACGCAGGCGCACCGGCCGCCCGCGCAGGGCATCGGCCATGCGCGCCAGATTGCGCTCGAATGCGTCCATGTCGAGGATGAGGGCGGGCGTATCGACGTCGGCGAGCGGCGTGCCGATGCTGGCGGGGGCGGGAGTGGTCATGCAGGTAGAACGCAAGATTCGGGAGACACGCCATTCTATACGGCGTTCAGAATGTCGTCGCACGCCACCAGCGGACTTGCGCGCCGCGCGCGCCAACCGTGCTTTCCGTACGGATAGAAAAGCGTCCGTACAGAGAACACGGTTATCGATAAACGCGACAACGGCCTGGGCTTGTCTTTATGCAAGATCGCTGATTGCGCACGGATGGGTTCATCATCCGTGCGCAATCAGCGATCCGCGCGGACGGCTTTATGTCCGCGCAAAATCGCAGGCCTGCAACAGCGGCGACGCCATTCAATTCGCTACGTAGATGGCCCGCGGCCACGCAACTTGCGCTTGCGGTAAGATTGCGGCTTTCGCGCCGCGCAGCCGCCCGGCAGCGCCGGCGCGGGAATCTCTCGCAAAGGACAAATCATGTTCCAACCCGGATTGTTCAAAGGCAAGCGCATCCTCGTCACCGGCGGCGGCACCGGTCTCGGCCGCGAAATGGTGGACAAATACCTGGAGCTGGGCGCGGACATCTACATCTGCGGCCGGCGCAAGGACGTGCTGGACCAGACCGCGAAGGAACTGATGCAACAGCGCGGCGGCTCGGTCAAGACGCGTACGGTCGACATCCGCGATCCGGAGTCGGTCGACAAAATGATCGAATCGATCTGGAGCGACGGCGGACCGCTCACGGGTCTGGTGAACAACGCCGCCGGCAACTTCATCAGCCGCACCGAGGACCTGTCGCACCGCGGCTTCGACGCCATCGCCAACACCGTTTTCCACGGCACTTTCTACACCACCCATGCCGTGGGCAAGCGCTGGATCAAGGGCGGCGACAAGGGCAGCGTGGTCTCGATCGTCGTCACCTGGATCTGGACCGGCTCTCCGTTCGTCGTGCCCTCGGCCATGTCCAAGGCCGGGATCCATGTCATGACCCAGTCGCTGGCGGTGGAATGGGGCCGCTACGGCATCCGTCTGAATGCGATCGCCCCGGGCCTGTTTCCCACCGAGGGCGCAGGCAAGCGCCTTTATCCGGGCAAGGACGGCAAGGACCGCGACGCATCGAAGGCGAATCCCATGGGCCGCTTCGGCCGCATGCCCGAGTTGCAGAACCTCGCGAGCTTTCTCATGGCCGACGGATGCGAATGGTTGAGCGGCCAGACCATTGCGCTGGACGGCGCGGGCTGGCAGGCCAACGGCGGCGGATTCACCGAGATGCTCGGCTGGGGCGATGCCGAATGGGAGAACGCGCGCGCGCTGATCAAGGCGCAAAACGAAAAAGACAAGGCGCAGCGTTCGGTATGAAACGGGCAGCGCGCGGGAGGTGCGCGCCATGAGCAGTCAAATTCACTCGTGATCGTCGTCGTTGCTGGCGTAACCGGCTGCGGCAAGACCACGGTCGGGGCGCTTCTGGCCAAGGACTGCGGCTGGGAGTTTCACGACGCCGACGATTTCCACTCCGCGGCCAGCGTCGCCAAGATGAAACGCGGCGCGCCGCTGACCGATGATGACCGCTGGCCCTGGCTCGACCGCCTCAATGCCCTGCTGCAAGACAGCGAACGGCAGAACAAGAGTCTGGTGCTCGCCTGCTCGGCGCTGAAGCTGGTCTATCGCGACCGTCTCGCGCGCGGCTGCGCCGCCGTGCGCTTCGTCTTTCTCGAGGTCGATGCCGAACTCCTCCGCGCGCGCCTCGCCGCGCGCAAGGGTCACTACATGAACCCGAAGCTGCTCGACTCGCAGATCGCGATCCTCGAGCTGCCGCAGGACGCGCTGCGGCTGGACGCGGGCGAGAGTCCGGCAACGCTTGCCGGAAAAATCAGGACCGCGCTCGCGCCCTGAGGGACTGCCCTCGGGCGATGCATCTCAGCCGGCCGCGGCCGAGTGCAGCTTGAGCTTGGCGCGCGTATGCGGGTTGAGTTCCTTCAGCCCGGTGATGAAATCCTCGAACGGCAGGTCGTGTATCTGTTTCAGCAGGCGCGCGCGCTTTTTCAGCTCCGCCCAGGAGAGCTCGCGCGGGTGGCGCTTGAATGCGAAGGCGATGAGGTTGACCCGGTCTGCCGCCTTGAGACAGATCACCCGGTCGTCGAAACTATGCTCGATGCGCTGCAGGTAGGCATCGAGCCTCTTTTCTTCCGCCATGAAATTGACCGACATCACTCCGCCGGGGCGAAGGGCGGCATGGGCCGCGTCGTAGAACGCCTGGGTGCACAGGGCCGGCGGCTGTGTGCCGTCGTCGAAACCGTCCACCAGCAGCACGTCGGCCGACTCGGCGCGCGCGGCGACGTAATCGGCGCCGTCGGCAATTTCAACGCGCAGGCGCGCGTCCTCCGCGGGAAAATGGAACATGCTGCGCGCCGCCGCCAGTACCCTGGCGTTGATCTCGACCACCGTGGTGCGCGTTTCCGGCATGCGCTGGTGGATATAGCGCGCGATCGAGCCGCCGCCGAGGCCGATCATGAGCGCCTCGCGCGGCTGCGGCAGAAACAGCAGGAAAGCCATCATCGCGCGCGTGTAGTCGAGCGCCAGCTCGTCCGGCCGGTCCAGCCTGATGGAACTCTGGATGGCGTCGCCGCCCAGGTGCAGCGAGCGCACGCCGTCTTCCTCGCTCACCTCGACGCTGGCGCTGCGCCGGGCAAACCAGCTTTTGGCTTTTGAACTCATGGATAGAGGGGATACATCCCCCGGCACTCCCCCGGATCAGGGGCCATGTCGCCAATTGCGAAATGGCCCGCGGTACTTGTAATTTTCCCTGCTCATGCGCAAACTGGCGCACTTTCAAATTTTGAGCTGAACATCAACATGCATTGTGCCAAGAAATGCGGGCTATTTCTGCTCGTCGTGTCCATCGCGCTCGCCGTCGGCGCAGCGGTGGGTCTGTTCTACGCCGCGGGATGGCTAGGCGCCGCGGACCGGCCGCTGAAGGCCGATGCCATTCTGGTGCTCGGCGGCGATTTTTCGCGGCCGTTCCAGGCAGCCGACCTCTACCGCCGCGGGCTCGCGCCCAGGATCTACGTCAGCGCGCCCGCGCGCAAGGACGATTACCTCCTGCTGGATGACTCGGGCATACCCTATCCGCGCGACGAAGACATCATGCGCCAGGTGCTGATGAAAAAAGGCGTCCCCGCGGGTGCGATCGAATTCCTCGGCAAAGACCTGGTCAGCACCGCGGCGGAGGCGCAGGCGGCGCGCGCATTGTTCGCCAAGCGCGCCCCCAGATTGCTGGTAGTGACTTCGCCCTACCATCTGCGCCGTGCGCGGATGATTTTTTCCGATGCCCTGCCCCTGGCCAGCATCCGCATGATCGCGACCAGCTACGATTCCTTTCCTTCGTCGTGGTGGAAAGACCAGGACGCCGCGCGCAATGTGCTCCTTGAACTCGCGAAAATCACCTTCTACCAGCTCGGCGGACGCTACTGAGGGCAGCTACTTCGAGGCGAGCGCACGCTCGACGA
Source organism: Burkholderiales bacterium (assembly GCA_014860355.1). Classification (GTDB taxonomy): domain Bacteria; phylum Pseudomonadota; class Gammaproteobacteria; order Burkholderiales; family SG8-39; genus 2-12-FULL-64-23. The sequence continues at coordinate 37,497 of JACZJV010000020.1, read as the reverse complement.
ACTCGAGCCGGTCCTGGCCCCAGAAAATCTCGCCGTCGATGACATAGCTCGGCGCGCCGAACACATTGCGCTCGATGGCCTCCTCGGTATAGCCCTGGTACTCGGCCTTCACCGCATCCGAGTGCGCTGCAGCCGCGAGCGCCTCGGCGTCCATCCCCTGTTCCTTGCACAGCGCGCCCAGGGTCTCGGCATCGGCGATGTTGCGCTCCTCGGCCCAGCAGGCGCGCAGCACGGCGAGCGCAAGCCGCATCGCCGCATCGCTGCCGCCGGCCCGGCCTGCGGCGACGATGAATTGCGCCGCCAGATCACCCGGCGCAGGAAAAAACCGGGGCTGCAGGTTGAGGGGCACTTTGAGGTGGTCGCGGAAGCGCTTGAGTTCCGTCAGGCGGTAGGCCTGGCGCTGCGGCGCTCGTTTCGGCAGAGGCAGGCCGCCGGAGACCGGAAATATTTTGCCGTAGTCGACCGGCTTCACTCTGACGGTGGCGCCATGGCGCAGCGCCATGTCGGCAAAACGCGCGTGGCCGAGGTAGGTCCAGGGTGAAATCGGCGAAAAATAATAGTCCGCAGTCTTGCTCATCATCGCCCCTCCATTTCGAAAGTACGCCATCTTAATCGAAAATGGGCGCGAACCCGGTGCTGCGGTCCAAAGCAGCAGAACTTAGGGCATACTATTCCTTCACCAGATTGCGGAGCGCGCCATGACGAAATCCCTGCTGCAAACCACCATTGTCGGCAGCCTGCCCAAACCCGCCTGGCTGGCCGAACCGAAAAAACTCTGGGCCCCCTGGCTGCTGGAGGGCGAGGCGCTCACCGAAGGAATGCAGGACGCGGTGCGCCTCGTACTGCGCGACCAGGAGTCCGCTGGCATAGACATCGTCGGCGACGGCGAGCAGACGCGCAGGCATTTCGTCACCACCCTGATCGAGAACCTCGACGGCGTCGATTTCGCGAACAGGAAGACGGTGCGCATACGCAACCGCTACGACGCCGATGTGCCGATGGTGGTGGGGCCGGTGGCGCGCACGCGGCCGGTGTTTGCAGAGCACGCCAAATTCCTGCGCTCTGCAACCGACAAGCCGGTGAAATTCACCCTGCCCGGGCCGATGACCATGGTGGACACGCTCTACGACGGCTATTACAAAAGCCGAGAGAAACTGGCGCGCGAGTTCGCCAAGGTGCTGAATGCCGAGGCGCGCGAGCTCGAGGCCCTGGGCATCAACGTGATTCAGTTCGACGAGCCCGCGTTCAACGTATTCATGGACGAGGTGCGCGACTGGGGCATAGAGACGCTCGAAGCCGCCGCGGCCGGGCTCAAGTGCAGGACCGCGGTGCACATCTGCTACGGCTATGGCATCAAGGCCAACAACGACTGGAAGAAAACCCTGGGTTCGGAGTGGCGCCAGTACGAATCCACTTTCCCGCTGCTGGCGAAATCGAAGATCGACCAGGTATCGCTGGAATGCGCCAACTCCCACGTGCCCATGGAGCTGGTCGAACTGCTCCGTGGCAAGGACATCATGGTCGGTGCGATCGATGTCGCCAGCGACGAAATCGAGACGCCGGAGCAAGTCGCGAAGGTCCTGCGCGCGGCCTTGAAATACGTCGCGCCGGACAAGCTCTATGCCTGCACCAACTGCGGCATGGTGCCGCTGTCGCGTGCGGTGGCGCGAGGCAAGCTCAAGGCACTGGGCGCGGGCGCGGCCCTGGTGCGCAGGGAGCTGGCGGGAGGCTGAAGCACCCTGAGGCCGTACCGGGCCGGCGCTGCGCCGCTACGTCCCGAGAGCGCGCAGGGCTTACAAATTGAAACAATTCCTTACCACTGCGCTGGTGCGAACTTGTTAATCTGAACTCGTACTTGGCAACCGGAGCGAAATATCATGAAAACGATGTTCAAGGTGACAGGAACTCTGATTCTGGCCTTGTTCGCGGCACTGGCGAGCGGCTCCGCAATGGCGGGCGGGTACTACGGTCACGGCTATCACGGTCATGGGCACGGGGGCGTGCGCTTTGGCATTTCACTGGGCGTTCCGCTGTACGGGCTCGGTTATTACCCGCCCTATTTCGGCTATCCCGCCTATGCTTACCCCGCGCCAGCCTATGGCTACCCCCCGGTAGTGATGGGGTCAGCCTCACCGCCGGTATACATTGAAAAAGATGCGTCCCAAGCGGCGCCAGCGCCATCACAGGTTCAGGGGGACTGGTACTACTGTGAGGCCTCAAGGGCCTATTACCCATATGTGGCTGAGTGTCCCGCCGGCTGGCAACGCGTCCCGGCACAACCGCCCGCCCGCTAACGACCCGGAGATCTCGTCATGTCCAGCTTATTGCGATTGTCCCCCATGGTGGCGCTGCTGGTGCTAGGCGCATGCGTGACCATCCCGAACGGTCCCAGCGTTATGGCCTTGCCCGGGACGGGCAAGAATTTCGATCAGTTCCGCGCCGATGACGCCGATTGCAGGCAATACGCGCTGGTCCAGATCGGCGGCGCGACAGCCAACGATGCGGCCGTCCATAGCGGGGTACAGAGCGCCGCCTTCGGCACCGCAGTCGGCGCCCTGGCCGGTGCGGCCATGGGAGGGCATGAAGGCGCCGCCGTCGGCGCGGGCATGGGTTTGCTCGCGGGGAGCGCAGCCGGCGCCAGTGCCGGCCAGTACTCCGGCTACGACACGCAGCGGCGTTACGATCAGGCGTACTTGCAGTGCATGTATGCGAAGGGCCAGCGCGTCCCCGTAGCCGGCGAGATGGCGCCGGCACCCAAGACCTATGCGCAGCCTGCATCCGGATACAGCGCCGCGCCTCCGCCACCGCCTGCGGGCAATCCGCCGCCTCCGCCCCCGGGAGCGACGCGATGAACTTCATGCGCGGCACGCCATTCAAGCCAGCCGGTGCTTGAGCGCATTTTCCGCGGCGATACGCGCGGGCCCAGGCGGCGCGCAGCTGCGAGATTTGTATCGATTGATCTTTTGGATCCTAAACTCTGGAGGTATGTATGAACAAGCTACTCGGCGGGACCCTGGTTTCCGCATGTCTACTCGCATTCACGGCTACCGCGGCAGTCGCGCAAACGCCTGCACAGATGGATTCCAGGCCGGCCTCCGTACACGGGAGCCGCCACGCGGATCGTGCATTTTCCCGGCCGACCGAGCGCGTCGAGGCGCGACTGGCCTACGTAAAGACTGCCTTGAAGATAAGCGATGGACAGCAGACGCAGTGGGACGCTTATGCCAATCTGGTGCGCAAGTATGCGCAGGACATGGAGCAGCGTTTCAAATCCAGACTTTCCGGGGGCGAACACGGGCGTGTGCAGCAGCAGCGACCGAACGCAATTGAGCGTCTCGAGAAAGCGCAGTCCTTCCACGCCGAGGCGGTTACGCGTATCGGCCAGCTCCTGGCTGTGCAAAAGCCCCTGTACGCCGTCCTGTCCCCGGAGCAGCAGAAAGTCGCGGACGTGGTGCTGAAACCGCATACCGGGTCGCGGCACGGACGGGCGGTGCGCGGGCGCCACGAGTTCGGCAGAAGCTAAGCCCGGACCATACACGCGGCGGGCCGCATCATGCTGCCGCGCCGGCCGCCGCACTATCAGATAGGCCAGAGAGCCCGCATTACCTGTCGGTGTTGCGGGCTCTATTTGCAAGCCAGCAGTCAGTCCTCCAGCGCCTGATACACGAGTTGGCGCATCATCGCGCGATAATGCCGGCGCAGCTCGGGCGCGTACAGCATCAGCACGCAAATCAGCTGCTCCTGCGGATCCACCCAGAAATAGCTCCCGTGCACGCCGGACCAGTAGAAATCGCCGACCGAGCCCGGCACCGGGTTGCGCCCCTGTTCCTTGCGCACGCAAAAGCCCAGGCCGAATCCCTGCCCGAATTCGGGCATCGGCGAGGACTCTTCGAACCGCGGGCGCGTGTCCGCGCTGAACCCGACCCCTGGCGGCAGGTGATCACAGGTCATCAACTCGACTGATTTGCGCGAAAGTATGCGCGCGCCCTCGAGCTCGCCGCCGTTCAGCAGCAACTGCGCGAGGCGCAGGTAGTCCGGAGCCGTCGATACCATGCCGCCACCGCCTGAGAGGAACGCGGGACGCCGCGTCAGATCGCGCGGCATAGGCGGGCGCTTGCCTGTGGCCGGATCGATCTGCGGCTCGGCGACGCGCCCCGCGTTTTCTTTTGCCACCATGAAACCGGTGTCCTTCATGCCCAGCGGCCGGGTGATGCGCGCTTCGATGAACGCGTCGAGCTCCATGCCCGAGATCACCTCGACCACGCGTCCGAGCACATCGGTCGACATGCTGTAATCCCATACATCGCCCGGCTGGTTCTGCAGCGGCAACCGCGATAGCTTGGAGATGAATTCGGCGTTGGTCTGATTCGGGTCGAACACATTGGCCTCGCGATACGCCCGCTTCACCAGCGTATCGCCGAACTGCCCGTAGGTCAGACCCGAGGTGTGGCGCAACAAGTCCTGCACCGACATCTCGCGCCGGGCCGGCTCCAGCTTCAACTCCGCTTTGCCCAGAGCCCCGATGACCTCGACCCCGACCTGCAGATCCTTCAGTTCGGGCAGGTAGGTGGAAACCGGATTGACCAGTCTCAGCCTGCCCTCCTCGGCCAGCATCATGATCGCGACCGAGACCATGGGCTTGGTCATGGACGCAATGCGAAAAATGCAGTCGGTCGCCATCGGCAGCTGCTTTTCGCGGTCGCGAAAGCCGAAGGCTTCCAGGTAGGCAAGTTCGCCATGATGCGCGACCAGGGCGACCGCACCCGGGATGGTGCCCGCGCTCACATCGGCATCGAACAGGTCTTTGATGCGCGCGAGACGCGCAGACGCGACGCCGGTCGTTTCAGGTTTGGCCATTGAAGGAATTCCTTGTGTGGATGATTGCGTATAAGCGGGCTTTGCTCAACCCGCCCGCTTGGCGTTGCAGCTTGCGCTGCCCGCATCGATCAGCTCGTCTCCTGGCACGGGAATGAACTCCCATGCGTATTTCGCCGCTCCGAGCGTGAGTTTGAGCACCCCGAAGTGAAAAGCCGCGGCGGTCCAGGCGTGGCCGCCGCCGGCACCGCCGGTGCCGGCCACGAACTCGCGCATGCCGCTCGAATCGGGAGCGCCGTTGCGATCGCGCGGGGCGTAGGTTTCGTAGATGTGTTCATGGCCCGTGATGACCACATCCGCACCCGCCGCGCTCAATAGCTCCCATAATTTCGCCGTCGGCAGGTTGTCCCCGCGACGAGCGCTGGTAAAGCGTGGATGGTGCCAAATTCCGAGGATGCACTTTGCGCCCTGGCGCAGCGCTGCGGCCAGATCGGCTTCGAGCCAGGCGCGTTGGCGCGCGACCTCGGGCGCCAGATCGCGCTCGCGCTCCAGGCGCATTTCGATATCGCTGTTGAGCGACACGATATGCCAGGAGCCCAGGTCCAGGCTGTAATAGCCGCGGCCCGCGGTGTCCGCATTCGCTGCGGCAGCACCGAAGTACCTGAAATAATCCCCGGCTTCGTGCGGTCTGCGCCGGTTGCCGTAATCGTGATTTCCAGGCGCCGGCAGCGTGCGCTCCTTGATGCCCTCCCTGCCCCAGGACCTGCCGTAGCAGTCGACGAACTGTTCCCAGGTCCCGTCCTGGTAGGCATTGTCGCCGGCTGTGAACACCAGCGCCCCTGGCAGCGCCTCGAGCAGTTGCGCCGTGGCTACGGCGTACTTGTCCTGACCGTCGTGGCACAGCGCGATATCGCCCGCGCCCACCAGCACCGGCGGCCTGCCCGCCTGCCGTGCCAGGTACTGCGCCGCCATTGCTCGCGGGTCCTTCGCCGCGACAGGCCGGGTCTGCGGCTGCGCCGTAGCGCCGCTTGCGCAAAAGCCGCAGAGCAGGGCGATTGCTGCGGCACGCAGGGCGGGTCGGATACGCCGTGACATCGATCGATGATTTTCCGGCTCAGCCCGCGCCGACGCGCTCGACCTCGACCAGGCAGTCATAATAGGTCGCGGCACCGCCCATGTCGGCGATCGCCTGCGAAGTGACTTCGTTGGCATTGCAGCCGTCGGGCGAGAGTTTTTTCCACCACACCGAGGGCGCCGCCACCACGCCTGCGCGCACCCGGTCCGATACGCGCGCTTTGGCGACAAAGGAGCCGCGGCCGTTGTGGATGCGCACCTGCTCGCCCTCGGCGATGCCGCGCGCCGCGGCATCGCTCGGGTGGACGTCCAGATAGGGTTCGCCCGCTTCCTTCAGCGCAAACGCCAGATTGGCGAAGGAGGAATTGAGGAAATTGCGCGCCGGCGGCGAGATGAAGGCGAGCGGATATTTCTGCGCCAGCTGCGGCGCGCTCAGCGCCGATTCGCGCGGCGGCGTGTACGCGGGCAACGGGTCCAGGCCCATGCGCTGCGCCGTCTCGCTGAAGAACTCGCACTTGCCCGAGGGCGTGGGGAAATTGCCCTCGGCGAACGGCGCGAAGCGCGCCGGCACCTGGAGCCGCAGCCAGCCCTGCTCCTTCAAGCTGTTCCACTCGATGCCGGCCATGCGCGGATTCGACGATGCGAGCGCCTGGCGGCAGATGTCCTCGTCGCTGTCCTTGAAGCAGTCCTCGGCATAGCCCATGCGCGCGGCGAGCAGCCGGAACACCTCGCTGTTGGGCTTGGCCTCGCCCAGCGGCGCTATCGCAGGGGTGTTCGCGAGCAGGTACAGGTGGCCGTAGGACTTGTGCACGTCGTAGTGCTCGAGCTGGGTGGTGGCCGGCAGCACGATGTCGGCGTAGTCGGTGGTGTCGGTGAGGAAGATTTCATGCACCACGGTGAACAGGTCCTCGCGCCTGAAGCCGGCGATCACCTTCTGCGAGTCCGGACACACCGCCACCGGGTTGTTGTTGTAGACGTAGATCGCGCGCAGCGGCGGATCCAGTGCGGTGAGGGCGTCGCCCAGCGCCGACTGGTTGACGGTGCGCGGCCGGTTGGGAATCAAATCAGCGCGCTCGAGCGCCGCATGGTTCATGGCGTACCAGTCACCCGTGGACAGCAGCACGCCTCCCGCGGCATCGCGCCAGTGACCGGCGAGCGCGGGCAGGCAGGTGATGGTGCGCACCGCCATGCCGCCGCCGGAGTGCCGCTGCATGCCGTAATTGAGCCGGATCGCCGCCGGCCGCATACGCGCGTACTCGCGCGCCAGCGCCACGATCTCGCCGGCGTCGAGGCCGCAGATGGCCGCGGCCTTCTGCGGCGGATAGTCCAGCACCCGCTGGCGCAATTGCGCAAAGCCCAGAGTATGCCGCTCGACGTAATCCGCGTCGTGCAGCCCCTCGTCGATGATCACGTGCATCATGCCCAGTGCCAGCGCGGCATCGGAACCGGGCAGGAGCGCAATGTGCTGATCGCATTTCGCCGCCGTCAGGCTGCGGTAGGGGTCGATCGCGATCAGCTTTGCGCCGCGGCGCTTCGCTTCCTGCACCCGCGACCAGAGGTGCAGGTTGGAGACGACGGGGTTGGAGCCCCAGACGAGGATCAGCTTCGCTTCGTCGAAGCGCTCCGGGTCCATGCCGACGCCGGCGCCCAGCGTGATCTTCAGGCCGGCCTTGCCGGCCGAGGAACACAGCGTCCGGTCGAGCAAGGTGGCGCCGAGCTTGTGGAAGAAGCGCCGGTCCATCGATGCGTACTGCACCAGTCCCATGGTGCCGGCGTAGCTGCAGGGCATGATGGCCTGCGGATCGTCGGCCGCAACTTCCTTGAACTTCGCCGCGATCGTGTCCAGCGCCTCGTCCCAGGATATGCGCTCGAACCTGCCCTCGCCCTTGGCGCCGACGCGCTTCAGCGGATGCAGCACACGTTCCGGGGAGTAGGTGCGATCCAGATAATGGGCAACCTTGGTGCACAGCGTGCCCTGGGTGAAAGGCATGTCCTTCGCCCCCGCAACCGCGACCGCGACGCCGTCCTCGACCGTGATGTGCATGCCGCAGGTGTCCGGACAGTCGTGCGGGCAGGCGGCCTTGACGATCTTGCGCGCTACGCCGGATTGGGGATGTTTGGCGCCCATGACATACCTTGGCAACGGGGAGCGGCGATTCTAGCGCGATTGGGACGCGCTTGCGCGGGCGAGCAGGCGCCGGTACGCGGGACGCAGCAGCGCCGGCAGCATGTACATCGGTATCTGCGCCATGGCGAAAAACACGATGACGTCGAAATCCGCCTTGTCGGCGAGCGCCACCATCACCAGTCCCATGTTGCAATTGCCCGCCATCAGGCCCGCGGTGATGGCCGAACGCATGCCCAGCCTCAGCGCGGCCAGGGTGCCCAGACACTGCAGCGCGATGTTGGCGACGAAGGCCGCGATGGTGACCAGCAGCACAAAGCCGGGCCGCGCCAGCGCCACCTCGGTGACGCCGTCCATGATGGCGAGCGCGAACATCACCAGCGTCGCCACCGAGGCGCCGTCGAGCATGCGCGCGTTCGCCTCCAGCTTTTGCCGCGGCACCAGACGCCGCAGCGCCAGCGCCGCGGCGAAGGCCCCGCCCACCATCAGCGCGAGGCGCAGCATGAAGGTGGCGAGATCGATATCGATCCTGAGGCCCAGCAGCCACAGCGCCACCAGCGGCAGCGAGAACGGCATCAGCGCGGTGGTGACCACGACCACGATCACCGCGAGTGCCGCATCCAGGCCGAGGATCAGGCTGATCGCCGCGGAGGAGACTATGGGCGCGGCCGCGGCCATCAGCGTCAGCCCCTGCACCAGCGCCGGGGGCAGGCTGAACACCTTCAGCACCAGCCACATCAGCAGCGGCGAGACGAGCAACAATCCGGCGGCGAGCAGCGCCACCAGGCCGGGGCGGCGCGCATAGGCCGCTAGCGCGTCCCAGTCCAGGCGCAAGAGTGCGATCACCAGCGGGATCAGCAGGCCGGGGATCAGCATCGGGCGCGCCAGCGCGGCGAGCTGCGGCACCAGCAGGCCCAGGAGCACGCCGCCGGCGAGGAACAGCGTGGCGTGCTGTCCGAGATAGTCGAAAGCGCGATGCAGCGCGCGCATCAGAGCGGCAATGCTCTAGCTTCGCGCCGGCTTGAACGCCAGTGCCAGACTCTGTCCCAGGCGGTACAAGGCGTGGTTGGCCGCGGCCACCACGCCGCCCATGGTGAGAAAACCATGCGCCATGCCCTCGAAGCACTCGTAGAGCACCGGCACCCCGGCGGCCACCAGGCAGTCGGAATAGGCGCGGCCTTCGTCCACCAGCGGATCGTAGCCGGCGGTGATGATGTGCGCCGGGGGCAGGCGCGCCAGATCCGCGGCGCGCAGCGGCGACGCTCGCCAGTCGTCGTAGTCCCCTGGCGCGAGGTAGTTGTCGCGAAACCAGAGCATGTTGTTGCGCGTGAGCAAATAGCCTACGCCGAATTTGCTGTGCGAAGCGCTATCCATGCGCTGGTCGGTCGCCGGATACACCAGCGCCTGAAATACCAGGGGCGGCCCGCCGGCGTCGCGCAGGGTGATGGCCACCACTGCGGCGAGATTGCCGCCCGCGCTGTCCCCGCCGACGGCGATACGCGCTGCGTCGATGCCCAGCGTTGCTGCCTGCCCGGCGACCCAGCGCGTAGCGGCGAGGCAATCGTCCACCGCGGCCGGGAACTTGTGCTCCGGCCCCATGCGGTAGTCGACCGCGACGACGGCGCAGCGCGCCTTGTTTGCCAGCGTGCGGCAGACGATGTCGTGGGTATCCAGGTCGCCTATGGTCCAGCCCCCTCCGTGAAAATACACCAGCGCCGGCAGCGGCGCGTCCGCCGCGCAGCCCTGGCCGCGGTACAGGCGCAGCGCAATCGCCCCCGCCGGACCGCTCGCGGCGAGTTCGCGCACTGCTTGCACCTCGGGGACCGGCGGGCTCAGGGCCGCGCGCGTCTCCTTGTACAGCCGGCGCGCCTCGAGCGCGCTCACCGTGTAGTACGGCGGCAAGCCGGCCTTGTTCGCGCGCTCGATCACTGCCTGCATTTGCGGATCGACTGGCATGGTTATCCTTTCAATAAAAGACCGGAGCCGGCTCAGGCAGCGACGGCGGTGCGCCGCTGCAGCGCCAGCCACGCGATGGCCGCGGCGATCACCGCAAGCACCGGTATGGCAGTGTAATTGAGCATGTCCCAGCCGTTGCGGTTCATCAGCAGGCCGGAAGAAAACGAAGACGTCGCGGTGCACAGAAACACCAGAAAATCGTGCGTGCCCTGCGCCTTGGCCTTCTCCGACACGCGATAGCACTCGGTGAGCAGGGTGGTGCCGCCCACGTAGAGAAAATTCCAGCCTACGCCGAGCATCACCAGCGCCCACCAAAAATTGGCCACCAGTACCCCGGACAGTGCGATGCCCACACACAGCGCCTCCAGCGCAACGCCGGCAAGCATGATCCTGAGCACGCCGAAGCGCTTGATCAGGGACCCGGTAACGAAGGAGGGCGCGAACATGCCGATCACATGCCATTGGATCACCGTCGCCGCTGCGCTGTAGGGATGGCCGCACAAGCCCATCGCCAACGGCGTCGCCGTCATCAGCAGGTTCATCACGCCGTATCCCAGGGCCGAGCCGGTGACGGCGACGATGAAGGCGGGCTGGGCCATGATTTGCGCCAGCGGGCGCACCGGTTCGTGGCGCTCGGCGACACTGGGCGGGGGAATGCGAATGTAGGCGAGCAGCGCCATGGTGATCAGGCAGAACACGATGAGCGAAGCATAGGCGCCGAGGAAAGGCACGGCGAACAGGTCCCTGGTGTACTTGCTCAATTCCGGTCCGATGATGCCGCCGACCAGGCCGCCGGTCAGCACCAGGGAAATCGCCTTGGCCTTGAACTCGTGGCTGGCCGCGTCGGCGGCGGCGAAGCGGTAATACTGGCCGAACGCGTTATACACCCCGAGGACCAGGACCCCGGCGCACAACAGCCAGAAACTGTGCAGCCACAGGGCGAGACAGCACACCACCGCGCCCGCGATGCCCATCGAAGTGCCGACCTGGAAACCGGTCTGCCGGCCGTAACGCTTCATGAAGAAGGAGGCCGGCAGCGTCGTCAGCGCCGCGCCCACGACATACGCCGTGGCCGGCAGCGTGGACAACATCTTGTTGTCGGCGAGCGAGAACCCGGCCAGCGCCGCCAGGGAAATCAGGGTGACGTTGTTGGTGAACAGCATCGCCTGGCAGCCGGCGAGCAGAGCGACATTCTTCTTGGCGTTTTTCATGGCAGGGACGCACCCTGCCCGAGGGCGATTCCGGGCAAGGCGCAGGATCAGGCTATGGAACAGCCCGGATTATAGAAGACGCGGCATCGATGCACCACGCAAAAAACGCGGCGCCCATAGGCAAAATCCCCACGATACCGATTGACAAATGCGACAGGCTGATTCATTCTGCCGCTGCGTGTTCCCCACGAGAGCAGGCGAAATCGCCGTCATTCACCTAGGAGAGGAAAGTCATGGCCACGAAGAAGAAGGCAGCAAGCAAGAAAACCGCAAGTAAGAAAACCGCAAGCAAAAAAACCGCGAGCAAGAAAACCGCAAGCAAGAAACCGGTCAAGGCAAAAGTCAAGCGCAAGCCGAACGCAGCTTTCATGAAACCGATGACCCCGAGCGCATCGCTCGCGGCGGTGATAGGCGCGGGACCGATGCCCCGCACCGAGGTAACCAAGAAGATCTGGGCGTATATCAAGAAGAACAAACTGCAGGACGACCAGAACCGGCGCATGATAAACGCCGACGAAAAGCTCAAGGACGTGTTCAAAGGGCAGAAGCAGGTGTCGATGTTCGAGATGACCAAACTGGTCAGCAAGCACCTGAAGTAAGTCCCCGTCTGTTTCGAACAGCAAGGGCGGCCGCGAGCCGCCCTTGTCGTTTGCGCGCAGCGCAGCGCCGCGCCTGCTCAGGCGCGCTCGCGCTTCAGGCCGTTCCCGCTATCCCCGCTAGAGACATTACGATTTCGCGTTGTTGCGCTTGTACTCGGCGACCGCCTTTTTCAGGTCGCTGTATTCCGCGCAGCCGAAAGTGCAGATCCCGTCCAATGCCTTGAGGTGCTCTTCGGCCTTCGCCAGATTATTGGTGAGCAGGTAGGTCTCGCCGATGTATTCGTGCGCGCCGCGATGCCTGGGGTCGATGCGCAAGGCTTCCTCGTAATGCTTGAACGCCAGATCGAGTTTGCCCGACTTGCGGTACGCGTAGCCGAGGAAGTTGTGCGCATTGGCGTTGCCCGGGTCCTTTGCCACCACCTTGTTGAACGCGCCCGTCATCGCTTGCCAGTCCCCGGCCTCGAATGCCTTCCTGCCTGCTGCGAAATCGGCATCTTCGGCAACGCCGGCCGACGACCCGGAATCGTTGTCGTTCGGCGCGGCGAGCGCCGCCCATCCGGGCAAGGCCAGTGCAAACAGGACCATAGACCGCATCAACGCGCGCTTCACGCCCGGCTCCCGCATCATCTTCTCCTTGATTGAATTCCAAATTTGGGTGCATGATCATTTCCGCAACCCTTGCGGCGCGACTGACCGGATCCGGATTCTGCCATGGCCCACTACGCGTTAACACTCCTGCTGCCGCTGTTATTCCTCGGCGGCGCCGCGCACGCCGCGCCGGAGCAGGCGCTTAACCGGAAGCAGGCACTGCAGTCCCTTGCGCATGCCGAGGCGCAGGTACGCCGCGAAGCCGCCAGCCGGCTGGGCGAAGTCGGCATGATGGAAGACACCCCGGCGCTGCTGCAGGCGCTGCGCGATGCCGACGGGGGTACGCGCGCCTATGCCGAACAGGCGATGTGGCAGATCTGGGGGCGCTCGGGCGACCGGCAGGTCGACGAACTGTACCGCAGCGGGGTCGAACAGATGAGCAACGGCGAGCTGCAGCAGGGCATCGCCACCTTCACCCGCGTCATCGGGCTCAAGCCGGGATTCGCCGAAGGCTGGAACAAGCGCGCCACGCTGTATTTTCTGTCCGGCGAATACCGCAAGTCGCTGGACGATTGCGCCCAGGTGATCAAACTCAACCCGTATCACTTCGGCGCGCTCGCCGGTTACGGCCAGATATATCTCAGGCTCGAGGACTACGCGCGTTCCCTCGAATATTTCCGTCGCGCGCTCGAACTCAACCCCACCATGGACAGCGTCCGGCTGAACATCCTTTTGCTCGAACAGCTGATCGAGCAGAGGCGCAGCGAAATGATCTGAATATCCGCTGCAAGGCCGCCCCCCCGGGCGTGGCCGCGGGCGCTTCAGGCGGCGAGCAGGTCGGCGCAGAGTTGTCGCACCGCCTCTGCCGCGGCCTGCGGGCGCTCGAACGGAAACAGGTGCCCGCCCTCGATGCGCCTGAGCTGGAAATTGCGGCGCGTGTTCGCCAGGCCGACCTGATGCAGCACGTTCGAGTGGCGCCCGCCGATGAAGCCGGCCGGCAGCTTCAGGCGGTTGCAGTAATAGACCAGGTCGTGCGGGACACTGCGGTAGATCTGGTACTCGATTTCCGGGTCGAACAGCAGCCGCACGCGTCCGCCTTCGTGCGAGGTGCCGCGCAGGGCGTAATCGCGCAGGCAGTCGGGGTCGAAATGACGGAAGATCTTGCGGCGGCGAAAATGGGCGATCATGTCCTCTACCGAGGGCCAGTCGCGCCGGCGCTCGCGCGTCGCATGCGCGGGGGTGATGCGATCGACCAGGCCCAGGCGCTTGAGCATGCCGAAGGCGGTTCCCTTGAAATGGCCGATGATGGGCGCATCGAGCAGGATGATGCACTTGAACAGTTCCGGACGCTGCACCGCAGCCATGAAAGTGAGATAGCCGCCGAGCGAATGCCCCATGCCCACCACGGGCGCGCGGTAGTGCGTGCCCAGATAGTCGACCAGTTGCGCCACCAGATGCGGCCAGCCGTCGGTGACCGGATAGGCCGGGTCATGGCCGATGCAATTGATGCTGCCGATGCGGAAATCGGACTCCAGGCAGCCCAGGAACTTGTGGTAGCTGGCGGCTGGAAAGCCGTTGGCGTGCGAAAAATGCAGAATGTCCCGGCTCATGGCCGCCGATCACCTTTTGAGACCCGCGCCAGGAGCATTCTGGCCACGCCCCGCGAGGCGGTTTATCCCCACGCGCTGCTGCCCGCTTCTCACTCCGGAACCAGGCGCGCCAGCTTGCGTTGGCCGGAGAGCGCGGCGAATATTTGCGCATAATCCGCGAGGCGCGCCACCGCATGGCTGCGTTGCCCCAGCGCCAGGCTGCGATCCAGCTGCAGCAGCATCTGCATATACCGTTCCCGGTGCAGGTCGGACACCCGCCGGTATTCCGGCGACACGCCCCCTTCCCAGTCGCCGAGCCAGCGGCGCAACACGGGCTCGAGTTCCTCCGCGCTGCGGTACGTATTCAGCAGGGTGACGAATTCAGCTTGCCGCCGCTGCCGGTTCTGCAGGCGCAATGCGTAGGGTAGCGGCAGCCTGGCGCTCGCCGCCTGGAGCTGCGCCTGCTGCTCGCCCGATAGTTCGCCGAACCATTCCCGCATCAGCTCGAGATTGCGCTGGTCCCGGCGCGCGCGCTGCGCGGCCAGGCTGCCGCTCAGGTGTTTCCTCGCGTACTCGGCGTTGGACTCGGCGAACCTGTGCTCCAGGTGCTGCAGCTGCGCCGGCGTCAGCGTGACCAGCACCGCCGCCAGATCCGGCGCAGCCTGCGCCACCATGTTGCGATACAGGGCGATGACGCTGTCCCAGGCCCACAGCAGTTCGCGCTGCGTCAGCCCATGGGCAAGCTTGCCGGCGGCGCTCGCCATGAGCGCGCTGTAGCGCGGCAGCTCCTCGCTGCGGTGCCAGGCATGGAAGCGCGCGAGCCGCGCCTTGAAATCCTCCTGCTGCGCGCCCTCGAGCGCAAAATAATCGTCTGCGATCCAGCGCACCGCGGTATCGGCATTGTTGTAGGCGAGGCGCGCGCCGCTGCAGCCGCAGAGCGCGGCCAGGGCGAGCAGCAGGAATGCAAAATGGCGCAAGCGACGCACAGTGGGTGTCTACCAGTAATTTTCCACGCTGATCTGCCCGGGATCGCGCCGGCGGTGCTTCTTCAGGCCGCGCTGCTGCAGCGCGCCTATCGTGTCTTCGACCATCTGCGGATTGCCGCAGACCATCACGCGCGAGGACTGCGCCTGCAGTTTGATTCCCGCCCTGGCTTCCAGCCGACCGTCGCCGATCGCCTTGGGAATGCGCCCGGCCAGGGCCGAATCGCTCAGTTCGCGGCTGAGCACAGGCACGAACACGAATTGCCCGGCATAGCGCGCCTGCAGCGTACCGATCTGTTCCTGGTAGCTCAGTTCCCCGGCGGTGCGCACCGCATGCACCAGCACCACGCTGCGAAAGCGCTGCCACGGCGCCTCGGTCCCGAGTATGGACAGAAAGGGCCCCAGCGCAGTGCCGCTGGCGAGCAGCCACAGGTGTTCGCCCGGCGGCACTTCTTCCAGGGTGAGGAAACCCGCGGCCTGCGGCGCGAGATAAACGGAGTCGCCGGCTTCGAGTCTGCACAGACGCGGCGTCAGCGGGTGACCCGGCAGCACGACGTAATAGAACTCGTGCGGCCGCGCCGAAGGCGCATTGACGAAGGAATACGGGCGCCCCACCATCTCGCCGTCGACCGCCAGCGCGAGCTTGGTGAACTGGCCGGCCCGGAACGGCTTGACCTTGGCGTCGACCTGCAGCGAATACAGCAGTCCCGACCAGTGCCGCTGCGCCACCACGGTTCCTTCGATCCATTTGTTCATTGGATCAGGTAGGGCTCGGTATTGAGCGACTCCAGCTCGCCGCCGAGCATGACGATGCTGCCGCTGCGCCGGTTGTTGCCGGTATCGCTGAATTCGAATCCGTAGGTGCGGCGCACAGCCATGCGCCCTTCGCCATCGCGCGCGAAACCGAGCGCAATGCACTCGACCGTTTCGTCGAGAAACATCAGGCCGTCGCGCGCGCAGGCGCGCTTGCCCGATGCCAGCGCGCGTTCGCGCGCGCGCATGCTGTCGAACCAGAGCCAGACGAGCGCAGCCAGGATGAGCAGGGTGGACAGTTCCAGCATGGGACCATTTTACATGGGGTCCGCGCCGGCAAGGTGCAAGCCCCGCGCATGCAGTAACGGGCGAGGCGCGGGGGCGTTTCTTGCGGCCTGTGCTTACCGGGTCAAATCACGCCTCGGTGGCGATCACGCCGGCCGCAGCCAGCCGCGCGATATCGGCTTCGGAATACGCCAGCTCGGCCAGAAGCGCGCGCGTATGGCTGCCGGCTGCCGGCAGGTCGAGTTCGCTGCCGAAGCGGCGGCCGTCCATTTCCAGCGGAAGCTTGGGCACCCGCGCGCCGCGGCCACCCTCGAGGGTGACTTCGGCAAAGCCACCCGAGGCGTTCAGGTGCGGGTCGTCGAACAATTCCTGCGGCATGACGATGGGTGCATAGGGCAGGCCGGCGCGCTCGCAGGCGCGCATCAGTTCCGCCTTGTTCATCTGCGCGAAACGCGTGCGCACCTGCGGCAGCAGGCGCTCGCGCGCGTGCACGCGCTGATTGTTGGTCGCGAGCGTGGCGTCCGCCGCAAGAGCGGTCATGCCGAACTGGTCGCAGAACACTTTCCACTGCGTATCGCTTACCACGCCGACGAACAGTTGCCCGCCGTCGGCGGTGTCGAACACGTCGTAAATGGCCCATGCCGACAGGCGGCTCGGCATAGGCGCGGCCGGCTTGCCGGTGACCGAATACTGCAGCATGTGTTGCGCCACAAGGAATACGTTGTTTTCGAACAAGGCGCTTTGCACCAGCTGACCGCGGCCGGTGCGGCTTTTCTCCTGCAGCGCCGCGAGGATGCCGATGGCACCGAACATGCCGCCCATCACGTCGTTCACCGACGCGCCTGCGCGCAGGGGGCGGCCCTCGGGCCCGGTCATGTAGGCGAGGCCGCCCATCATCTGCACCACTTCGTCCAGGGCGGTGCGCTGTTCGTACGGGCCGGGAAGGAAGCCTTTGAGCGAACAATAGATGATTTCGGGTCGCAGCTTTTTTACCGCCTCATAGCCCAGGCCGAGCTGATCCAGGGTGCCCGGGCGGAAATTCTCCGTGACCGCGTCCGCCGTCGCCAGCAGCTTCCTGACGATCTGCATGCCCTCGGGCGATTTGAGATCCAGCGCCAGGCTTTTCTTGTTGCGGTTGTAGGTGGCCCAGAAGCCGGCGCCGGTACCGGTAAGCCGGCGCGTGCTGTCGCCGCCGATCGGTTCCACCTTGATCACCTCGGCACCTAGGTCGCCCAGCACCAGGCCGCAGGCCGGACCCATCACCATGTGCGCGAACTCGACCACCCTGATCCCCGCGAGCGGCCCTGAATGCGCTGCGCTCACGCGGCCATGCGCCTGCTCTTGCGCGCCCGTCATGTTCTCCCGCCGCCGATCAGGCCGAGGGGCTGGGGTAGCGCCGATGGATGGCGTCGATGCCCGCCAGCGTCTCGGCATCGAGCTCGACCTTGACGCTGTCTATGTTCTGCTTCAATTGCGCCAGGTCGGTCGCGCCGATGATGGACGAGGCGACGAACCAGCGCGTGCGCACGAAGGCGAGCGCCATCTCGGTGACGCTCAGGCCGCGGCTTTGCGCAAGCTGGGAATATTCGTCTGCCGCGATGCGCACGAGGTCGCGCTTGTAGCGCTCGCCGAAGTCGAAGTAGCGGCCCAGGCGCGAGCGCGGCGGCATCGCGCCGGCGCGAAACTTGCCGGTGAGCATGCCCATCGCGAGCGGGCTGTAGGCGAGCAGCGGCACCTGCTCGCGGAAACACGCTTCGGCCAGGTCCCCGTCGAACATGCGGTTCACCAGGCTGTAGCAGTTCTGGATGGTCAGCGGCGGCGGCAGGCCGTGCGCGCGCGCCAGGCGCAGGAATTCGCATACGCCCCAGGTGGTTTCGTTCGAGATGCCGTAGTGGCGGATCTTGCCCGCCTTGATCAGCCCGGTGAGGGTCTCGATCTGTTCCAGGATCGGCACACCCGGGGTCTCCTTGGACGGATCGAAGCGGGTCACGCCGAACATCGGCACGTTGCGCCCCGGCCAGTGTATCTGGTACAGGTCGAGATAATCCGTCTTCAGCCGCGCCAGGCTGTTGTCGAGCGCTTCGGTGATGTTCTCGCGCGTGAGTTCGGTGCGCCCGCCGCGCACCCAGTCGCGCCGGCCCGGGCCGGCCACCTTGCTCGCAATCACCAGCTTGTCGCGCCTTTTTTGCTGCGCCAGCCAGGAGCCCAGATAGGTCTCGGTGCGCGCGTAGGTGCTTGCGCCCGGCGGCACCGGATACATTTCGGCGGTGTCGATGAAATTGATGCCGTGATCGAGCGCGAAATCGAGTTGCAGGTGCGCGTCGCGCTCGCTGTTCTGCTCGCCCCAGGTCATGGTGCCGAGGCAGATTTCCGACACGCGCAGATCGCTGTCGCCGAGTTTGTTCAGTTTCATCGGAGCCTCATTCGCAGCTCGAATTGCCCATGCCACGCTTCAAATCGTCCGCGCGGCCCCCATTATTTCATCCAAGCCGCATCGCTCATCAAACCGGCGCTGGCGCGCATTACCGGCACGAGCCCTTAAGCAGTCCGCGCGGGTTTTCTTTGCGGCCGGTATCGCCGACTTGCCCTCACAACTTCGGCGGTATCAGGCCCATGTGCATGCCGCCATCGATCATGATGGTATCGCCGGTGATCAGATCCGCGCCCTCGATCAACCAGACGATGACAGCGGCCACATCCTCGGGTGTGCCCGGCCGCCCCAGCGGCGTGCCGTTGCGGTAGCGCGCCTCGATCGCGGCGTAGCGCGGGCCGTAACCTTCGCGCAGCCACTTGGTGTCGACCATGCCCGGACAGACCGCATTGACGCGGATCTCCGGACCGAGCACGCGCGCCAGCGACATGGTCAGCGTGTTCAGCGCGCCTTTGGATGCGGCGTAGGCCATGCTCGATCCCATGCCGTTCTTGCCCGCAATCGACGACACGTTGACCACCGCGCCGCGCCCGTTTTTTTTCATCGCCGCGGCGCAGGCGCGCGTCATCTGGTAGGCACCGACCACGTTGACCGAGTAGATGCGCAGGAAATCTTCGGCCGAAAGCGCTTCGAGGTCGGCGTGGTTGGCGAACTTGGTGGCACCGGCATTGTTGACCAGGGCGTCGATGCGTCCCCACTTGTCCAGCGCCGCCTGTGCCAGGCGGCGGCAGTCGGCGTCCTGCGCGACATCGGCCTTCACCAGCAGCACTTCGGCGCCCGCCTCCTCGCACGCCCGCTGCGTTGCGCGCGCCGCCTCCTCGCTCTTGCTGTAGTTGACCACCACGCGCGCGCCGCGCCCGGCGAGCATGAGGGCACTGGCAGCACCGATGCCGCTGGCGGAGCCGCTGACGATGCAGACTGCGCTTTTCAGATCCATGGCTGCGCTCCAGAAATAAGGTAGTGGCTCAAACCGTCGCCACCGGCGTCACCGGGGAGCCGACTGCGCCGGGCAGCCTGAGCGGCGGCGCGGTGAGCAGGAAACGGCTGCGCCCGTTGGCGCGCAGCCACTGCGCCAGTTCGCCCAGATACCAGATCTCGCCCAGGTGCACGCCCAGCTTGAACAGGCAGTGCTCGTGCAGCGGCATGGCCGGATGCCGGCCGGGCAGATCCGGCGCCGGCAGCAGTTCCACCGCGTAATTGTCCGCGATCAGCGCCGCCACGCCGCTGTCAGTGATCCATTGCAACAGCCGGTCGTCGCGGCCGTCGAGCGCGAGGTAGGCCGCGTCCAGCCTGTTCATGTCGACCTCGCCTCCCATCTCCAGGATCAGGTCGCTCCAGCCGGTGTGAAAGCAGGCCATGTCTCCCTGCTCCACTTCCACTTTGTCGGCTTCGAGCACACGCATCAGTTCGTCGTAGCTTACGGCCTTGCGGCAGCGGCCGAAATGCGCATGCAGGTCTATCATCACCGCGCGGCCCTGCACGCAGGTTTCGGCCATGTTCTGTATGCCCAGGCGCCGGGCTTCGCTGCCTTCGTAGCAGCCCCAGGGAGACAGCTCGGCGTGCTGCGGGGCAATGATGTGTTCGCCCGCGCGCCAGCCGTTGTAGAACACGGTTTCGGCCACGCCGTCGCCATCGGCGTCGAACTGCGAGCCTACGTGGGCCAGGCTGTCCCACTGCGTCGAGTACTGCAGCCAGATCAGCACGCCGTCGTCGCACACCACGTCGGTATGCCGCGGGTTTTCGCCGGACAGCAGGAAATTGAAGTTGGCGCGTCCGGAGCGCACCGTGGCGAAGCGCCGCGGCGGACGGCGCCGCGCGTTGATCTTGTTGCCGCCGGGATAGTCCAGCGGCAGCGACAGGCAGAAGCGTCTGCCCACCTTCACTTCGGCCGCGCCCTGCAGCACTTTCTCCGGCGTAATCAGGTTCATGCGGCCGCGCTGGTCGTCGGGACCGAAATCGCCCCAGTTGGAACCGGGCGGGCGCTGCTTCCATCGCTGCGGCATACGTTTGTTCCTCAAGAATCAGAAAAACTCGGACGCGGGCGCGAAGCTCGCGCGGCGCTCCCCCGCGGCTCAGGCCGTCGAACCTGCCTGTGCCGACTCCTGCTCCTGCAACGCGCGCCACATCACCTTGCCGGTGGCCGACTTGGGCAGTGCGTCCACAAACTCGACGATCTGCGGGCATTTATACGCGGCCATGTGACCCTTGCACCATTCAATGATGTCCCCGGCCCGCACCACGCCCCTGCTCGCGGCCTTGAGCGCCACCACCGCCTTCACCGTCTCGCCGCGATACGCGTCGCGCGCGCCGATGATACAGGCCTCCTGAATGTCCGGATGCGCATACATCATCGCTTCCACCTCGGCCGGCCAGACCTTGAATCCCGAGGCGTTGATCATGCGCTTCAAGCGATCGACGATGAAGAAATAACCTTCTTCATCATAGCGACCGAGGTCGCCGGTACGGAAGAAGCGCTTGCCGTCGAGTTCGATGAACGCAGCCCGGGTAGCATCCGGACTGTTCCAATATCCGGTGAATACCTGGGGGCCGGACGAGATTATCTCCCCGGTCTCCCCCGACCCCAGCTCCTTCAGCGTATCCGGATCGATGACGCGCGCATCGGTGTTGCAGATGGGAATGCCCAGGCATTGGCGCTTGGGCCGGCTTGGGTGATTGCTGTGCGTGGGCGCGGCGGTCTCGGTGAGGCCGTAACCCTCGCAGAACTCCAGGCCGGTGAGCTCGAACAGGCGCTTGGCGACGGCTTCGGGCATGGCCGCACCGCCGCCCGCGATGCCGCGCAGGCTGGCCAGACTGTCGGACTTGAAATTCGGGCTGGCGAACAGATCGATCACCATGGTCGGAATATTGATCCAACTCGTAACCTGGTGGCGCACGATCAGTTTCAACGCGAGTTCACGGTCCCAGCGCGTCATCACCACGATGCCCGCGCCCAGATAGATGCTGCCGTTCATCAGCATCTGCATGCCGGTGACATGGAAAAAAGGTACCACCGCGAGCGTAACGTCGTCAGCCGAGCCGCGCGACCACACGCCGGCGAGCGCTACAGTTGCCATGAGCGTGCGGTGCGTATGCATGCAGCCTTTGGGATTTCCCGTCGTGCCCGAAGTGTAAGGCAGGGCGGCAAGGTCGTCGGGCCCGGCCAGGTGCGGACCGGGCACACGCGCAGCTGCCAGCGCCTCGCGCCAGCCGACGATTCCGGGCGCGGGGGCCGGCGCAGGCAGGCGAAAAAAATCAGGCAGCGGCAGATCGGTGCCCGGATCGATATAGTCGGCGTAATTCGCGCAGATGACGCGCGCCAGGCCCTGCGGCCCGAGCAGCGGCGCGATGCGCGGCAACAGCTCCTGGCCGCAAATCGCCAATTTCGCCCCGGCGTCGGCCACATAATGCGCCAGTTCCCCGGTAAGGTTCATCGGATTGACCGGCACTACCATTGCGTCGGCGCGCAGGATCGCGTAATAGGCGATGATGAACTGCGGACTGTTCTGCATGTACAGCAGGACGCGGTCGCCGCGGCGCAAGCCGCAATCCTGCTGCAGGTATCCGGCGAGCGTATCCGCCTGCGCCCTGAGTTCGGCGTACGACAGCTTCCCGCCGTAGTAGAAAATCGCGGTCTTGCGCGCGTAACGCGCGGCGGCGACTTCGAGGTTGTAGTAAAGGCTGGTTTCGGGCAGCGGGAACTGCCTCGGCACGCCCATGGGCCAGTGCTTGAAATGCCGGTCCTGCATCGCGCTCCTCCTGCAGTCTTTGTAGCGCGGCTCGCCGCGCTGCAATTTGAACGGTCTCAGCCGTACTGCCGCGTCACCCACTCCGCTATGCAGGCGGGCTTGCCCGAGCCCTCGCGCTCCACGGTCACGCCCCAGGTGAGCTGATTGCCGCCCTTGATGTTTTCGAATTTGGAGAGCACGAAGCGCGCGCGTATGCGCGAGCCCGAGGGCACGGCATCGGTAAAGCGCACCCTGTTCAGCCCGTAATTGACGCCCATTTTCATGCGGCTCACATCGACCGTGCTCTCCAGCAGGTGCGACAGCAGCGATAGCGTGAGAAACCCGTGGGCGACGGTGCCGCCGTAGGGCGATTCGCGCTTCGCCCGTTCCGGATCGACATGGATCCATTGCGGATCGACAATCGCGCTGGCGAACTGGTCGATGCGCTCCTGGCCCACCTGAAACCAGGGCGATACGCCGACCTCCTGACCAACGTGCAGATGCAACTGGGTAATATCGTTCATAGGGGCGCTATTCTGCCACGAAACGCGCGGTGCGGCGTCGCCGCGATTGCGCCCCGGGGCAAAGCGCAGCAGAATGCCCCCGAGTGACCCAGCGCAAACCGACGCGAGAAATCGAGACCATGCCCCGCACCGCCAGCTTGTTCATTGCAATCGGCTGCGCTGCCGCTTTGCTCGCCGTTGCGATCGGCGCTTTCGGCGCGCACGGGTTGAAGTCCCGCATCGCGCCGGAACTCATGGCCGTGTACAGGACCGGCGTCGAATATCACTTCTATCACGCGCTGGGTTTGATCATGGTCGGGCTGGCCGGGTTTCACCTGCCGCAGTCCGCCTGGCTCAAGGGCGCGGGCTGGGCCATGGTCGCCGGCATCGTGCTGTTCTCGGGCAGCCTCTATCTGCTGTCGCTCACCGGCCTCGGCTGGCTGGGCGCGATCACGCCGTTCGGGGGCGCCGCCTTCATCGCCGCCTGGGCGCTGTTCGCGTTTGCTGCAGTCAAGGGCTAAGGCCGTCGGCCCTGGCGCTGAAGCAAATCGACGATGCTGCCATAGCCCCGCCGCCGCGCGATATCGAGCGCGCTATCCCCCGAGTCGTTGCGCAGCGCCGGGTTGGCGCCCTGGTCCAGCAGCAGCCAGGCGGTGGTTTCGTTCCCGGCATCCGCCGCGCCATGCAGCGCGCTATTGCCATGCGCATCCACCGCGTCTATTGAAGCGCCATGCTCGATCAGCAGTTGCGCCGCGCGGCCCGTTCCAGCCATTGCCGCCCAGAACAGGGGCCGCTCGCCGTCGCGGTTGGCGCGATTCACCTCCGCGCCGCGATCGAGCAGCAGGCGCAGCAGCCCCGGATCGCCGTTCAAGACTGCGGCATGCAGCACCGTCTCGCCGTTGTTGCTGGCAATCTTCACATCCGCACCCTGGTCGAGCAGGAAGCGCGCGATTGCCCCTCGGCCCTGCTCGGCTGCGACAAAGAGCGGCGTCTCGCCACCCGCATTGCGCGCGTTGACTGCCGAGCGCTCCGATACCAGGCGCTCCACCACTTCGAGGTGGCCCGCCGCCACTGCTTCGAACAAGGGCGCGTCCTGTCCCCAGACGGGAAACGCATACAGCAACAGCAGACCTGCGACGAATTTCAGCATGAGTACGCGCATTCTACCGGCAGGCCTGACCGGCGGCGCGCCATGCCGCACATCCCGGGTCACGAATGCTCAGAAGCGCAGTTGCGCCTCGCGCAGAAAACTCGCCACCTCATCGCGCGACGGACTGCCATTGCGGCCGCCCGGCCGGGTGCATTTTATCGCCGCCGCAGCCGCGGCGTAGCGCAGCGCGTCTGCGGGCGCCGCCGCGCGTGCGAGTTCGAGCGCAAATGCGCCGTGGAATACGTCGCCGGCCGCGAGCGTGTCGACGACCGGCACGGCAAACGCCGGAAGACGACGCATGCGCCCGGGGTCCGCGGCGTCGATCCAGCACACGCCGCGCCCGCCCTGGGTCACCGCGGCGAAGCGCGCACCCAGCGCGAGCGCGCGGCGCAGTCCTCCTTCTGTATCCCCGGCGCCGGCAAAGCACGCCAGGCCGTCCTCTGAAAACACCGCGTACTCGGCCTCCCCGGCAAGCGCCTGCAAGGTGGCAAATTCGGCGGTGTCGGCGTCGATCACGCTGGGAATCCCTGCCTGGCGCGCGGCGCGCAGCGCAGCGCTGGCCCCCTGCGGCCAGCGCACGTCGGCGAGCAACGCGCCCGCATCGCCGACCTGGTCCAACTCGAGCCAGTCTGCGCTTGCCTCGAGCGCGCTGCCGCGATAGCTCACGATCAGGCGCTCGCCGCGCGCGTCGATCAGGATCGCCGAGGTCGACGAATACAGTCCGGCGCAGCGGCGCAGGCCGCGCACGTCCACGCCCGCCGCCTGCAGCTGCGCGCTCATGGCATCGGCGACGCTGTCTGCGCCCGCCGGCCCCCAGAAATGCGCCTCGCCGCCCAGTCGCGCGACGGCCACGGCGGCGTTCGCAGCCATGCCGCCGCCGACTTCGACAAAGCTGCGCGCCCGCACCTTGGCGCTGTCTGGCGGCCAGGCGTCGACCGTGAACACGCGGTCGAGCGCGCTGTGGCCGACGCAAATCACCTTGCTAGCCATTTCGGAATTATCCAGGCGGCCCCTCGTTCAGGGAAACGTTTTTCAGGAAGGCGTCCATGTGGAAACGCGCCTGCGCCGGCGCATAGCGATAGTCGCGGCCGACCGGGCAGGCATGGCGCGCCAGGCAGCCGATGTCCATGCAGGCAGGTTCGGCTGCGCCCGACAGGTGGCGCGCGCAGGCAGGAACGTCGTAAGCCTTGCCCTCGAATGCGCCCGCCGGACAGGCCGAGAGACAGGGCCGATCCGCGCAGCCTGCGCAGGGGCTGGCGCGGCCCTCCGGCGGCGGCAGCGCTATCGCCGCTGCGAACAGCAGCGCGCCGCGATAGCCGTGCCACAGTCCGTAGTCCGGATGGATCAGCAGCCCCAGCGGCGACGGATGGCAGGCTTCGGCGCGCATGGCCCAGCGCTGGAACGGCAGATAGGGGCGCTCGAACGCAAATACGGCGCGCGCGCCCAGTCGCGCCGCCACAGCGCGCAGTACGTCTTCGGACCACTGGTCCAGGGTCATCGCGCCGCCGGAGCGCGCGGCGTCGAAAGCGCCCCACATGCGCGGCCCGGCATTGCCTGCCAGGACCAGGGTGCGCGCGGGTGCAGCAAACGCCAGCGGCGGCACGCCGTCGCCGCAGGCAGGATGAAACGCGCCGCGCGGGCTGAGACCCGCGTCCTGCAGGCAGCGTTCGATCCGGTCCAGGTCCATGCAATCCTCCGCGTGCGCCCATGATCGCAGAATATCGATCGCCCGTAATCCTTGAGCCCATCGCGCAAGCGGCATAGACTTGCCCTCACCTATCGAACTTGGACGCCGCCCGGCACCCGGCCTGGCGGCATCCACACAGGGAGAAATGGCATGACCGATACCGATGCACTCACCCCGACCGAAGCGCAATCGGGCAGCTTCCAGGCGCAGGGGCGCGTGGTCGCGGGCGGCCGCGGCTGGGAATGGATAGTCGAGGGCTTTGCCCTGTTCCGCCGGCAGCCGGGCATGTGGATTTTGATCGTGCTCATAGCCGGCCTGCTGTTTTTCGCGGTCAGCATCATCCCGGTGCTGGGCACGCTCGCCGGCGCACTGCTGTTCCCCCTATTGAGCGCCGGCCTGATGCTGGGGTGCAGGGCACAGGACCAGGAGGGCACGCTGGAAATCGCCCATCTGTTTGCCGGATTCAAATACAGGACCGGCGACCTGGTGCTGATAGGCGTGTTCAACCTGGTCTGCTGGGTGCTCATAGGATTCGCCGTGGCCGCGGTCGTCGGCGGCGGCGTGTTCATGGCGGTCATGCGCGGCGGCGCTCCGGGCGCAGGCATATCCATCATTTCGGCGCTGATCGCCCTGCTGCTGGTCGCGGGCCTGTCGCTGCCCCTGTACATGGCGACCTGGTTTGCTCCCGCGCTGATCGTGTTGCAGCAACTGGCGCCGGTGGCTGCGCTCAAGTCGAGCTTCTACGCCTGCCTCAAGAACTGGATACCCTTCCTGGTCTACGGCGTGGTGCTGCTGGTGCTGGGCCTGCTCGCCGCTATTCCCGCCGGCCTGGGCTACCTGGTGCTGATCCCGGTGCTCACCGCGTCGGTCTATACGGCGTACTGCGACATTTTCCGCGCCGGCGAGTAGCGCGCCGCGACGCGACATGCTGGGCGCCGTCACCCTCCTGCTCGTCTATCAGCTCGTCGGCGAAGTCATTGCGCTCGCATTCAAACTGCCGGTACCGGGCCCGGTGATCGGCATGCTGCTGCTGTTCCTCACGCTGCTCGCGCGCGGCAGCGTGCCGGACGGATTGCGCGATACCGCCAACAGCCTGCTCTCGCACCTGTCGCTGCTGTTCGTACCCGCAGGCACCGGCGTGATGGTGCACCTCGCGCGCGTCGCCGATGAATGGGCGGCCATCTGCACCGCGCTGATCGGCAGCACCGTGCTCACCATCGCGGTGACCGCGCTGGTGATGCGCGCGCTGATGTCGCGCAAGGGGCTGTCATGACGCCCAAGGTGCTGGACATCTGGGTCTATCTGTCCGCCTCGCCGCTGCTGGGGCTCAGCGTCACGCTGGTGGTGTACCAGGGCGCATACTGGATCTACCGGCGCGCGAACTTCCACCCGCTGCTCAACCCGGTGGCGCTGTCGGTGGCGACGCTGGTGCTGCTGCTAACCCTGACGGGCACGCCTTACCAGACTTATTTCGACGGCGCGCAGTTCGTGCATTTTCTGCTCGGCCCGGCCACCGTAGCCCTGGCGATTCCGCTCTATGCCCAGCTGGGCAAATTGAAAAGCCTGCTCCTGCCGCTGCTCGCCGCGCTGCTCGCCGGCGCGCTCACCGCCATCGGATCGGCGGTGGGGATCGCCTGGCTGCTGGGCGCAAGCCGCGGCACCCTGATCTCGCTCGCGCCCAAGTCCGTGACCACACCGATCGCCATGGGCATCACGGAAAAACTCGGCGGCCTGCCCTCGCTCACGGCGGTGCTGGTGGTTGCTACCGGCATCATCGGCGCGGTCACGGCCAAGTACGTGCTCGATTTCCTGCGCGTGCGCGAGCACGGCGTGCGCGGCTTCGCCGTGGGCGTCGCCGCCCATGGCATCGGTACCGCGCGCGCCTTCCAGGTAAGCGAAGAAGCGGGCGCCTTCGCCGGCCTCGGCATGGGGCTGAACGGCCTCGCCACCGCGCTGCTGTTCCCGCTGCTGATCTGGCTGTTCGGCCTCGGCTAGCAGGCGAAATGGCGTAAGCTATGCGCCGCGACGCGATCGCAAAATTGCAGAATTGCAGAATTGCCGAATTCAAGAAACCGTATTTCTCGCACAGGGCACACAAACGTGAACACGAATACACCGCGGCTGCGCGTGGGCATACCCAAGGGCAGCCTGCAGGAGACCACGCAGAAGCTTTTCATCCGCGCCGGCTACGACCTGCGCATCTCCGGGCGCTCCTACTATCCCGCCATCGACGATGCCGAGATCGAGTGCATCCTGATCCGGCCGCAGGAAATGTCGCGCTACGTCGGGCAGGGAATTCTGGACTGCGCCATTACCGGCCTGGACTGGATCCTGGAAAACGATTTCGATGTGGCGCAGATCGCCGATCTGCGCGCCCCCTGGCCCAACTACGGACCGGTGCGCTGGGTGATGGCGTCCAAGGACGACTCCGCGTTCAACAGCGTGCAGGATCTCCAGGGCCGGCGCATCGCTACCGAGGCCGTGGGCATGACCCGGCGTTTCCTCGCGCAGCACGGCGTGCAGGCGAATGTCGAGTTTTCCTGGGGCGCGACCGAAGTAAAGCCGCCGATCCTGGCCGACGCCATCGTCGACGTATCCGAGACCGGCGCCTCGCTGCGCGCGAACAACCTCAAGATCATGCATGTGGTGCTGGAGAGCACGCCGCGCTTCATCGGCTGCCATGACTCGCTCAAGGACAGTTGGAAAAGCGCCAAGATCGACTGCCTGCTGATGCTGCTGAAGGGCGCGATCGCCGCCGCGACGCGCGTGCTGCTGTCGATGAACCTGCCGCGGGAGAGTGTCGATGCGGTGCTGAAAATCCTGCCGGCGCTGGCGACGCCCACGGTTTCGACGCTGGCCGATCCGCACTGGATCGAACTGTCCACCGTGGTCGAGGAAAAGCAGGTGCGCGAACTGATACCCCGGCTCTACGCGGCCGGCGCGCGCGGCATCATCGAACTACCGCTGAACAAGATCGTCGATTAGCCGGGCACTCGGGCATGCGCGGCTCGCGCCGTGCATGTCTATGCGAGTTCGAGCTGGTAGCGTTGCTCCAGCACCCTGTTTCCCCATTGCTCGCCTTCGATCTGCCCGGCCAGGCGAAAACCGAATTTCTCATATAGATGACGCGCGGGTTCCAGCCCCTGGAAGGTCCAGAGGAAGACGCGCGCGTAGGCCCGCTGCCGGCAGAAGTCGACCGCTTCCTGCATCAGCCGGTTGCCGATACCTGAGCCGCGCAGCGCATCCGAGAGTATGAACCAGCGCAGATGCGCGCCTTCCGTCTGCGCCTTCGCGCCATCGATGGCAATCGAACCTTCGACGCGACCGGCCCGGACGGCGGTCCAGAACCCGTCGCTCGCCGGATCCATGCGCTGCAGGAACTGCGACAGTTCGCTCGCGACCTTGGCCTCGAAGTAAAGGCCGAAATTCCAGGCCTTGCTGTAATAGTCTGCATGCAACTCTGCCACCCGGCCGATGGCGCCGGGAACGTAACCGGCGATGGCGATCGCGCTCATCGCGCAACATACACGGAAACGAGGCCGGCCGAGCGCATCGCGCCCGACTTATGCGGACCGAGCCGCTGCAGCATCCCCGCCCGCAGCGGCGAACACGGCACTGGCGCGAACAATGGCTTGAATCCCCGAGATGCGTTCATTTGGTCTTCGAACCGGCCGTTCCCGCTGCGCGTTGGATAGACACCGCAAGCATTATAGGTGCAGATCGGGTGCTTATGCGCGGACCCGCGGCGGGGGTTTCGCGGCGCAATCGCCCGCCGGGTTGGCGCGATCCGGTTCCCGAAAAGCGCCGGCGCAGCGCATATAGGTGTAATTACACGCATATGCTATGATCGCGCCATGTCGCCCACCGCCACCGTCCCGAGCTACGGCTGCACCTGTGCCCGGCTGCGCAAGCTCGCGCGCCGGGTGACGCGCATCTACGATGCCCACCTCGCCCCGCAGGCGATCAAAGTGACCCAGTACTCGCTCCTCGCCAACGCGGCCAGGGGCGAGCGCACGGTGTCGGAGTTTGCCGCCGAGCTGGAAATGGACCGCAGCACGCTCAGCCGCAACCTCGCGCCGCTCGCCGCGCACGGATGGGTGAGCATTTCCGTCGGTGCCGATCCGCGCAACCGCAGCATCGGCGTCACCACGGCCGGCCGGCGCAAGCTGAAGGCGGCACTGCCGCTATGGCGCAAGGCGCAGTGCGAAGTCGAATCCATACTCGGCACAGCCGGCGTAGGCGAACTGCATCGCAGAATCGAGGCCGCGCTCGCCGCGCTCCCCACAACTTCGGGAAAACGCACATGAGCGCCAAACGCCAGTTCTGGACCATCGCCATTGCAAGTGCCATGATACTCGCGGTGACCATGGGCATACGCAACGCGCTGGGCCTGTTCGTGTCGCCGCTCAATACCTCCAGCGGCCTGGGCATAGTCTCCATCAGTTTCGCGCTCGCCGTGGGCCAGTTCGTATGGGGAGCGGCGCAGCCGATATTCGGCGCGCTCGCCGACCGCGCCGGTTCGGTCAGGATCATCGCCATCGGCGCGGTGCTGCTCGCGCTGGGGCTGGTGGCCACGCCTTTCATGCACAGCCAGCTCGGCCTGATCTTCTTCCTCGGCGTGGTGGCGGCGGCCGGCGCCGGCGGCGGCAGCTTTTCCATACTCATCGGCGCGGCGGCAAAACGCCTGCCGGCGGAACGCCGCGCCTTCGCCGCGGGCTTCATCAACGCCGGCGGCTCCTTCGGCCAGTTCGTGTTCGCCCCTCTGGCGCAGGCGCTGATCAGCGCCTTCGGCTGGGTCACCGCGCTGCTCTCGCTGGCCGCCTCCGCGCTGCTCACCATTCCGCTGGCCCTCCCCTTGCGCGAGAAGCACAGCGGCGCCGCGCCGGTGCACTCGGGCGGCATCAGCCTGTCCGAACAGACGCTGGTCGCGTTCAAGGACCGCAGCTACCTGTGCCTGCATGCGGGGTTCTTCACCTGCGGCTTCCACATCGCCTTCCTCGTGACCCATCTGCCGGGCGAGGTGGCCTTGTGCGGCCTTCCCGCCTCGGTGTCGGCGGCCTCGCTCGCGATCATTGGCCTGGCCAATATCGCCGGCAGCCTCGGCGTCGGCTGGCTGGCACAAACCTACCGCATGAAATACCTGCTGTTCTGGGTCTACGGCATCCGCGCCGTAGCGATCAGCCTTTACCTGATGGCGCCGCCCACCGCGCTCACGTTCTATGTTTTCGCAGGCGTGCTTGGCGTAAGCTGGCTCGCCACGGTGCCGCCGACCGCCGGCCTGGTGGGCAAGCTGTTCGGCACGCGCTATCTCGCCACCCTGTTCGGGCTGACGCTCCTGTCGCACCAGATCGGCGGATTTTTCGGCGCCTGGCTCGGCGGCGTGGCGATCGCCACCAGCGGCAACTACGCCTGGATGTGGTACGCGGACATCGCGCTCGCGCTCGCCGCAGCCTTGGTCAACCTGCCGATACGCGAAGCCCGGCCCAAACTCGCCGCGGCCGCGGCGTAAGCGCCGCATATTCCTCAAAGGGTCGAAACATGAGCGCGAACAAGGCAATCCTGGTAGTGGGCGCAGGCGATGCGACCGGTGGCGCGATCGCACGCCGCTTCGCGCGCGAAGGCTACATCGCCTGTGTCACGCGGCGCGACGCTGACAAGCTCGCGCCGCTGGTGTCCGCGATCGAAGCCGCCGGCGGCAAGGCGCACGCCTTCGGCTCGGACGCGCGCAAGGAAGACGAGGTGGTGCAGCTGTTCGCGCACATCGAAAAGGCGATTGCGCCGATCGAAGTGGCGGTGTTCAACATCGGCGCCAACGTGCGCTTCCCCATCACCGAGACCACGGCGCGGGTGTATTACAAGGTCTGGGAAATGGGCTGCTTCGCCGGCTTTCTCATGGGACGGGAAGCGGCGCGGGTCATGTTGCCCCGCGCTCACGGCTCGATTTTTTTCACCGGCGCTTCGGCCAGCCTGCGCGGGCGCGAGGGGTTCGCCGCCTTTGCCGGCGCCAAGCACGGGCTGCGCTCGCTCGCGCAGAGCATGGCGCGCGAACTCGGCCCGAAGGGCATCCATGTGGCCCAGATCATGGTCGACGGCGCCATCGACACCGAGTTCATCCGCGAAAATTTTCCGCAGCGCTACGCCCTGAAGGCGCAGGACGGCATCCTCGACCCCGAGGCCATCGCCGAAAGCTACTGGCAGCTGCACCGGCAACCGCGCAATGCGTGGACGCACGAACTGGACCTGCGGCCCTGGATCGAACCCTGGTGAGGCCGTACGCCCTGTAACAACACGAGTGGAGGACTCCCCTTCGTGTCTCCCCCCTGCCGTCGCAGAAGCTGCCGCGGACACTTGCACTAAAGGAGCATCACCATGGCGAAAACAGTAGAGTTCTTTTTTGATTTCGGCAGCCCCTACACCTACCTTGCGTACAAGGCGCTGCCCGCAATCGCAGCCGCGCGCGGCGCGCAGATCCTCTGGCGGCCGATGCTGCTCGGAGGCGTGTTCAAGGCGACCGGCAATCACAGCCCGGTGGAAATTCCGGCGAAAGGCAAGTGGCTGGGCCAGGATCTGCAACGCTGGGCCGCGCGCTACGGCGCAGTGTTCAGGAACAACCCCCATTTCCCGATCAACACCCTGGTACTCATGCGCGGCGCGGCGGGAATGCAACTGCGCGGGCCGGACTTCGGCAAATATGTGGAGGCGATTTTTCGCGCCATGTGGGAGGAACCGCGCAATCTGGGCGAACCACGGGAGCTCGCCGAGGTGCTGCGCCAGGCCGGATTCGACGCCGACGCCTTCCTCGCCCTGGTAAGCGACGCGGCGGTGAAAGAGCAGCTCAGGATCAATACCGAAGAGGCGGTAGCGCGCGGCGTGTTCGGCGCA
The DNA here is from genome assembly GCA_014860355.1 of Burkholderiales bacterium. Classification (GTDB taxonomy): domain Bacteria; phylum Pseudomonadota; class Gammaproteobacteria; order Burkholderiales; family SG8-39; genus 2-12-FULL-64-23. Next base: position 5,141 of record JACZJV010000020.1, on the reverse strand, counting down.
CCGACCTTCTTTGTGGGCGAGGAAATGTTCTGGGGGCAGGACCGGCTCGATTTCGTCGCCGAGGCGCTGGCCAAATAATTCGAGATCCAGAGTGCCGCAGCGCCTGGTCGCAGGCCCTTCGCTAGGCTAGTGAGGGCGGCGGGGAGCGGACGTTTCCGGCCCCCAGCCGGGTCAAGCGCCGGGTATCAGACGGCGACGCCAGGAAATGCGCCCGCGATTGCGGCGCTGGCCACCCCCGCATTCACGTCCAGGCCCGGCCACCCTGATTTTGCGCGAGTCTTGTCCTCAGGGTAGACTGTCCCCCGAATCCGCCCAATTTCGTGTCTGGTAGATACATCGAAGGAAGCCTGGTGATATTCGCAAACACTCGGCGGCGCAGCCGGTACGGGAGCTCATGAATCAGGAAAGTCAGTTGACGGTACTGTTCGCCGACGTTAGCGGCAGCACGAAACTGTATGAATCCGAGGGTGACAAGGCTGCCATGGAGGCGATCGCGCGTTGCATCGATCTGCTGCGCCAGACCGTCGAAACCTCGGGCGGGCACGTGGTCAAAACCATCGGCGACGAAATCATGGCCGTGTTCCCGACACCGGACGCCGCGGCCAATGCAGCAAGCAGCATGCAGTATGCGATCGACGCGCTTCCAATAGTCGGCGCGACCAAGCTCGGCGTGCGGATCGGCTTTCATTACGGCCCGGTGATCCAGCTCGACAACGACTACTTCGGCGACACCGTGAACCTCGCCGCCCGGCTGGTCGAACAGGCAGCGCGGAGCCAGATCATCATCTCGCGCGAAACCTCGGACCGGCTCGGCCCGATATTCCGCAGTTTCAAGCGCCCCCTCTACCCGATCCATGTCAGGGGCAGGGCCGAAGAAGTCGGGCTGTGCGAACTCATCTGGCGCCATGCCGACGACCAGACCATGTCGGTCAGCCGCCTGACCGGCGACAGGCCCGAGGCGCTTGCGCTGCACCTGAAGTTCCGCGACCGGGAGATCATCTGCCGGCGCAACAGCGAAGCGATCGTCATAGGGCGCGATCCCGACTGCAGCCTCGTCATCGCCAATAGCATGGCCTCGCGCAAGCATTGCACCGTCGAGCGGCGCCAGGACAAGTTCATCCTTGCCGACCGGAGCACGAACGGGACTTACGTCACCGACGAAGGAGGCAGCGAGGTGTTGCTTCGGCGGGAGGAGTTCAGGCTCGGAATCCGCGGGTGGATCACCTTCGGCCAGCCCAAAGCGGAGGCGGAGGAAGTAGTAGAGTATTTCTGCAGTTGAAACCGCGCATGCGGGCGGGATCGGTACGCTTGCGGGCGCCGCATGGATCACGGTATACAGGCTAGGCTTTGCTCGAATCGCTTGCCAACTATGCGGGATTCGACGATCCTAATGCCCTTGAAGTGAGTCCATGCCGCGAACATCTATGATTCACACCACACTCGGTCGCTACCGCATCATCGGCGAATTGGGACACGGTGCCATGGGCACCGTGTATCGCGCGCATGATCCGCTGATCGATCGCGAAGTCGCCATCAAGACGCTGCATCCGAACCTGCCGCCGGACGCGGTCGCGGATGTGCGCGAGCGCTTCCTGCGCGAGGCGAAATCCGCCGGACGGCTGAGCCATCCCAACATCGTGACCATCTTCGATGTGGGCGAGCAGGGCGGCATCGCCTACATGGCGATGGAGCTTCTGGAGGGCCGGACTCTGGCGGACCTGCTCGCCGAGTCCGTGCGCTTGCCGTTTCAGACCATCGCCGACCTCGTCGCCCAGATAGCCGATGCGCTCGACCGCGCGCAGCAGCTGGGCATAGTGCACCGCGACGTCAAGCCGGCGAATATTGTGGTCTCGGCCTCCGGACACGCCAAGCTCACGGACTTCGGCGTGGCTTACCTGCCTGCCTCGACCATGACGCAGACCGGCACCATGATCGGCTCGCCCCGCTACATGTCACCGGAGCAGGTGCTGGGCCTGCCTATCGATCCGCGCTCGGACATTTTTTCGCTCGGCGGGGTGCTCTACGAGATGCTGGCCCTGCGCGCGCCATTCGTGCGCAGCGGCGACGCCACGATCTTCCCGCTGATCAACCGCATCGCGGCGGAAGCGCATCCTCCAGTCACGCAAGTGGACCCGTCGATACCGGAGGGATTCGAACCCATCCTGCGCAGGGCGCTCGCGAAAAAGCCGGAAGACCGCTACCAGCGGGCGGGGGAAATGGCAGAGGATCTACGCGCGTTGCGCGGTTTGGCGCGAACCAGCGTCGCGCCAACGCCGCGCGACGGCGAAACCACCACGGCGAACGCCCTCGGCGCGCAGACTGTGCCGCGGCAGTTCGCGGACACCCTGCCCAATGCCGCGCTGGCCGCGTCGGCGCTGCCGCCGGGGCAGGAAGGGAAATCCAACGCCTTCGTCCTGGACCTCGATTCGTTCGTGCGCGACTTTGACGCGCAGGAACAGGCGCGGCTGCAGGAAGAGGAAGCGGCGCGCCGGAAGAAAGAGGAAGCGCTGCGTCTATGGAGTGAAGCCGAGGCGCGCAAGCGCGAAGAATTCGAGCGCCAGCTCGCGCGCGAAACCCAGAAGCGCGATGCCGCAACCGCCGACGGTACGGGCACGATATCGCGCCGCGGCGCGCTCGATCTGTTAAAGCAAAAGGCCGCGACACGCACACCCGAGGAAACCCCGGCGGAGAAGAAAGCCAAGGCCGATACGGCGCTCGATGAGAGCATGCGCGCCGCCCTGCGCTACCTCGCCGAGGTCGCAAGCGAACTGAACGGCGTGAATCCGCTGGCGGGCCGCCCCTACGACTACATATACCTCGGACGCCTGCCCAGCGTAAAACTCTCCAACGCATTCGTCGATCTGCGCAGCCAAAAGATAAGGGGCAAGGACCACGGCGTCCACTTGTTCTTCAAGTTCTGGATCGAGCCGACGACCCCCGCGAAATCGAACGTGCGCGGTGCGGACATTGCCCGCCTCGAGGAGCATCTCAAGATGCTGAACGTCCCCTTCGCAGCCACGCCCGAAGCCAGGAGCGACTTCGGTCATGTGACGCGCGCGACGTTCACGGTTTCCGCCGCGCTGCCCTGCGAAATAAATCTGCGCGCGAACTACGACAAGTCGACGCTCGAGATCGAACTGGCCAACGTCCGCCACCCCGGGCGGGTGCGCTGCCAGATCGAGCCGAAGGCGCTCGACGACGTGGTGGACGATCTCGCACGCTACGTGCTCGGGGTCGACGACGATTTCGACAAGGTATTGAGGCGCCGCTGAACCAGGACTGCCTCTGATCGCCTCTGGCGCAGCGCGCGGCGCCGCCGCGCCGCGGACGCCGACCGCGCCCGAAACAGACCGCGCGGCACAGCTGCGAGAGCATGCGCCAACCCCCGCCAGCCCCTGCCTTGACAATCTTTGCCTAGGCAATTAGCATCGGCCTCCCGTTTCGACGCGCGGTTTCGCGATGCAGCCCATCTACGACATCGAGACCTTTCGCCCCAGCCAGGGCGTCGGCGCCCATATCGGCCGTGCGCGCAGGACCATTATCGATGCCATCGACCAGGAGCTCGCGCCGCTGGATATCAGCCACGCCCAGTGGATCGTGGTCATGCTGCTGGGCGACGGCGCCGCATCCACCGCGGCCGAACTGTGCAAGATCCTGATCTACGATCCAGGCGCGATGACGCGGCTGCTCGACCGGCTGGAAAAAAAGGGCGTTCTGCGGCGCGTGCGCGACAGCGACGACCGCAGGGCCGTGCGCCTGGAGCTGACTGCGGAGGGCAACAAGCTCTACCCCAGGATACTCGAGGCGCTGGTGCAGGTATTCAACCGCCTGCTGCGCGGATTCAGGAAAAGCGAAGTGCAGCAGCTTGAACGACTGCTCAAACGCATGGCCGCGAACGCATGATGCGGCCGGGCGCTGCTATCGCCCCCATGATATCGGCGCTGCTCGCCGCGGGCTGCGCCAGCTTCGACGGACTCGCTCCGAAAGCAGTGCCCGCAGCAGCCACAGGCCTGGCAGCAAGCGCTGCGCTTGCCCAGGCTAAGCCGCCTGCCGCCGCCTGGCCGGCTGCGCACTGGTGGCAGCGCTTCGGCGATCCGCAGCTGGACACGCTGATCGCCGAAGCGCTCGCAGGCAGCCCGGGCATGGGAGCCGCGCGCGCGCGCATCGACCGTGCGCTCGCATTTGCCGCAAGCGCCGGAGCAGCGCTCGCGCCGCAGGTGGATGCGGGTGCCAATATCACGCGCCAGCGCTTTTCCAGCAACGGCATCTTCCCGCCGCCCATCGCCGGTTCCTGGAACACTCAGGCCAGCCTCGTGGCAAGCTTCAGTTATGAGTTCGACCTCTGGGGCCGCAACCGTGCCGCTTACGACGCAGCGCTGGGACAGGCGCGGGCAGCCGAAGTGGACGCTTACGCCGCGCGGCTGCTGCTGGCTGCAAGCGTAGCGCGCGCTTACGCACAACTGGGGCGCAGTTTCGAGCAGCTCGAGCTGGCACGCGCCGCACTGAAACAGCGCGAGGCGATTTTCGACCTCACGACGCAGCGCGTTGCTGCGGGACTGGATTCGGAAGTCGAGCTGAAGCAGGCCGAGGCATCCATGCCTGCCGCACGCCAGCGCATAAGCGGGCTCGAGGAGGAAATCGCGCTGGGGCGCAACCTGCTTGCGGCACTGCTGGGCCAGGGGCCGGATCGCGGCCTTGCCATCGCGCGACCGCATCTACAGGAACCGGCGGTCGCGCTGCCATCGGTGCTGCCCGCGGACCTGCTCGGCAGGCGGCCGGACGTGGTGGCGCAACGCTGGCGCGTGGAGTCCTCGCGCAGCGCGATCGAGTCGGCCAAAGCGGGGTTCTATCCCAACGTCGATCTGAGCGCCCTCGTCGGCGTAAGCAGCGTGAGCTTCGCCGAACTGCTGACGCGCGGCAGCGCGATTCCGGCGATCGGCCCGGCGCTGCGCTTGCCGCTGTTCGACGGCGGGCGCTTGCGCGGGGAGCTCGCCGCGAAGGACGCCGACTACGACCTCGCGGTCGAACAGTACAACCAGATGCTCGTCGACGCCCTGCGCGAAGTGGTGGATCAGCTGGCCTCGCTCAAATCGGTGGGCGCGCAGCGGCTCGAGGCGGAGCGCGCGCTTGCCGCGGCGCGC
>JACZJV010000144.1 GCA_014860355.1 Burkholderiales bacterium | reverse complement strand
CGCCGAGGGCGCATATACCTCGACGTAGGCGTGCAGCCTGGCGTCCAGGCGCTCGATGCGCGCGAGATGCGCGTCGACGATCTCCCGACTCGAGCATTCCCCCTTGCGCAGCAATGCCGCCTGTTCGGCGAGCGTCAAATTGGCGAGGTCCATGATTTTCCTTCGCAGAACGACGGTTAGGGCAAAGGCCGATTCTAGCAGCCGCCGAAGGGGCCGTATGTTGGCCCCAGGTAGAAATGTCCCTTCGGCCATGCGCCGGTCTCCGGATTTTTTGAACTGCGCGTGGAATGTAATTCCGGATTCAACTGTCTACTGGATGTGGGCCCGCGGGTGCCGCCCGGCTTATGCGCCGGGGACGAGACGGGCATTTCCCCGCGGGCCCGCACCCGCATCGTCGGAATCGCGCCAGGGGATCAAACATGGGCTTATGCATGCGCGCCGCGCCCTTACTTTCGGCCCTGCTGCTGAGCTACGCGGGCGCCGGCTATGCCGCGCTGGGCGCAGCCCCGGAGGCGTACGCTGCGCAGGCCACCGAAGTAACGAGCGGGGTCACCACCGCCGGGACCGACTACCTGGTGCGTGAAACGACCCTGGCGGCAGGCACGCGCGTGCGCGAATACGTCTCTGCCGGCGGCATGGTGTTCGCGCTTACCTGGAACGGGCCCATGCTGCCCGACCTGAAGGCGCTGCTGGGCAAATACTTCGACGCCATGACGGCTGAATCCGCGCGCGCGCCCCGGGCGGGCCGCGGGCGCCTCGTCGTGAATCAGCCCGAGGTGGTGATCAACTCCGGCGGCCACATGCGCGCCTTCGAGGGCAGCGCCTGGATCCCGGCGCAATTGCCCGCCGGCTTCAGCGCCGAGGACCTGCGCTGATGGCGCTTGCCGGGATTTCACGCTTCAGCCCCCGGCGCGCGCGCGCCGGCTTGCGCGTCGCCGCGTTCGCCGCATGCCTGTTGCTCGTCTCTTGCGGCGGGGGAGGCAGGGGCGCGAGCTCCGCGTCCGCGAGCGGCCCAGCGGATGCGACCAGCGTCCCGGCCGCTCCGGCCAGCAACCCCGTGATCGTGAGCATCGGCGCCAACCCTGGCGCGCTTACCGCAGGCGAGTCGACGACGCTCACCTGGTCGGGTTCCAACGCAAGCGGTTGTCAGGCGAGCGGCGATTGGAGCGGCGCGCTGGCGACATCGGGTACGCGGCTGGTCACGCCTGCCGCCGCCGGGAGCTATACCTACACACTCACTTGCGACGGGGTCGCGCGCAGCCTGTCGCTCAGCGTCGCGGCCGCGCCCACCGCCATGCCCAGCGTGAGCCTGGCTCTGGAACCCGCAAACGCGGTGACCGGGCAGTCGTCCACGCTGAGCTGGTCCGCGACCAACGCCAGCGCCTGCGTCGCCTCGGGTGCCTGGGCCGGCAACAAGGGTGCGAGCGGCAGCACCGCCGTCAGCCAGGCGGTCGCTGGCACCTACACCTACGCACTCAGCTGCACCGGAGCGGGCGGCAGCGCGAGCGGATCGGTGAACCTGGGCGTGAGCGCACTTGCCGGCAACATGGCGCCGGTGTTCATCGACAGCGGGCCTGCCGGCGCCAACAATGTCATCAACGTGCCCTTCGTCAGCGTGACCCTGTGCCGCCCGGGCACTTCGACCTGCCAGAGCATCGATCACGTGCTGGTCGACACCGGCTCCTACGGTTTGCGCATCATCGCGCCGGGCGTGCTCGACACGGCGCTGGCGCTGCCGCCAGTCGTCGCTCCAGGCGGCGGCCCGGTGGGCGAGTGCGCCCAGTTCGTCAGCGGCTACCTCTGGGGTTCGGTGCATCGCGCCGATGTGAAAATCGCCGGCGAGCTCGCCCCTGCGCTGCCGGTGCATCTCGCCGCGGACAGCGCCGCGGCGTTCGCGAACATTCCCCTCGATTGCAGCAGCAGCGGAGCCGACCTCGGTTCGGTAGCGCGACTGGGCGCCAAGGGCATCCTCGGCGTCGGCTTGTTCAACCATGATTGCGGCGCCGGCTGCGCCGCGCACGCCCTCCCGGGCAGCTACTACGAATGCGCCGCGGCCGGCTGCGCCGGCATCGCGATGCCCCTGAGCGAGCAGGTGGCAAACCCGGTCGCTGCCTTCGCCGCCAACAATAACGGCGTCGCGCTGGCGATGCCCGCCGTCGCCGCCGGCGGAGCGACCACGCTCACCGGGGCGCTCATTTTCGGCGTCGATACCCAGAGCAACAACAATGTCGGCGCCGCCACGGTCTATGCCGCCAACAGCAGCGGGAATTTCACCACGGTCTACAAGGGCAGGGCGCTCGCCTCGAGTTTCCTGGACAGCGGCTCGAACGGACTATTCTTTTCCGACCCGAGCATCCCGCGCTGCTCGGTCTTCAGCGGCTACAACGGCTTCTATTGCCCGGCGGGGACGCTTGCGCTGTCCGCAGTCAACACCGCCGCCGACGGCACAGCATCGGGAACAGTCAGCTTCAGCGTCGAAAACCCGCAGGCCCTGGACCTGGCGGTAAAGGCCGCCTCGGTCGGCGGCAGCATAGGCAGCGCGCGCCGCCCCACGGCCTTCGACTGGGGCATGCCGTTCTTTTTCGGGCGCACCGTATACGTGGTCATGGACGGCGCCGGCACCCTGCACGGCACCGGGCCGTACTGGGCCTACTGAAAACCCAGGGGTCGGGTTGCGTCGCGGGCCCGGGGGCAGGCCGGTTTAGCGGCGGCACTTAGCTTCAGGAACGCGCTGCGCCGCCGCCGTCTACCGTGATATACACGCCGCTGGTGTAGGACGAGCGCGGCGAAGCCGCGAACGCCACGGTCCAGGCGATTTCATCGGCGGTCGCGGGGCGGTCGAAGGCCATGCCCTTGAACAGTTCTTCGTAGCGGTCGGCGTCGCCGAGTTTCGCGGCCGCCATTTGCCTGTACAGCGTCAGCAGCCGGTCGGTCGCCACCGGGCCCGGGCTCACGCCGAGCACGCGGATGCCGTCCGCGGGCGCGACGCCGCCTAGCGTGCGCGTGAACGCCATCAGCCCGGCGTTGGCCGTGCTGCCGGCGATGTAGGCGGCGTTGAGCTTTTCGCCCGCGGCGCCGAGCACGTTGACGATCACGCCGCTTTTCTTCGCCTTCATGCGCGCGTACACCGCGCGCGTGAGGTTGACGTAGCCGAACACCTTCAGGTCCCAGGCGCGGCGCCAGGTGTCTTCGTCCACAGTCTGCAAATCGCCGCCGGGAATCGCGCCCGCGTTGTTGACGAGTATGTCCAGATCGCCCGCGGCCGCGGCAAGCTCCTCGGCCACGCCGCGCTGCGACAGGTCGGCCGCCTTCCATTGCACCTCGACCCCGGTCTTCGCCTTGATGTCCGCGGCAGCGGCTGCGAGCGATTGCGCGTCGCGCGAGGCGATCGTCACCGCGCAGCCTTCCTCCGCCAGCACCTGCGCGCAGGCCCTGCCGATGCCCCTGGAGCCACCGGTGACCAGCGCGCGCCTGCCTTTCAGATTCAGATCCATGAAATTCCTTTCGATGAGCGGCGGACCCGGATGTGCCGCCAGCCGCGCACTCTACCGCAGCCGTGCGCGGCGTGTAACTGCGCGAGCGCATGTACACAGGGGTCCGACCCCTGCTTTCCCTGGTTTCAACCCTTCACGCATACCACCTGTTTCAGGGTATGCAGCACCTCGACCAGATCCGACTGGTTGGCCATAACCGTGTCGATGTCCTTGTAGGCGCCGGGGATTTCGTCGACTACGCCCTTGTCCTTGCGGCAGACCACGCCCTCGGTCTGGCGCACGAGGTCGGCCGCGGAAAACTGCTTGTTCGCGGCGGTGCGGCTCATCCTGCGCCCGGCGCCGTGCGCGCAGGAATCGAAGCTCTCCGGGTTGCCCTTGCCGCGCACGATGTAGCTCCGCGCTCCCATGCTCCCGGGAATGATGCCCAGGTCGCCCGCGCGCGCGCGGATCGCGCCCTTGCGCGTGAGCCACACGTACGCGCCGTAGTGTTGCTCCTGCGCGACGTAGTTGTGGTGGCAGTTCACCACTTCACCCGTGACGTCGAAGCCAGGCAGGTGGCGCTTCAGCGCCGCGAGCACCAGATCGACCATCTCGCGCCGGTTCTGCATCGCGTATTCCTGCGCCCAGCCCACCGCCTCGACGTAGTCGCCGAAGTGCTCGCTGCCCTCCTCGAAGTAGGCGAGGTCGCGATCGGGCAGCTGGATCATCGAGCGCTCCATGTCGCGCCGCGCGAGTCCGATGAAATAGGTCGCGAGGGCGTTGCCGATGCCGCGGCTGCCCGAGTGCAGCATCACCCAGACGCGGCTCGATTCGTCCAGGCACAGCTCGATGAAATGATTGCCCCCGCCCAGCGTCCCCATCTGGTTGACCCACTTCGAGTGCTTGCCGACCGACTTCAGCAATTGCGGGTGTTTGCGCGTCATCGCCTCGAGCCGCCGCGCGAACGGCCGCGCCGCGCCGCTGAGCGCGCGGCTGTCGCTGTGCTGCTCGCGCCCCACCGGCACGTCGCGGCTGATCTGGTCGAATACCTTCTTCAGCGAACGCTCGTCGAGCTGGCTGGCGGTGAGCGAGAGGCGGCAGGCGACCATGCCGCAGCCGATGTCCACGCCCACCGCAGCCGGGATGATGGCCGCGCGTGTAGCGATCACCGAACCGATGGTCGCGCCTATGCCCAGGTGCACGTCGGGCATCGCGGCGACGTGATGGTGGATGATAGGCAGGCTGGCGATGTTCTCCAGCTGGCGTTTCGAATTCGCGTCGGCGTCGTCGGTCCAGATCTTGACCGGGACGCGCTGCGCAGTGAGTTCCTCCCTGATCGGCATTTTGGTTCCAAGATGGCTTTACGCGCCTATGCGGCTTGAAACGAGAACAGGGGACCGAGGGAACCGGGGTCAGACCCCGATTCTGCGCTTTGCCTTTTGCGTGGTGACTTCATCGCGCGTTTCCTGCCGTCGAGTGTCGGTTTCCGGCGCTTGCGGCCCCGGCATGTCCACGAATGTGGCGGGGTCGCGGTGCGTGCGGTCCACGGTAAAACCGAATACATCGAAGCGATTGTAATATCCCACGACATCGTGGAATTGTTTCGGCTCGACGCATTTTGCCACGTCGATATCGGCATACAGAATACCTTCTTCGTCGCGCATGGTATCCCCGATCAGCATGCCATCTGGCCCCAGAATTACGGAGACACTGCGCGGCGTATTGTCGAGGATGGCTCCAACATTGGCATCGCCCTGCGCAATCGCGTCGCGCGTGTTCTTGTCCCAAAACGCCGAGGCGACGATGTTGAACACTTTGCCCTCGAAGGAATGCGCCCCGGCGCGAATGCGGATCGCCGACTCGATATCATAGGCCCCGGGTTCACCCGGCGGCCTGGTCGGCCAGATCGGCGGATAAGACGAAATATGCACCTGCTCGCCCTGAGCAATCAACGCATAGCGCGCGAGCGGATTGGTGTTTTCGCCGCAAATCAGCATGCCGACACGGCCCACAGCCGTTTCGGTCACGCGCAATCCGCGTGCATCCCCTGACGCCCACACAAGTTTTTCAAAAAACGTCGGCACGAGCTTGCGGTGATGATTGAGCATAGTGCCGTCGTCGCCGATCAGGATGTTGCTGTTCCATACGCAACCCAGGCTCGCCTCGGTGCCTTCGTTGATACCCATCGAAATGAATACATGGTGAGCGCGCGCCGCCGCGGCCAGTTGCTCGACTTCGGGGCCCGGCACACGAATCGCCGCCTGCGCCAACCGGCGGAAAAAGTCATGGTTCTCGATCGGCGCGCGCACCGCGCTCCACACCGGAAAAGCCGGTATGTACGTTTCAGGGAACGCGATCAGACGCGCGCCGTGTTCCGCGGCTTCCTTGATGAGCGCGCACGCCTTGTCGACAGTGGCTTGCGTATCCATAAAGATAGGCGCGACGTGCATCGCTGCAGCTTTGAACTTAGGCAATGCGGAAGTCATTTCGAAAGGTCCTGGTGATTGCTCGGGTCTGCAATTAGCTCAACGCGGATGATTACACAGGCCGAACCCATTCGGCGAGCGGTCTGCCGCGCGCGGCAGGCTTGCGCCGGCCGCGCAGCCCCGCCTTACGCGGGCATCTTCGACAGGTTGTGCCGCACCGGCATGTGTATGGCCAGATCTTCCTTGGCAACCTTCTTTTTCACATCGAGGCGGCCGTTCTCGATGTGACTGATGTAGCAATCGAGGATTCCGCTGTGGTCTTCCTTGCGCAGCAGCTTGTTGCCTTGCGGATGGCCGAGCGAGTTCTTCATTTGCAGACCTTCGAGCGCCTGGATCACCCCCTCGGTGTCCTTGCGCGTCTTGTAGCCTGACGCCTCGATCGCGCCCTTGAGTGCGAACATATCCTCCCACGACTGCCACGCGTGGCTTTTGGCCATCACCCGCTTGCTGCCGCTCTCGCGCGCGTCGATGTCGTCGATTGCCATGATCTTGTTGTGCTCGCGGTGAAACGCGTCATCCTTGTATTTCAGCATGCGCGGGAAGTTCTCCAGGATATAGACGCCTTCGGCCGCGCCTTCGATGTCCGCAGGCGCGATTGCCTCGAGAGTGCCACTCACCGAGTACATTTTCATCTTGTTACCGATGCCCATCGACTTCGACTGCGTGTAGAACGCCACCGACAGTGAACCGAAGAAAATAGAGAACACGACTTGGGTTTCAGGCGGAATCTGCGTCAGATAGGGAACGAAATCCTTCGCATCCAGGGGCACCGGAATGTTGCCTACTATCTTTCCGCCGAGCCGTTCCACGATCGCCTTGGTCTCCTGGTAGTGGCTCTGACCCCACGCGTAGTCGGCATAGACGACCGTCCAGTTTTTGCCGAGGTTCTCCATGCACCAGGGCACGCCTGCGGCCGCGATCGAGTAGGTATCCATGCCGGTGCGGAAGCTGTAGCGCGTGCCTTTGGACCCGGTGGCTTCGGTCGCCTCGCCCATAGACATGTAGATGGTCTTCAATTCGGTGGCGATCGGGATCGACGCGAGCATGATGCCGGAGTGCACCGAACCCATCACAAACTCCGCGTTCGAACGCTGGATCAGGTTGCGCAGCTTGCGCGCTCCGGCGGCCGGGTTCGACTCGGTATCCTCGGTGACCAGCTCGACCTTGCGGTTGGCGATGCCGCCTTGCTTGTTGATGAGGGCGACCGCATTCTGTGCGGCTTTGTTGTGCCAGTAACCCCAGGAGGCGAAACCGCCGGTCAGTTCGCAGTGATGGCCGATGACGATCGGTCCCGACGGAGCCTGCGCGAACGCGCTTCTCATGATGGTAAGGTTGGCGAGTCCGGCGGATACGCCCCCGGCCAGCGCATACTGCAGAAAACTACGGCGATCTGCCTTCGGGTCGTTGCTGTTTTCCATGGTCTCTCTCCTTTAGTTGATTAGTCAGAGGTTCATTCTGGATGAACCCGCGCTTAGAGCGACAGCCCAAGGTAGCGATGCACTATCTCCGGCTGCGTCTTCAAATCGTGCGCGCTGCCGCTGTGCACGACCGTGCCTTTTTCCATGATGAATACGCGCTGGCACAGCTTTAGCGCGGTCTCGACATTCTGCTCGACCAGAAGGATCGAGACACCCGTCTGGTTGATGCGGTGGATCTCGCGCCGAATGTCAGACACCAGCTTCGGTGCGATGCCCTCGGTCGGTTCGTCCAGGATGATCAGCTTCGGTTTCATCATCAGGCAGCGCGCAATGGCGAGCATCTGCTGCTCGCCGCCCGAAAGCGTGCCCCCGGCTTGCTGCAGTCGTTCGCGCAGGCGCGGGAAGCGCATAAAAACGTATTCCTCGAGATCGGTATCGGACTTGCCGGGCAAACCGATGCAAAGATTTTCGTATACTGACAGATTCGGAAAAATACCGCGCCCTTGCGGCACGTAACCGATACCCTTGCGCGGCACGTGGTGCGCTTCGCAACGCCCCAGATCCTCACCGTCGAACTCGACCTTGCCGCGGCCGCGCGCAGCGAGGCCCATGATCGCGCGCAGCGTGGTCGTCTTGCCGACGCCGTTGCGCCCCAGCAGCGCGACCGATTCGCCCGATTTCACTTCGAGCGACACCCCCTGCAGGATGTGCAGCTTGCCGAAGTGAACGTGGACGTCGTCAAGGCTAAGCACGCACCGGTTCCTCAATGTAGTCCTCATCCTCGGCACGGCCCAGATAGGCTTCGCGCACGCGCTCGTCGGCGGCGATCGCCTGCGGGCTGCCGGAGGCTAGGATAGCGCCTTGCGCCATCACAGTAATGTCATCGGCGATCTCGAACACCACCTCCATATCGTGCTCGATGAGCACGATCTCGATGGTTTGCGCGAGCTCGCGGATCTTGGCGACCGTGCGCGCGGTTTCCGCCGGGCTCATGCCGCAAATGGGTTCATCGAGTAGCAGCAGCTTGGGCTCGGCCGAGATTGCCATGCCGATTTCGAGCAGCGCGATATCGCCGTGCGACAGAGTGCCTGCCTGCTGGTTGGCCAGCGCGGCGAGGCCGAGCTGTTCGAGCACGCGCTCGACCTTTTCGCAGGTCTCACGGTAGCTCGTCGTCGACCGGAACGGATTCAACACGCCGCGCTGGGCCTGAGCCGTGATCCACAGATTGTCGGCCACGCTGAGCTGATGAAATACGCTTTTCACCTGCAAGGTGCGCGCAATGCCGAGCCGGCTTATCCGGTGCGGCTTGAGCCCGGTAATTTCCCGGCCCGCGAAGAACACGCGTCCTGAATCCGACGGCAGGAAACCCGAGATCAGGTTGAACAAGGTGGTCTTGCCGGCGCCGTTGGGGCCGATAATCGCATGTAGGCGCCCCGGCGCGAATTCGAGCGTAACATCGTCGACCGCAGTGAGGCCACCGAAGTGCTTGGTCAGACCCTCGATGCGCAAGATCGGTGCGTTTGCCGGAGCGTTCACTTTTCGCCGCCGCTCCATCGGCCCATGAAGTCGCGCCACAGGCCGACCATGCCCCTGGGGGCGAAAATCACTATGAGGATCGCCACCGCGCCGACGATCAGCGCGTGATGCTGCCAGTGCGTCGACACCACTTCGCGGATCAGTATGAACAGACCTGTGCCGACCAGCGGCCCGAACAGCGTGCCAGCGCCGCCGACGATGGCCCACACCACCGCTTCGCCCGACACGTGATAAAACATGTAGGAAGCAGATGCGTAGCGTCCGAAAAACGCGAATAGCGCACCCGACAAGCCAGCGAGAAATCCGGCGATGACGAACGCCGTCAGCCGCAGCCAATACACGTTGAGCCCGATCAGCGATGCGCGCACGTCGTTGTCGCGGATCGCCATGAAGGCCTTGCCGAGCGGGCTCCCAAGCAGCCGCCGCAGGGCGTAGAGGCACAATGCGACCGTGGCGAGGATGAAAAAATACTGAAACGTCGCGCTGGCGAACCCCCACTCGGCGCCGCCGAACTTGAACACTGCGGGCAGGGTGAAGCTAATGCCGTCGTCACCGCCGGTCAGGGGCTTCATCGTCAACGCGAGAAAATAGAAGATCAGCGAGAACACCACCGTGATGATCGCGAAATAGTGCCAGGTGAGGCGCACCGCGAAGATGCCGGCAACGATGGCCATCGCTACGGGGGCGGCAATGCCCAGTCCCAGGGCTGGCCAGAACCCGAGAGCCAGCTTCTCGACGCCGATCGCCACGCCGTACATGCCGAAGCCGAAAAACAACGCCTGTCCGAACGACAGCAGGCCGACATAGCCGAACAGCAGATTCACGCTTGCCGCCAGCAGCGACCAGATCAGGATCTCGGCGATTACGCTGACCCAGAAGCGATCGGCGATCGCCGGCACCAGCCACGGAACCGTAAGCAGGAACGCGGCCGAGGCGATCAGCATGGTGCGTTCGATCGCCGCGCGCTTCATTTCGCCAGGCCTTTGAACAGACCTTGCGGTCGCAACAGCAGCACCGCGCTCATCAGCACCAGCGAGGCGATGCGCGCCTCGGTGGGACTGGCGAAACTGGAGAGGATGCCCTCGAGAAACGCAAGCAGCACCGCGGCGGCGGCGGTTCCGGGCAGATTGCCCAGTCCGCCGATGATGACCGCCATGAAGCAGAACGGCAGGACGTCGACGCCGGCGCGGAAGTCCACAGTGGTGATCGGCGAGGCCACCACCCCGCCCAGCGCGGCGAGCGCGAAGCCCAGGCCGAAGGTCAGCATATAAACGCGCTGCGCCGGTATGCCCATCGCGGTGGCGATCTCGCGGTCGTGTCGCACCGCGCGCATCCATGTGCCGAGCTTGGTGCGGTGCAGGAACAGAAAGAACGCCGCCAGCGCAAGCAGCGAAACGCCGGCCGCGAACAGGCGATACACCTGGTACTGGATGCCGAATAGATCGATGGTGCCGTGGATCGGCGGCAGGATGCGGCGCGGCGTCGGGCCGAAGGTCATGCGCACGACTTCCTGCAGGATCATCGACAGGCCGAAGGTCGCTACGATGGACAGCGCCGCGGCGTTGCGGATCGGCTGCAGCACGATTCGCTGGATGATCGCGCCGAGCACGAAGCCGGCTAATGGCGCGAGCGCGAACGCAGGCCAAAAACTGCCGGTCGAGGTCAGCACGGTCCACGCGATGACCGTGCCGATCATGAAAAAGTCGCCGTGCGCGAGATTGATAATGTCGAGCAGGCCGAAAATGACCGACAGGCCGAGCGCGATCAGCGCGATAATCAGCCCCCAGACGAGGCCGTTGATCGCCAGTGCGATGAGGGTGTTAGTCAAGAGCGCGGGCCGTACGAACGCGGCGTGAACAAGCTGGGCGCGCGCGCAACGTCACAGCCGGGCGATCCTGCCTGGTCTGTGACGATTCCACGCACGCAGAATAAGGCGCTGTACATTCACGCACCATGCCCAAAAGGGGATTGGAAATCCAGCGACGCCTACACGAGTATCCATGAGTCCGGCGGCCGCAGTCAATCGCTCATTTCGCGCCGCGCGAGGCCGGCAACGCACTGCTTCGACGCGGACCTGCGGTGGGCGTATGGATCGATGCGGTGCTGGGCGAGTGCTATCCGCTGCCGGCGCGCACGCTCGCGCACGTCGAGGTTCTGGTGCGCGCGCACCTTGATGCCGAGTTCTTCGGCGGCAACCCCCGCTCCCGGGCAATGGAACCTCATTGCTGTCGAGGGCGCGAGGCCCGGCATTGCCTATGTGTTTCAGTCGCTGGTGCACGCGCGTCTTCTCGCACCGCCCGGCCGCCGCGCTCTGCTGCTACGCTGCGATCGCAGGCAACACGCTGTTACACCACTGTTACACCTTTTCGGTCGCATTTGAGCAGGCCGGTGCCTAGAATCGGCCAAGGAGATCGAAAACATGAAAATGATCAAAGCAGCGTTTTTCGTATCGATGTTGATGGGGCTCGGCGGATGCATGGTGGTACCGGTCGACCCCGGGCCGCCCGGATATTACGCGCCGGCCTACGTCGGACCATCCATCGGCATCGGGATCTACGGCGGAGGCGGCCACGGCGGCCGCCACGGCTACGGCCGAGGCTACAGCCGCGGCGACAGGCACCGTTGAGGCGGCGACGACAAGCAAATCACGGATCAAATCGGCACGCAGGAGAGCCTGCCCAGTCTGATCACTCGATCTGCCGGAACCATGGATGGCGCCTGAGTCCAGGCAAAGCCGATGTTCATACATCGGCCCGCCGCCGTGGCCTAGTCCTCCAGGGGGACTTGCTTCCAAGGTAGGAGGCCCGCCCCAGAGCCGGCCGGCGCTGCGCTGGCGCATCGCAGCCGCAGCGGTTTCGATAGTCAAGGGGGGCAAAACCGGTCAAACTGTAGCGGAGGCAAAGCGCACGTCAACTGGAGGCTCCGATGGGTCATGCACAGATGTTGAAAAGACGGCGGGCGAAGCAAAGAAACAGAAAGGTGCTCGCGGGCATAGCCAAGCGGGAGAAGAAAGCGGGCAATCAGGCGGCCAAAGCGCCCGGCGCCAACGCCGGGCAAAAGGCGGGCGCCTAGCTTGCTTGTGCCGGGCCGGGCCTCCGGATAGGACAGGCGTGACCAGCGCTACGCAGGTGCGCAGGAGCCCGGGGAAACGATGGTCAACGTGCGTTGTCATTCCGAAGCCTTAGGCTGAGGAATCTGCTTTTCCCTGTATTCATCAGCAGGTTTCTCGCGCAGCCCTTCCCGCACCGGGGCCCGGATCGAGCGCTCATGACCTGCTCATTGCGCAACACGTTCCAAGGCGATTTATGGCAAGCCACAACCCCGTCGATCTGGCCCACAAGCAGGTGCTCGACGCCATGCTGATCAAACTCTCCGGCGTCGAAGCCGGAGAAATGACCGGCCTGCTCGCCTACTTCGTCGGCAAGAAGATGTTTGCCTGCATCTGCAACGGCGGCGTGGGGGTGAGGCTCGCGGCCGCGCACGCCGCCAACCTGCAGTTTTCGATGAGCAGCGTCGTTCCGTTCACGCCCAAGGGCAGACCGAGCAACCGCGAATGGATACAGATCAACCACGAAGACTCCGCCGACTACGAAAAGGACCTGGAAATTTTCGAGGCCTCGATCGCCTTCGTCAGGGCGTCCAAAGGCTAGGTTCCCTCGCAGCAGGCGGACGGCCTTGCGCCGCCACCACGAGGTCTATGTGGTCGAACCGTCAACGGACGTCCTCGAATACTGATTCATCGCCAATGTCGTCAGGAGTTTCGTCTCCATTCAACGGTAGCGTTCGTGCATGACGCGGTCCGAGATGCCGCTCTTCAGGGCATGGCGCAGGTCCGGCGTCGCCAGCCGCCTGCCGCGCCGTGAATTGTCCGGACGCAGGTGCCCGCGGAAATACTCGATGGACTGAAGCAGCATTTTGCGGGCGGGCTCGCTCACGGGCAGCTTCAGTACTTGATCGCGCAGCAGCGCAAGGCGGGGTTGTTCTTCCATATGAGCTCCAAATGCCCTCGGTCGTCGGTTCGATGACCGACCCCGGGGCGGAGGTCTGTCAACGCTTTAGCTGCATTTCTAACGCGCCCGCAAGTTGCTGCATTAACTCGGCGCGACACCAACAAAAAACCCGCTCGGCTGGGCCAAAGCGGGTTCAAGGAGGAGACACCTAAGCGCTTTAGCTATTCCGGGGTCGCCCCCGCGCCTGCAAGCTGAAATCAAATCGGCGTGAATGAAGTATACCCATGAATCTGACAGGGGGCAAATCCCTTTCTCCGGCGAAAGACGCATGAGCCTCTCCCCGGCCCGTGCCGCGCAGCAGCGGGGCGCAGGCCTGGCGCGGCCGGGTTCAGGCCGCCTGCCGGTCCGCAGGCGGTTCACGCACGGCGAAGGCGACCAGCGCGGCGAGGGCGAGCATCAGCACGCTGACGGTGACGAAACCTGCCCTGAGCGAGAAGGTCGCGAACATCGCCGCCCCCATCGGGCCGACCATGAACGCGACGGCCTGCGCTGCGCTGCCGATGCCGAAGGCGGTACCGCGCCGGTCGCGGCTGACGTTCAAGGCGATCATGGTGTTGGTCGCCGGCATCATCGACGCGTTCAGGAACGAGGCGAGCGTGAAGGCGGCGACGAACAGCCACACCGAGTCGCTGTACGCGAGCAACAGGTGCGCGAGCGCGGTGAGCACGCAGGTGAGGGCGAGGATGTCGCGCAGGCGCCAGCGGCGAAAAAACGGCGTCGACAGTATCCATACACCCAGCGCGCTGGCGATGCCGCCTAGTGTGAACGCGATGCCGGTGGCCTGGGTCACGCCGGCCCCGGCGATGCCCTTCAGCGCGATCGGCGTCGCGACTGACCTGAAGGTGGTCAGGGCGAACAGCGCAAAAAAGAGCAGGACCGCCAGCGCGAATTGCAGCGTCGGCTTGAACGGCGCCAGCGCAATCGCGGCGCCCGAGAGGTCGAGCTTTTTCCTGCGCACGGTGTCCGCGGGCACGAGGAATATGACTGCCGTCGCCACCGCCGCTATCAGCAGCCCCGAGCTGAAGATCGCGCCGCGAAAGCCGAATGCGATCGCCATGGCCGCGCCCACCGCCGGGCCGATCGCGCTGCCCAGGTACTGCGCGCCGGAGACTGCGTTGAGCGCATCCCTGACCTTCGCGTCGGGGACGCTGACGCTCATCAGCGCCACCGCAGCGGGAACGAATCCGGAGAGCAGACCCTGCAGCCCGAGCGCGATGCCCACCTGCCAGGGTGCGTTGATCACGCTGAGCACGAATGCGGTGAGCGCGGCGAAATACACCGCCCGCACGAACATTTTCTTGCGCCCGAGCCGGTCCGAGAGCAGTCCCCAGAGCGGCCCGCCGATGAGCCGGCCCGCGCCCTGTGCGCTCGCCCCGACCGCCACCCAGAACAGGGCAGCGGCTTCGTCCCTGGCGCCGACCTGCAGCATGTATAGCGGCAGGAACGGCAGCCACACGTTCATCAGCAGCGCGGTGCTGCCGGTGGCGGTGGAAATGGCGAGCACAGCCCGCTGGTGGAGGGCGTGCGCTGCGTCGGTCGTCTTGTGCGTCATGTCCTTGCGCCAGCCGGGCGGCGGGGGTACGGCCGTATCTCGCTCATGCGTCCACCGACGCCGATGCCCGCGGCGGCATCAAGAGGCTCAAGTGCTGCGCGCGCCGGCCGCGCCCGGCTCTTCGAGCACGAGCAGGCTGCCGGCGGGGTAGCGGCGCTTGAGTTCGTTCAGGTCCGGGGCGATGCGAAACGCGATGCCGACGGCCTGGCCGCCTCGGTCCATCGAGGACAGGTGCTCGATCACGCTCACTTCCAGGCGCTGCGCCGCCGCGGCGCCGGGCGCGAGTGGTGCGCTCAGCTGCCCGATGCGTACCGTGCCCTCGCGCACGTGGCCGACGATCACCGCGCCGCGGCCGGCGAGGAACATGACATTGCTGACTTCGATCTGCGCTCCGGTGTTCGTCGTTTTCGCCATGGCTATGCATTTGCTCGACAGGATGGGGATCCCGCAAGCGGGGCCGGGGTGACGCGATGTATGGTTATCCGCCGATTGGCGAAAAGCGTCAACCGCGGGTGTGGGCTGTGCCATCAGGCGCGGCGCTACGGCCGCTTTGCGCTCATGCGGGCTGATGCAGCTGTGCGCATCGGCGCCGGCACAGCGCCGCCCTATCGCGAACGCTTGAACAGTGCGTTCAGGCCCGGCAGGGCGGTTTCGACGGCAAGCTTTCCCGCTTCGATCGCGTCCCTGGCGCGGTGAAAGTCGAGCAGGCCGAGGTGGGCGAGGCGCGGCGACACGATCGCATCGGGCGGATCGCCCGCCATGCGGCTGCGGGTGACGCGCACCTGCATGATGCTGAGGCTGGTGGCCACCACCTCTAGTATCGACGGGAGCCTGGGCTCGTCCTCGTCTCGCGCCGGCATGAGCGTGCTCAGGCGTTCCTGCAGTCTGCGCCGCCATTCGCCGCTCTCGGCGGCGGGCGCTTCGGCTTCGAGTTCTTCGCGCATGCGCCGGCCGAGGACGTCGGAGCTTAGATCGACCGCGATCACGATGTCGGCGCCCATCGCGCGCGCGAGCGACACCGGCACCGGGTTGACCAGGGCGCCGTCGACCAGCACGCGCCCCTCGTGCAGCGCAGGCGCAAACAGCGCGGGCAGTGCGATGGAGGCGCGCACCGCCGCGATGGTCGAACCTTCGCGCAGCCACACTTCGGAGCCGGTGTTCAGATCGGTGGCCACCGCGCCGAAGGGCAGGGGCAGCTCCTCGATCGGGCGGTCGAGGAATTTGCGACGGAAGAATTCCATCAGGCGCTCGCCCTTGATCATGCCGCCGTTCATGCGCACGTCGAGGAAGCCGAGCACGTCCCTGACGCCCAGGCCGAGCAGCCACTGCTCGAAGCCCTCGAGTTCGCCCGCGACATAGGCCGCCGCCACCAGCGCGCCGATGGAGGTGCCGCACACCAGGTCGGGCTGGATGCCCGCGCGCTCGAGCGCGCGGATCACGCCCACATGCGCCCAGCCGCGCGCCGAGCCGCTGCCCAGGGCGAGGCCGATGCGCGGTTTGCGCCGGCTGCTCATGCGGCGACCGGCATCTCGCAAGACAACTCACCGGGACGGGCGGGCGGCAAGCCGCGTTCGCGAATCACCTTTGGATTCATCTGAAGGATGATACGCGCAACGCTAGCCCGGGGAAACGAATCACGAGGGGTCGGGTACGAAGCCGCCGCCGGGGAAGGGCTGGGGCAGCCCGGCGTAGCGCGGGATGACGCCTTGCGCGATGAGGTTTTGCCGGCTGTCGTAGTACAGGGCAATGCGCTGGTCGGGCGCACTGCCCGCGCGGCGGAATTCGGTATGCTGCGTCGGTGCGTGCACGCGCTCGCCGTGGCCGGTGCCGAGTTTTTCTTCGGCCATCTGGCGCCGCAGGGCGGCGCTCTCCGCAGGTGCCGACGCGGCGGGCGCGCCCGCCGCGTCGCCGGCGTCCAGGCGCCCGGCGGCTTCGGATTTCGACATCGACGGGGCATCGAGCGGCATGCGCGGCCGCTCGGCGTACTCCCTGTATACGGCGACGCCGATCACGCCGACGTTGTCGGGGCGCCCGGTGCGCGCGGCATACGCGTCCGGCAGCGCCGTGAAGTAGAAGGCAGCGACCTCGCTCATGTCCTTGCGCCAGCCGGCGATCTCGGCACGGCGCCAGGGGTCGAGCACGTAGCCGCTCTGGCTCGCCGCGGCAGTCTGGCCGGTGATGGCATTGACGCCGTCCACCGAGACCACGGCGAGGACGCGCGCGCCCGTGCGGTTGCGCAGCTCGAGGGCGTAGCGCTCGCCCGCGCGGCCTTCGACGTACATGCGCCCGCGGTGGCGGTAGACCGGCAAGCGCTCGCCGGTGCTGCGGTTGATGACGCTGAGCTCGGCGAGGCCGCCGGCGTCGGCAACGGAGGCGCAGCCGGTTAGCAGGGCGGCGGCGAGGATGGCAAGAAATTTCAGCATGTCGATCTCCTGGTGGTTCAATGGGTGCGTGCCCACTTAAACGCGGGAGATCGCCAAATGGGGTTAAGCGCGGCTGGCGGGGGAAGGCGGCGCGCAAGGATTTTGCGCTGCGGAGCGTGCAGAAGTCCGGCGAAAAACCTTACGGGACGTTCTACAATCGCGCAGTGCGCCTCCGCAAGAATGCCGGGGGCGATTCAATCCGATCAGTGGAGGCCGTTTCCGTGAATGCAATTGCAAGAATCGTTTTTCTGGCTTCGTGCGTCGCCATGGTGCTTATGCTGTCGGCGTGCGCCCCCGAGGTGGGCAGCGACAAGTGGTGCGCCAACATGAAGGAAAAGCCCAAGGGCGACTGGTCGGCGAACGAAGCCGCGAGCTACGCGCAGCACTGCATATTCAAGTAGCGCGCAGGCGGCGTCAGCCGGCGGCGCTGATCCACTCGGCTACCTGGGATGCGCTGGGGATGCGCCCCGACGAGACCAGCTTTTCATTGATCACGAGGCCGGGCGTTTGGAGGACGTCGTAGCCGATGATTTTCTGCATGTCGGTGACCTTGATGAATTCCGCATCGACTTTGAGCGTGGCCGCCGCCTGACGGGCAACCTCCTCGAGTTTTCTGCAGTTCGCGCATCCAGGGCCGAGCACTTTGATGATGAGCACGATTACACTCCTTTTAGTGAGTTGGAATGCCGGTTCGCGCCGGCGAGCAGCATGGCGAGCAGGGCGATGAAACCGGCCAGCCACAGCGCCAGGATCGAAAGCGGGGCGCCGTCGATCCACGCGCCGTAGGTAAGTCCGGCAGCGGCGCTGAACAGCGCAACGAAGCCGACGTAGGTCCAGGTCTTGGTTTTGCCGATGATGGCCGAAACAATGAGTATGCTCTGCAGCGAGAGTTCCGGATCGGACATCAGGTAGGCGAGCAGCGGTCCGCGGTGCATGCCCAGGTCCAGGAACATCTTGGCGATCGGCACCTCGACCAGGGTGGGGAAATACATGAAGACGCCGAAGGCCACGCCGGCGAGGTTGCCGAGGATCGAATTCGTGCCGGCGAGCGTTTCGATCCACTCCGGTTCGATGACGACGCGGATCATGCCGACCGCGAACACGCCGATGACCAGCAGCGGGAAGATCTGTTTCGCGAAGCGCCAGGATTCCCACAGCCAGTCACGCAACCCGTCTGCGCCCAGCCGGTTCCAGCCGAGGTGGCGCAGTACGAACAGGGCGAGGGCAATGCCGAAGAACCTGCCGGTAACGCCCACGCGCAGGCCTGCCGCCGCCGCCTCTACGCTGAGTGCCGCCAGCAGCAGCGTCGCCGCGATCAGGGCCAGGCTCGCTTTCGTCCACGCACCGACGCCGTCCTGGATATGTTCCAGCCCGCGCCAGGACGCGTAGCCTATGGCGCCCAGCAGGCCGATCAGCGCCACGCCCTGCAGCGAGACGCCTTCTTCGCCCCTGCCCGCATCGTGGGGCACGAGCCGGTCGAGCATGGCCTGCCAGGCGTCGGCGCCGGCAACGGGCAGCTCGAACCAGGCATAGGCGCTCGTGAGAATTTCGATCTTCAGGGTGCCTAGCAGCAGCAGCGCCACCCAAGCGAGCAGGAACAGCAGGGCGGAACGCTGCATGCCCTGCCCGCTCTGCGCCGCGAAGGCGATGTCGGTGGCATGGTCGTGCGCCGCGTCGTCGGTGTTAAAGACCAGCGCCATCATGAGCCCGATGCCGATGCCGAAAACGAGCGAGAGGATCAGGCGTGCGACAGCAAGGTCGGCGCCGATGACACCGCCCGTGTACACGAGGGCGAGGATGTTGGCGGCGGGCGCGAAAAAAAGAAAAGTGATGGCCGGACCTAGGCCTGCGCCTTTTTTGTAGATGCCGGCGAACAGCGGAACGATGGTGCAGGAACACACGGCGAGCAGCGAACCGGCGGCGGCGGCGGCGGGGTAGGACACCGCCTTGCGGGTATTGCGCCCGAGGAACCGCGTGACGCTTTCCTTGGGGATCAGCGCGGCCATGGCGCCGGCGATGAAAAAGGCCGGCAGCAGGCACAGCAGCACGTGCGCCGCGAGGTAGGCGGCGAGGTTGCCCAGGCCGCCGTGCAGGACCGGTAGAACGTAAGTGGAGAATAGTTCCACGTTGACTTGCAGGCAGCCGCGCTCATGGCCGCTGTCTGTTGCGAATGAACTCCCTGCGACTCTACGCCGGGGGCGGGCCGCGCCGTTGACTTTCGTCAACAGAAGCGCTCGCCGCGCGGGGTCTGCGGCCTGCCGCGTTCGCGGCGCGCTAGCTCAGGAACCGAACCGTGCTGTCCAGCGTAACCCTGTCGGTGCGGGCTTTGTTCGCGGGCGCATCTTCGTCGGCGTAGCCGAAGGACATGCCGAACAGGATGCCGGTGTCCTCCGCCAGGCCGAACATCCTGCGCGCCGGATCGGGAAACATGCCGAGCGCGCCCTGCATGCAGCTCGAAATGCCGCGCTCGGTCATCAGCATCACCAGCGTCTGCGCGTAGATGCCGAGATCGACGGCGCCGGTCAGCCCGAGGTATTTGGCCATGGTGAAAAACGCGGCGTGGGGCGCGTCGAAGAATTGCCAGTTGCGCAGCATGGCGATTTGCCGTCGCTGCTTGTCCGCGCGCTCTATGCCCATCGCGCCATAGAGCGCATTGGCCGAACCGAACTGGCGTTCGCGATGTTCCCCCTGGTATTTGACGTTCCACTCGAAGTCGGGGTTGGGGGGGCTGCCGCTCATGACGGCGCTCACCAGCTCCTGTTTCAGCCGGTCCTTTTTGGCGCCGGATACGACGTATGCGCGGCAGGGCTGAACATTGCAGTTGGAAGGCGCCTGCCGCGCCAGGGTGAAGATTTCTCGCAGCAGTGCCTGCGGCACGGGCGCCGGCCTGAATGCGCGCGCGGAAGAGCGCGTCTCGAGCGCGTCGGATACGGACATTGCAGTTGCGGCCATGTGGCTTCTCACGATAGGCGGGACGGTCGAATCATAGACGAAGAGCGGCAAGCGTACCGACATCGTCGCGCTATCCGGAAGCTGCCAATCCGTCCCGCTGCGTGTAAGCTGGCGACATTTGCGCGCGTAGAGTATGGCATGGCTAGCCCCATGCACGATACGCCGGCAACACAGGGCCAACGGAGGAACATCGTATGAGCGCAGTCAACCAGGATATTCCGGGCGAAGCCATCACGGCGCTGGAGCGCGGCAGCAAGATTGATGCGATCAAGTGCGTGCGCATCGCCCGCGGTGTCGGACTCAAGGAAGCAAAGGAAATCGTAGAGCAGTTTATCGACGCGAGCCCGTCGGTGAAAAGCCGCATGAATTCAGCCAACGCGCAAAGCGCGAAGGGTGGATTGCGCTGGCTTTTCCTGATCACCGCGATTGCCGTGGCAGCCTATCTTTTCTACACCGGCAGCCTATAGGTAGTCCATCTGCGCCGCTGGGCCGCTATAGCCTCAGGTACGGTGCTTGCAGCGCATCTACCGCCTCCTGCAGCCTGGGCGCGCAAATTTCCGGAGGATAGAACCATGAAACCAGTCGTACTCGTCACCCGCAAACTGCCCGATGCCGTCGAGGACCGCCTGCGCAGGGACTATAGCCCCATCCTCAATCCCGGCGATGTGCTCTATTCGGCCGACGACATCGTCGCGCGCGCCGAGGGGGCCGACGCCATCCTGCCCTGCCACACGGAGAAGTTCGGCGCCGATGTGATCGCCCGCCTGCCGCAGCGCGTGCGGGTGATCGCGAATTTCTCCGTAGGCTACGATCACGTGGATACCGCGGCGGCCAGGGCCCGGGGGCTGATCGTGACCAATACGCCGGAGGTGCTGTCCGACGCCACGGCCGAGCTGACCATCATGCTGATGCTGGGCGCGGCGCGCCGGGCGAGCGAGGGCGAACGCCTGGTGCGCTCGCGCGAGTGGAAGGACTGGAGCCCCAGCTTCATGGTGGGCACCCAGATGACGGGCAAGCGCCTGGGCATACTCGGTTTCGGTCGGGTCGGTCGCGTCGTGGCCAAACGCGCACGCGGATTCGACATGGAAATCCACTACAACGATCTCGACAGGGCGCCGGCGGAACTCGAACTGGGCGCGATATTTCACGAGACGCCGGCGCAACTCATGCCGCACTGCGACTTTCTGGCGCTGCACTGCGTGTCGTCGCCGCAAACCGTCAAGCTGCTGAACGCAAGACTCATTGCGCTCCTGCCAGACGGAGCGATCGTGGTCAACGCCAGCCGCGGCGTGGTGGTCGACGACGACGCCCTGGTCGCTGCGCTCAAGTCGGGCAAGCTCCGGGCCGCCGGACTGGACGTCTACAACAACGAACCCGACATCCATGCCGAATACCGGCAGCTGCCCAATGTGTTCCTGATGCCGCACATCGGCAGCGCCACCAGGGAAACAAGGGTAGCCATGGGAATGCGCGCCCTGGACAATCTGGATGCGGTATTTGGCGGGAGGGAGCCCCGCGACCGCGTCGCCTGAGGCTAAGGCGGCGCTCGCCGTTCCGGGGCGTAGCGCCCGGGCTCGCAGCGGCCGGCGCCGCTCACTGCATACCGAGCACCGTCTTGATCGCGATGGCCAGCGCGTCGAACTGGAAAGGCTTGGACACATAGCCGTCGGCGCCGCTGGTCATGCCGTGCAGCACGTCTTCCGGGCTTATGCGCCCGGTGAGCAGGATGACGGGAACGCAGCCGAGCTTGGGGTGCTTGCGCAGCTTTTCCAGCAGATCGAAGCCGCTGATTCCCGGCAGTCCCACATCGAGGAGTATCAGGTCGGGAGAGGGCAGCCTCTGCAGTTCGGCGACTATGGTCGGACGATCGGACGCCGTGCGTACTGAATAGCCGTCCAGGGTGAGTTTGCGTGCCAGGATCTGCACCAGGGGCACGTCGTCTTCGATGCACAGGATGCAATGTTTGGCGCCGGGCGCGAGGGGCTTGACCTTTGTCGCCGGGCGCACGATATTGATGCAATAACCGGCCTGCTCTAGCCTGGCGGCCCCCGCGTTGACTTCCTTGCGCTGAGCTTCCGTAGTCGCCGCCAATGTCGGCGGGGCTTTCGGCGGACCTTCGAATATGAGGGACAATTCGACGTCGATATCGTCCGAGCTTGCGGTCATGTGGTTTCGGCGATGAAAAATTTCCAGCGCCGCATTTTCGCACGTTTGGCAGATCGGCATCGCGAAGGCGCAGGCCAAATGCCAACAAATGAACGTCTCTGCGGCTCAGCGCTGCCCGTCCGGGCAGCGGCGGCGCCTAATCTCGAAGGGGCGAGAACCCGGAACACGATATGCGAGCCGACAGCCCGCGCTCCGGGTATTTGATAGTTATCAACAGCTGCCGGCGGCCGATCAGCTAGCATTTTATCGTGTACGCAAATGGCGAAAGGCCGGAGCAAGGCGTTAGGCCCGACGGAACGTAGCGTGGATAGCCTAAGAGCAGCTTACTCGGGCGCTGCAATCGGCGCATCGGCGATAGCCTGGCGACTGGCCGTTGCGGCGGCGGTCGCGGCGACTGCCGCATGCAGCGCGCTACTGCCCCGGGGCGAGGCGGTCACCGACAGCCCGTGGCACAGCTTCGAGGAAGCGCAGCAGGCATTCGACCAGATTACCCTTCATAAGACGACCTCGGCCGATCTGAAGCGGCTGCGGGTCGATCCCGAAATCACGCCCAACGTGATCATCCTGAATTACTCGGACGTGCTCAGGCGTTTCATTCCGAATCCGTCGATCGACGCTTCTTCGCTCGATCTGGGCGTGCAGGAGTGCCTGCGGGCGGCAACCCGTTGCCGGGGCTACGAAGTCGACCACCGCGTGCTCAAGCGCCAGCGATACGGCAACTTCTTCGCCGACATTCTGAACTTCCAGCGCAAGACCGACGTCGTCGGCTGGCGCTTCAATGCCGTGGTCCTGATCACCGACGACCTTGTCGTCTACAAGCTCACCGGGGGACAGCCGGCAATCCACGACCACGAGAAGAGCACCAACCCGCTCGGTCCGTTCCAGGGCGCGGGCGAAGGGCTGTTCCGCTAGCCGCTTTCCCGCGCCCCGGCCGCAACTTCATCGAGACAGCAGGCTCTGCGGTAGCGCGTGATCCGGATAGGCCTTGCGGAATTCCGCCAGTTGCTGCGCTGCCTCCTCGTCCCGGCCTTCGCGCTTGAGGCGGCCGATCTCTTCGAGCCATGCGTCCGGGGAACGCTGCGCCGCCTGCTCCCGCATCGGCGCGGGCCTGCCGGCGGCAGCGGGGGCGGCCGGCGCGGCGGCTCCCAAGGCGCTGCTCGCAGCGGTGCCGGACTCCATTGC
>JACZJV010000143.1 GCA_014860355.1 Burkholderiales bacterium | reverse complement strand
GGCCCGCCGCGCAGGCGGCGCACATGGCCGCGCTCATACGCGCGGCCGGCGGCGAGCCGCTGCTGTTCCCGGCGCTGGAAATTCTCGACGCGGCGCAGTTGCAGCCGGCAATCGAGCTCATCGCGCGCCTGGACAGTTTCGACCTGGCCATCTTTATCAGCGCCAATGCCGTGAACAAGGCGCTCGGCCTGGTGCGTGCGCGCCGCGACTGGCCCGCCGGTCTGCGCGTCGCCACGGTCGGCCGCGGCAGCGAGCGCGAACTGCAGCGTTGCGGCTTTACCGGGGTGATCGCGCCTGCCGAGCGTTTTGACAGCGAAGGCCTGCTCGACTTGCCCGAGCTAAAGCAGGTGCAGGGCAAGCGTGTGGTGATTTTCCGCGGAGAAGGCGGGCGCGAGTTGCTCGGCGACGCGCTCGCGGCGCGCGGCGCGGCAGTCGAATATGCCGAATGCTACCGCCGCGCAATGCCCGACGCCGATCCTGCGCCGCTGCTCGCATTGTGCGCGCGGCAGGGGCTGGATGCGTTCACCGTAACTTCCAGCGAGGGGCTGGCCAACCTGCGCTGCATGTTGGGCGAGGACGGGGGCCCTTGCCTGAATCGGACGCCGCTGTTCGCGCCGCACGAGCGCATCGCCGCCGCAGCGCGCGCCTCGGGCGTGCAGACCGTGGTACTTACCGGAGCGGGCGACGAGGGACTGGTCGCAGGCATGGCCGCTTTTTTTGCTAGAGTGTGACAACCGAATGCTTTTTTTGACCAAGGCCCATGAACGATAGCGACGCCGAACCCGTCCAGCCCGAAGCAGAGCCCATAGCGGCAGCGCAAGCCGAGGCGCCCGGCGGCCGCAGCGGGCGCGAGGCGCGGGCGCTCAACTGGCGCCTGCCGGTAATGCTGGTGCTTCTGGCCGCGATCGCCGTGGTTTGCTGGCAGTGGTACGACACGCGCAGCCGCATCGACGCCATCCGCGCGGAACTGGGCCAGCGCCTGCGCTCGAGCGACAGCACCGCCGACGAGAGCAGGATGATGGCGAAGCAGGCGCTGGAAGGCGCGCGCGAGGCGCAGGGCAAGTTGAGCGTACTCGAGAACAGGATCGCGGACTCGCAGAACCAGCAGGTGGCGCTGGAATCGCTGTACCAGGAGTTGTCGCGCAACCGCGACGAGTGGGCGCTCGCCGAGATCGAGCAGATGCTTACCCTCGCCTCGCAGCAGCTGCAGCTCACCGGAAACGTGCACGCGGCCTTGCTGGCGCTGCGCACGGCTGAGGGCCGACTGGCGCGCTCGGACCGGCCGCAGTTCATCGGGCTGCGGCGCGTGCTCAACCGTGACATCGAGCGCCTGAAAGCTGCGCCCAGTCTGGATATCACCGGGATGGCGCTGCGCCTCGACCAGTTGATCTCCGGTGTCGATTCCATGCCGCTGCATTTCGACGAGCGCATGAAGGCGGGGGGCGCGCCGGCCGCGCCCGCAGCCGCTGACCCCGTCTGGCTGCGCGTGATGACCGAGATCTGGAATGAGATAAAACAGCTGGTACGCATACGCATAATGGACGAACCCGATGCGGCGCTATTGTCGCCGGAGCAGTCCTATTTTCTGCGCCAGAACCTGCAGTTGCGCCTGCTCGATGCACGCCAGGCTCTGCTCGCGCGCGATCCGACGCGTTTTCGCGCCGACCTGGAGACTGCGCGGGTGTGGATAGCGCGCTATTACGACACGCGCGCCAAGAACACCGCAGCGGCGCTGGCCGGCCTGAAACAGCTTGCCGCGAGCAGCATTGCCGTCGAACTTCCGACCATCGACGCCAGCCTGGCGGCAGTGCGCAACTTCAAGGTGTCGCCTGAAAAGGCCCAGCGGTGAGCGCGGCGGGAGGGGCTTGAAGTGCGCGGGCTGATGTGGGTGCTGGCGGTGTTCGCCCTGGCGGTGGGCCTGTCGCTTGCCGCGCACTTGAATGACGGTTATGCCATTCTCGTTTTTCCGCCCTATCGCGCCGAGCTTTCGCTCAACCTCGCCATCCTGCTCCTGCTTGCCGCTTTCGTGCTCGGCTACATGCTGTTGCGCATGGTCACGCACACCCTGCGCCTGCCGCTTTACGTGCGCGACTTCCGCGCACGCCGCCGCGATGCGAAAGGGCGCGAGGCGCTGCTTGCCGCGCTGCAGACCATGTTCGAGGGGCGCTACGCGCGCGCGGAAAAGTCTGCCGGCAGGGCGTACAAGCTGGGACAGGCGCCGGCCTTGAGCGCCCTGATCGCGGCGCGCGCCGCGGGCGAAATGCGCGAGATGGAACGGCGCGACGCGTGGCTCGCGCGCGCGCAAAGCCACGACAAGGATGCGCGCCAGGCCCGGCTTGCGGTGCAGGCGAGCTTGCTGCTCGACGACCGCCGCTATGACGACGCGCTCGAGGTCCTGGGCGAGCTGTCTGCGAGCGGGCCCAAGCGCATTTCCACCCAGCGCATGCAGTTGAAAGCGCACCAGCGCCTGGGCCATTGGGGCGAGGTCCGCCGTCTGGCCGCCTCTCTGGGCAAGCGCGGCGTGCTGGCCGAGGTGGCGGCGACGCAGCTGCGCATTAGCGCGCAGATCGAGGCGCTGCGGCAGCAGGCCGGGGATGCCGACGGGCTGGCGGAGTGCTGGCAGCATGCCGAGGACCAGCGCGACGCGCGCGTCGCGCGCACGGCCGCGCGCTTGTTCATCGACCTCGGGGACTGCCGGCGCGCGCACGATATCGCCGCGACCGCGCTCGAAGCCGAGTGGAGCGAGGACCTGATATTGCTCTACGGGGAGTGCCTGGGCGCCGACGTCCTCGCGCAGATCGAGCGCGCGGAGAAGTGGTTGAAGTCGCGCCCGCGCGATCGCGCGCTGCTGCTGACCCTGGGGCGCATGTGCCTCGCGCAGGAGCTGTGGGGCAAGGCGCAGCATTATCTCGAGGCGAGCCTCGCCGAAGAGCCCAGCCGCGGCGCGCACGTCGCGCTGGCGCAATTGTTCGACCGCATCGACAAGCCCGACGACGCCAACCGGCACTACCGCGCCAGTGCCGACGCCACGCTGCGCCAATAGCGGCGTGCCTCCGCCAGAGGAAATGCACATGATAGCGATCATATTCGAAGTGATTCCGGCGCCCGGACGCAGACAGGAATATCTGGACCTCGCCGCGCAACTGCGGCCGCTGCTGGAGAAGCAGGAGGGTTTCATTTCGGTCGAGCGCTTTGCCAGCCTCAGCGACGAAGGCAAGATGCTGTCGCTGTCGTACTGGCGCGACGAGGAGGCGGTGAACAACTGGCGCCGGGTCGAGGCGCACCGCCTGGCCCAGGCGCGCGGCCGCAACGGCGTGTTCGCCGATTACCGCCTGCGCGTCGCCAGCGTGCTGCGCGACTACGGCATGGATATGCGTGACGAGGCGCCGGCCGACAGCCGCCGGGCGCACCCGGCGTAGGCGGCCCGGGCGCACCGCGCACAGGCGCCCGCTACCTGAAACTGAAAGTGTAGAACACGTCCACCGCGCTGTCGGTCCCGGTCTCCGCGCGCACTGAAACGCGCGGCGTCAGCGCGTAGCTGATTTTTACGAGGCGCATGCTGGCGCCGATACCCTGGTCGACGCTAAGGTAGGCACGCGAGGACAGGCGCTTGCCCAGGGTAAGGACCGCGCTCTCCAGGCCGTTCGCGCCTGCGCCGCTGCCGACGGAAATTTCGTCCAGGCCCGTGGTGCTCGCGATCCGGTTCTGCAGCGTCACCGAATCCCCGCGCGCAAGCAGTGCGCCCGCCGCAGTCTGCAGCAGTCCCAGGTCGTTGCGGCTCGCGCCTTCCATGCCGTGTCCGAGGACCAGCCAGGAAAGCTTCTCGCTGTCGGGCACGGAGGGATTGGAAACCAGACTGATTTGCGGCGCGAGCGCGGTGCCGCGGATCGCCACGCCCGCCTCCACGGCCTGCTTCTTGCGCAGCGCGACGATGTCCAGGCCCGGGTTGTCCAGCGGGCCGGCGAAATTCAATACGCCGCGGTCGATCACCAGCAGCTGTCCGTAGGCCGAATAGCTGCCTTGCGCGACGCGTATGCTGCCCGAGGCCGTGGTCGGCTCGCCGGTTTTCGCGCGCACTCTGACTGCGCCGGCGAGGCGCGCGTCGATACCGCGTCCCTTGAGGCGGAATTGCTCGCCCAGGTCGAGATTGAGATCCAGATCCGCAGCGAACCGCGATTTCCTCTTTCCGGATTCGCCGTCGCGGCCCAGCACCACCACATCCGGGCTCAGCGTGGGTGCGTCCGTCCCGGGCAGGGTAATCTCGCCCCGGTCGGCTTTCAGCGTGGCGCTTGCGTGCACGCTCCCGCCCTGCAGCCAGGCCTGCGCGTCGCCGCTGATGACCAGGTGCCGGTCCAGTTGCCTGAGCACTTCGAGCTTGTTCGCCGTAAGCGCCACGCGCGCGTCCATCGCGCCCGATTCCCAGCTCACCGAACCCTTGCCCTCGAGCGCGCCCCCGCCAGCGCGCAGCGCAATGCGCTCGAGCAGCATCCCGTCGTCCTGCAGGCGCGCGCGCACGCTGCCATCCCTGAGGTAGATGCCCTGCTCCGGATACTCGAACTTGAGCCCGTCCGCGGCGATATTGCCGCTGAGTACGGGTTTGGCCGCCGTTCCCCGGCCGGCAAATTTGCCCTTGAGCCTGCCGTCGATTAGCGCGCGCTGGCCCATCAGGGGCATGGTCCATGCAAGCGAGGGCACCGTCAGCTCGCCATCGAAGGACAGTGCCGCACTGCCGGGGACACCCACGGATGAGCCCCGGCGCGCCAGCGTAGTTTCTACGCTGGCGGATATCGCGCCGAGCACGGTTCCGGCCGCATCCAGTTTCGCCGCGAGGTGGTCGTCCACTACCGTCGCCGCCAGCAGCAGCCGCGTCAGTCCGGCTGCCGTCGGCGGCTCGGAGAGCAGGCTCAGGTCGCCCTGCTCGCGATGGAGTTCGAGTTCGCCGTTGATGGTGTTCGCCGCTGCCAGCGTCCAGCTTCCGCCCAGGGTGAGCGTGCTCGAAACAGCCGGCGCCTGCCCGGCTAGGCCCAGCAGATAGGCCGAGTCCAGCCCCGAGAGCGAGCCGGAGCTGAAATAGCCGCCAGCGCGCCGTGCGATTTCGTCCACGCGTACCGTGCCCTGCGCGAATCGCAGCCTGGCCGCGCCCAGGGTGAAATCGGCGCCCTGGACCGCGACGCTCGCGGGCGCCTCGAGCGCCGCAGCGTAGCGCCCGCGATTGTCGAAGCTCATGATGCGGCCGGACCAGCCGGCGCCCGAGTGCCAGGCGCCCGCGAGCGTGGCGCGCAGGTCGATGGCGGCGTTGCGTGCCGCGATGCTGAACTCGTGGTCGCTGCGCCGGCCCCGCGCCCTGGCCGTTGCAGCCTCGATCCGCAGCGCCGGCGAGCGGTAGTCGCGCAGCGCGGCGCTGAATTGCAGCGGCCCGTCTACGCCCCGGGCCATGCTTCCTTCGACGCTGAATTCCGCCGCGCTGTGCTTACCCGCCCATCTGATGTCTCGCGCCTCGGCCCGGAATGTGCCCGAAGGTTCCTCCATGGTTCCCGCCAGCGTCCCCGACGCGATCAGACGTCCCCCGGCTTCAGCTGCGATCTCGCCCAGTTTCGGCGCTTCGAGCCGCCAGTCCATGCTGTCACCGGCGGCACCGAACGCGCCTGCGGCGTAGAGGCGATTGCTGCCGAAATCTAGCGCGATGCTGCCCTCGCGGATGCGCTCCGGAGAGATCGTCGCCTTCCCGCTGCCCTGCAGGCGATGACCGCGGTAGTAGCTGTCGGCCAGCGAGAATTGCAGCGCAGCCTCGGGACGCGCAGACAGGCGTCCGGTCGCGGAAAAGGCGCCGTTGATCAGCGCGGCGGGGTAGTCTCCCAGGCGCGAGGGATCGAAGCGGATCAGTTTTCCTTGGGCGCGAAATTCGCGTTGCTGCCCCAGAGACATCGCCCCGCTCAGGGCCAGCTCGCTGTCGCCGACGGAAACTCTCGCGTCCCGGACCTGCAGCGCATCGTCGCGGCGCGAGGCGTCGATGCGCACGCGATACGCGCCTGCGTGCATATCCGCGCGCAGCGTCTGCGTCGCGCCCTGCGCGTCGACTTCGAGCGTGCCCGCCAGTCTGGTGGCGGCCAGCGTGGCGTAGACCCCGCGCAGGTCCAGCGCCGGGGTCGCCATGCTCAGGGCCAATTTGCCTAGGCGCAAGCTGCCCGCACCCGTAAGCCGGCCGGCATCCCCGAGGTCCAGGCGTACGACCTTCAGGGTGAGATCTTCCGGCACGCCCTCGAATCCCGCCTGCGCCTCGCGCAGGGGCAGGCGCGAGGCGTCCATGGTCCCTGCGAGGCCGTTGCTCAACTTCAATTCGCCCGCAACGCTGCGCCCGCCCTGCGCGCGCAGCGTCAACTCGGCGCCGATATCGGTGCGCGGCAGCCCCGCATCGAATTTGCGCGCGTCCAAGCCGGCCAGATGCAGCGAGGCCTGCTTGAGCGCCGTCTGCTCGAACGGCGTGAGCGCGGCGCGTAGTTCGGCCGTGGCATCGTGCGCGCCAGCCGTGGCCGATACGCCGATGGCAGCGAGCGTGCCGTCCAGCCTTGCCTGCGCCGAGTACGCCTCGTAGTCGCCCGCGCCGGCAAAACCGGCAGTACCCTTCAGCGCAAACGGCGCAGCCTCGGCGAGCGCAAGTTCGGTCACGCCCCTGCCCCAGGGCGTATCGACCGATGCCGCGGCAAGATATTGCGCCTCCGGATTCGCCAGGCTGAGCGTGAGCGCGCGCAATTCCCGGCGCGTTCCGCCCATTTCCAGCGCGAGGGTGTCGATTTTCGCCCTGCGCAGTTCCACCCGCAGCGGCAGGCGCAGAGACTGCGGCAGCCGCGGCGGTTCACCGGTCTGCGCACCGGTGCGCACCAGGAGCGACTGCAGTTCGATACTGCGTATCAGCAGGTTTCGGGTGAACAGCAGCTCGCGCGGCGACCACTCCAGTGCGAGCCTGCGTCCCTCGATATAAAGGTCCGCGTCCTCGTATGCAAATCTCCCTATGCGTATGCCTGCATAGATCGAGCCGCGCACGTCCTCGAGCACCAGCCGGCCCGCGCTCGCATCGACGGCGCGGGCGGCGATCCAGCGCAGCGCCGGCCCCGTGCCCGCGAACCAGACTGTTGCGAGCGCCGCGCAAGCGAGCAACAGTACGCCGGCCGCCGCCGCGCTGCGCCACGATCCCGGGAAGCGGCGAACCATCAGAAGGAAATTCCCACGGAGAAATGGATGTGCGTCTCCTTAGTCTCCTGGCCGTACGCAAGATCGATTTTGAGCAAGCCGACCGGGCTCTTCCAGCGCGCGCCGGCGCCGTAGCCATGCACGAAGCTGAAATCGTGCAGATCGTCTGCGGCATTGCCCGCATCGTAGAACACGGCTGCGCCCCAGGCCGGGGCGAGCCAGTGCACGTATTCGGCGCTCGCCACGCCGAGATAGCGCCCGCCGACGATGGCATCGCCGCTTTTCACGCCCAGGCTTTCGTAGGAGTAGCCTCGCACTGACTGGTCGCCGCCCGCGCGAAACAGGTAATCCGATGGAATGCCCAGGCGGCTTTGCGCCAGCGTTGCGCCCAGTTCGCCGCGCAGGACCAGCCCGCCGTTCTTGCCGAGGCTGCGGTAGTAAGTCGCCTTGGCATAGGTGCGCACGAAATCCTGATCCGACAGCAGCGCCTTGGCCGCCGCCCCGACCTGGGCGTTCAGCAGGTATCCGTCGGCGGGGTAAAGCAGGTTGTCCACCTTGCGCCGCGTCCAGGCGTAAGCACCGACCAGTGCCTGGTTCGACTGGTCCGGCGCGCCGGCGATGACCACGTGTTCGGTCTGGTACTGCGGGCCGTATGCCGTCTCGGTGTTGCCGGCCACATGGGAACGTTTGGCGCCCAGGCTGTACTTGCGCGTCATCTGCCCTTCGATATCGGTGCGTTCGGTAAGTGCGCTCAGGCTGTCGACATGGCCTTTCGGACTGCGCGGCAGCTGTATGTCGGCGCTCAGCAGCTGCTTCTTGCTCTCCAGCTTGAGCAGGGTCGACAGCCGCCAGGCCCGGTCCATGAAATTGAGATCCTTGTACTCGACCTGCCCGCGCGCGCCGGTGTCCGTGCTCACGCCCGCGCCGAAGCCCAGCTTGCGCGATTGCGACTCCACTAGCTGCACCTTTACCGGCACGCGCTCGGGACTTGCCGGGTCGATGTCCGCGCTGACTGTCGCGTCGGTGAAGTAGTGGCTGTCCTGCAGGCGCGCCTGGAACTCCAGCAGCTTTGCCTGCGAGTACTCCGAGCCCGGCTCGATGACGTTGAGGCGCTCGACGATGCTGCGCGGATAGCGCTCGAGGCCGCTGGTCTCGAGCGCGCCGAAGGTGAACGCCGGTCCGCTGTCCAGTACGACCTGCAGGCTCGCTTTGCGGGTCAGAGGATCGACGGTTGCGCGGCTGGATGCGATCTTCGCCGCCGGATATCGTTCCAGTAACAGAACTTGCAGCGCGTTGCGCTTGGCCTGTTCCCACTGTGCCTGGCGAAATACCATGCCCTCGCGCAAGGGCCAGCCCTCGCGCATGCGCGCGAGCCGGGCGGCGCGCTCCTCCTCGGCGATCGAACCGCGCAACTCGAGATCCACCGCTGCGACGCGCGCGGGTTCTCCGGGCGTGATGACGAAGCGTGCAATCCAGGCGCCTGATCTGTTTTGCAGCGACGCGTCGATCTCCGGCGAGTAGTAGCCCTCGGTGGCGAGGAGTTCGCGCATCTGGTCCGGGGTTCTGCCGACCAGAAAACGCAGCTGGTCCGCGTTCATGCGCGGATTCTCGCGCGATGCGTAGATTTCGAGGTTATCCTGCAGGAGCTTGCGGTACGCGTCGGGAACGTCCAGCTCCACCGAGTAGCTGAAAGCCTGCGCCTGCGCGCCAGGCGTCTGTGCAAGCGCAGCCGGCGGCGATATCAGAAGCGCACACGCGGCGAACGCAGCGGCAAGGACCTGCGCCGACCCGCCAAAACCGGCTACGCGGCCATGTCCAGACAGAAACCCGCTTACGGTCAAATTTTCGCTTCCGTATCGTACGCAGAGAATCCCGGTTGCGCATCAATGAATTCGCGCCCCCCCGGGGCGCCGGTTGCCGGCTGGCGCTCCAGCGATGCGGCACGCGCACGCAACTCGGCGTTTGCCGTTTTCAGCTTGTCGATTTCCCTGCCCTGGCGGCGGATCACCCAGTTCGCGCGCACCGTCGCCGGCGTGGATACCAGGGCGACGATCAAGGCGCCGAGCGCCAGCGCGAACAGCAGGATCACGCCGAGGGAGCCGTCGAAGCGCCACAAGAAGAACACCACGGTGCTGGGTATGCTGTTCTGTACGGCAAACAATACGCCCGCGATCGCAATGACAATCGCGACGATGACTGCGAGTTGCATAGGGCCTTCCTTCGCGCGCGGCGGCGCGGGAACATGCGGAAAAGTGATTCCGCGCAGATGCGGCTGGATACGGGCAATACTGACTTCACCACCCGCGGCTGTCAAGCGCAAAGCACGCCGCGCTTGTGCCCGGTATGAGGCGCTCGCTAGCGTGCTCCGGTCACGGCGGATCGCGCTGATGGGGCGGCAGCTTTGCGCCGCAGTCTTTGCAGAACTGCGCTTGCGCCTCGTGTCCTTCACTCAGGCATTCGTGGCAGCTGCGCGTGGTGGGTTCGCGCTGGGCGAAGCGCCGCGCGGTCATCTCGGCGCTGACGATGCCCGTGGGTACCGCCAGGATGCCCCAGCCGAGCAGCATCATCACCGAGGCGATCAGGCGTCCGAAATCGGTTTGCGGCGTGATGTCGCCGTAGCCGACGGTCGTCATGGTCACGATGGCCCAGTACACCGAGACCGGGATGCTGGTGTAACCGCGCTCCGGTCCTTCGATGACGTACAGCAGCGTTCCCATGAGCAGGGCGATCATCAGCACCACGGACAGGAAGATGAATATCTTGCGCCTGCTGGCGCTCAAAGCCGAGCCCAGTGCGCGGTATTCCCCCACGTACGCGGCCAGCTTGAGTATGCGGAAAACGCGCAGTAGCCGGAGGATGCGCACATCGAGCAGATATTGCGCCCCGGGCAGCAGCAGGGTCAGATAGGCGGGCAGCACGGCAAGCAGGTCCACCACGCCGAAGAAGCTCGACGCATAACGCAATGGCCGCCGCACGCAAGACAGGCGGGCGGCGTATTCGATCGAAAACAGAATGGTGAAAGTCCACTCGAGCAGGTCGAAGAGCGCGGCATGATTGCGCGCAATGCTCTGGACGCTGTCGAGGATGACCACGACGACGCTCAGCAGGATGCAGGCGAGCAGCACCAGATCGAAAGTTTTTCCCGCGCGCGTGTCTGCTTCGAAAATGATGGTGTAAAGGCGCAGCCGCCATCCGCGTTCCGGCTTGCCGTAGCGTTGCGCATCGGCGGCGGCGCCCCAATCGCGCCGACTGTCCGCGCTCATGCGTTCGCGACTAGCAGACTGGGCCAAGCGAGATCTCCGTCGGCAAAAGGTCGAAAAGCCTGCGCATCGCGCGGCCGCGTCGCTTGCCGAGCGCGGCGGCATTGCGTCTCGGGCGCGCAACGACGCGAGTCGCGCACGCGCATCGATCTTACACTTTCTACGCTGGCGGGTGTGTTCCGCGGGCACCGCATGGCCGCGAGCGTTCAACGCCGCCGGTAGATGCGCCCCGGAACGCGGCCTCAGCTCGAGCCGGCAAAGCCGTATACTCTGTACTCTTCATCATCAAGCCGAGTCCGCAGGACACGCAGCCTAGCAGCCTGAATGAACGAATCCGACGCCCGCAGCGCCCTGCTGGTGCGCGCATACGAAACAGCGCCGCCGGCGCTAACCGGCGGCCACTGGACCGGGGACGACCGCGACTGGGCGACGCAGGCGGCGTTGCGCCTCGAGGGAGAGCATGCCAGTGCCGCGGCCTTCATCGCGCGCAGGGCGCGCCTGGCAGCCGAGCGCCTGTGCTCGCGCGACGCCGGCGCCAGGCTCGTTGCGGGCGCGCTCGCCTGGCGGCCCTGGATCGGGTGGGCGCTTGCGCTGGCGGCGTTCGCCATCGGCCTCGCCACCGACGCCATCGGGCCGGCGCGCCAGATCAATATACTCGCGCCGCCGCTGCTGGCGGTGATTGCCTGGAACCTCCTCGTGTACGCGGCGCTCGCGGCGCGCGCGGCTACTCGCCTCGCCGGCAGCGCTGCGCGGGACCTCGATCCGCTCGCGCGGCAATTCGCACGCGTTGCACACGCGGCTGTGTCTGCCGCAAGGATTTCGCGGCTGACACCGGTACTTGCCGGCTTCGCGCGCGACTGGACCGTCGCCAGCGCGCCGCTGAGCGCGTCGCGGGTCGCGCGGATGCTGCACACTGCCGCCGCCAGCCTGGCTGCCGGCGCGCTGTTCGGCATGTACCTGCGCGGTTTCGCGCTCGAATACCGCGCCGTATGGGAGAGCACTTTTCTCGACGCATCCGCGGTGCACGCGATATTGGCCGTCGTACTCGGGCCGGCTGCGGCAATCAACGGGGTGGTGCTGCCGGATGCGGCCGCGCTGGCGGCGATCCGCTCTAGCGTATCGCCGGGGGAGAACGCGGCGCGCTGGATACACCTGTACGCGACGACGCTGGCGCTGATCGTGCTGCTGCCGCGCACGCTGCTCGCGCTGGGCGAATTCTTCGCCGGGCGGCGGCTAGCAAACCGCTTTCCGCTGTACCTCGATGAGGGCTACTTTCAGGCGATCGCGCGGGCGCAGCGCGGGGTAGCGGCCAGGGTCCGCATCCTGCCCTACAGTTACCGGCCCAGTGCGCGGGCCATGCTCGGCTTGAATGCGTTGGCGCAGTATGCGTTCGGCCCGGGAAGCCTGGTCGATGTTGCCCCCACGGTGGCTTTCGGCGGCGAAGACGCGCTCGATCCGGCGTTGTTTCCGGTTACGCCGCCCGCGCTCGCCGCGGCGCTGTTTCCGCTGACGGCGACGCCCGAGCGCGAGAATCACGGCGCCTTCGTCGAGGCCGCGGCCGCGCGCCTGCCGCAGCCGACGCCGTTCGTGGTGCTGGTCGACGAATCCGCGTTCCGGCAGCGCTTCGACGACAGCGGCGCAAGCGGTGCTGCGCGGCGCATGGAACGCCGCGCGGCCTGGCAGCGCCTGCTTGCCGCGACAGGTCGCGCGGCGGTGTTCGTCGACCTCGAAGCCGAGGATTTCGCCGAAACGGCGGGTGTTTTGCGCGCCGCGATCGAGCAGGCGGCTGCGCGCGCGGCGCAGGCCGATGAACCCGCTGCAAACGGGAATTCGCAGGAGCAGCTTCAGGGAGGCATGCGGGGAGGAATCCCCGCAATTCGCGATGAACGCTGATCCGCTGCCGCAGACCATACAGCTGAGCCTCGTATCGCACACCAACGTCGGCAAGACGACGCTCGCGCGCACACTGCTCGGGCGCGACATCGGCGAGGTGCGCGACGAAGCGCATGTGACGCAGAGCGCGGACATGCACGAAATGGTGGCGAGCGATGCGGGCGATCGCCTCGTGCTCTGGGACACGCCCGGCTTCGGCGACAGCGCGAGGCTGGCCGGGCGCCTGGCGCAGTCCGCCAACCCGCTGGGCTGGTTCCTCGCCCAGGTCTGGGACCGCTATCGCGATCGCGCTTTTTGGTCGAGCCAGCAGGCGGTGCGCAACGTGCGCGAGCAGGCCGACGTCGTGCTGTACCTGGTCAACGCGGCCGAAGACCCGCAGGATGCGGGCTACGTCGCCCCCGAGATGCGCGTGCTCGAGTGGATCGGCAAGCCGGTCCTGGTGCTGCTGAACCAGCTCGGCCGCCCGCGCCCGGCGGCCGAGGAGCAGGCCGAAGTGCAGCGCTGGCGCAGCCACCTTGGCCGTGTCCCCGGCTTGCGCGCGGTGCTCGCGTTCGACGCGTTCGCGCGCTGCTGGGTCCAGGAAGCGGTGCTGTTCGGCGCGCTCGCCGCGGCGGTTCCGGCGCACAAGCGCGCTGCGTTCCTGCGGCTGCAGGCGCAATGGCTGCGCCGGCGGCGCGAGACCTACGACGCTGCGCTTGGCGTGCTCGCAGAAAGGCTGGCGCGCGCGGCGCTCGATCGCGAGCCCGTGGCCGAAAGCGGTTGGGGCGGGCGTTTGCGCGGGCTGGGGATTGCGCTCGGCGTGCGCAGCGAAGCCGAGGACAGCCCGCGGCAGTACGCGATGCGCGCGCTCGCCGAGCGCCTGGACAACGACATCCGCAAGAGCGCGGACCGCCTGATCGCGCTGCACGGACTCGGGGGGCATGCGGCTGCCGAGATCCTGACCAGGCTGGCCAAGCACTATGCCTTGCGCGAACGGCTGAACGAGGGCAAGGCGGCCGCGCTCGGCGGCATGGTGACCGGCGCGCTGGCGGGTCTGAAAGCCGACCTGGCGAGCGGCGGGCTGACATTCGGCGCGGGCCTGCTCGTCGGCGGCGTACTCGGTGCGCTGGGCGCCGCCGGCCTCGCGCGCGGCTACAACCTCGCGCGTGGCGCCGGCGCCACCACGGTGGGCTGGACCGACGAAGTCCTCGACGAGCTTGCGGTGTCCTCCTTGCTAGCCTACCTGGCTGTTGCGCATTACGGCCGCGGCCGCGGCGACTGGGCGGCGTCGGAGTACCCGGCGCACTGGCAGGCCACGGTCGCGGCCGCGTACGCGCAGCAGCAGGAGGCGTTCGCGCATGTCTGGTCCCTGCGCGGCGATGCCGACACCACCGGCGCCATCGCATCCGCGCTGAAGGATGCGCTGGCAGCGGCGGCCGGCGATGCGCTGCGGCGCCTGTATCC
>JACZJV010000142.1 GCA_014860355.1 Burkholderiales bacterium | reverse complement strand
ACCGGCACGCGCGTGGCCGCGGCCGCGAGCGCGCGCGCAGCGCTGCGGCTCGCGCTCGATCACGCCACGCTCTCGGCGAGCGCGGAACTGCTGGGCGTGATGGACTGCGCGCTGGAGATGACGCTGGCCTATCTGCGCACGCGGGTGCAGTTCGGCAAACCCATAGGCAGCTTCCAGGCGCTGCAGCATCGCGCCGTAGACATGTACATCCAGAAGGAACTCACCCGCGCCACGCTGGCTGCCGCGCTCGCAACCGTGCAGGCACCGGACTGCACGCCCGATCAGCGCACCGCAGCCGCCTCCAGCGCCAAGGCGCGCGCGACGCAGGCCGCGCTCGCCATCTGCAAGGAAGCGCTGCAGATGCACGGCGCCATCGGCTACACCGACGAATACGACCTGGGCCTGTACTTCAACCGCGCGCTGGTGCTCTCGGCCTGGCTGGGCAACGCCGCCATGCACCGCAGCCGCTACGCAGCGCTCGCGCCGCTCGCATGAATTACGGCGTGCCGCAGGAGCAGGACTGGAACGCGCTCTCGGACGAGGCGTTTCGCGCAATCGTGCGCGCCGAAGCCGAAGCGCACCACCCCACCGAACTGCGCTACCCGCCGCGGCGGCTGCGCTGGGCCGAGAACAAGTCCTGGTACCTGCGCATGGCGGCCAAGGGCTGGATCGCGCCCGCCTGGCCGCGCGAGTACGGCGGCATGGGCCTCGCGCCTTCGAAACTGCTGATCTTCCTCGAGGAGATGGAGCGCTGGGGCATCGCGCGCTTCCAGGACCACGGCATCCTCATGGTCGGGCCGATACTCGCGCGCTTCGGCACCGAG
Organism: Burkholderiales bacterium; assembly: GCA_014860355.1. Classification (GTDB taxonomy): domain Bacteria; phylum Pseudomonadota; class Gammaproteobacteria; order Burkholderiales; family SG8-39; genus 2-12-FULL-64-23. Next base: position 35,839 of record JACZJV010000142.1, on the reverse strand, counting down.
GCGCAGCGCCGCCGCTACCTGCCGCCCATCCTCGCCTGCGAGGAAATCTGGTGCCAGGGCTATTCCGAACCCAATGCCGGCTCCGACCTCGCGAACCTGCACACCGAAGCGCGGCTGGAAGGCGGCGAATTCATCATCAACGGTCAGAAGACCTGGACCACGCTCGCGCACGATTCGACCCATATGATCGTGCTCGCGCGCACCGACAAGGCGGCGAAAAAACAAGCGGGCATCAGCTTCCTGCTGCTCGAGCTCGCCACGCCCGGCGTGAGCGTGCGCCCTATCCGCGACCTCGCCGGGCACGATGAATTCTGCGAGGTGTTTTTCGACAATGTGCGCGTGCCGGCCGCCAACCTGGTGGGCGAACTGAACCAGGGCTGGACCGTGGCCAAGTCGCAGCTCGGTTTCGAGCGCATCCACATCGGCAGCCCCAAACTGCCCGAATACGGTCTGCAGGTGCTGCTCTCGGTGGCGCGCGCGCGCGGCCTGGCTCAGGACGCGCTGTTCCGCGACCGCCTGGCGCAGCTGCAGCTCGACGTGGTCCACCTGGGCAATATCTACGGCCACTTCGCCGCCATCGTCGGCCGCGGCGAGCCGCTGGGGCCGGAGGTGTCGCTGCTGAAAATCTGGGCCACCGAAACCTTCCAGCGCATCGCCGACCTGATCATCGAGACCGCCGGCGATTGCGGCGGCCTCGCGGGCAAGGTGCAGATGGGCGAGGGACGCATCGAGCTGCTGGCGCCATTTTATAAGGCGCGGCCTACCAGCATCTACGGCGGCAGCAACGAAATCCAGCGCAATATCATCGCGCGGCAGGTGCTGAACCTGCCGGGCTAGTTCTCAAATCCGTTTCCAGGAGCAGCAATGCCGCGACCGCTTTCGCATATCCGTGTGCTCGACCTGTCCCGCGTGCTCGCCGGGCCCTGGGCCTCGCAGAACCTTGCAGACCTGGGCGCCGAGGTGATCAAGATCGAACGCCCCGGCGCCGGCGACGACACCCGCGGCTGGGGGCCACCCTGGCTGAAGGACAGCGAGGGCAGGGATACGCGCGATTCCTCCTATTTCCTTTCCTGCAACCGCGGCAAGAAATCGATCACCGTGGACATCTCCAAACCCGAGGGCCAGGGCATCGTGCGCGCACTCGCGGCGAAATGCGACGTGCTGATCGAAAACTACAAGGTCGGCACCCTGGCGCGCTACGGCCTAGACTACGCCGCGCTGCAAGCGGTGAATCCGGGCCTGATCTACTGCTCGGTCACCGGCTTCGGCCAGTCCGGCCCCTATGCGCCGCGTCCCGGTTACGACTTCGTGTTCCAGGGCATGGGCGGACTCATGAGCATCACCGGCGAGCGCGACGGCGAACCCGGCGCCGGGCCGATGAAAGTCGGCATCGCCATCACCGACATACTCACCGGCATGTACGCGAGCCTGGCGATCACCGCGGCCATTACCCACCGCGAGCGCGGCGGCGGCGGCCAGTACATCGACATGGCCCTGCTCGACTGCATGGTCGCGTTCAACGCCAACCAGATCAGCGGCTACCTCGTCTCGGGTAACATCCCCAGGCGTTACGGCAACGCCCACCCCAACGTCGTGCCCTACCAGGTATTCCCCTGCAAGGACGGGCATATCATCCTGGCGATCGGCAACGACAGCCAGTACGCCAGCTTTTGCAAAGTCACCGGCCGGCCGGAACTCGCAGCGGACGAGCGCTACCGGCTGATGACCGGGCGCATCGTCAACCGCGACACGCTGATCCCGCTGATCGCCGACATCATGAAAGAGCGCGGCATGCACGAGTGGATAGCCGCGCTGGAGGCCGCCAACGTTCCCTGCGGCCCGATCAACAATATGCAGCAGGTGTTCGAGGATCCGCAGGTGCAGCACCGCGGCATGAGGGTCGACATCCCCACGGCCTCGGGCCTGCCCTGCCCCAGCGTGGCGAGCCCGATGCGCTTTTCGGCAACACCGGTGGAATACACCGTGCCGCCGCCCGCGCTGGGCCAGCACACGCAGGAGATCCTGCGCGAGCTGCTCGGCATGGACCCTCAGGCGGTCGATGCGCTCGTCGCGAAGGGCATCGTTTGAGCGATGAATGAAGCGGACGCACACCCCTACGCCGGCCTCAACATACTCGACCTGAGCCAGGGCATCGCCGGCCCGTATTGCGCCGCGCAGTTCGCGCAGCGCGGCGCGAGCGTGATCAAAGTCGAGCCGCCCGCGGGCGACTGGATCCGGCTCATGGGCGGCGGCCGCGAGGGCATGAGCGCGCTCGCCGTGGTCAACAACCTGGGCAAGCGCTCGATCTGCATCGACGCGACCCTAGCCGAAGGGCGGGCACTGATCCTGAAACTGGCGCAGCGCGCCGACGTGCTCATGGAAAATTTCCGCCCGGGGGTGATGGCCAAACTGGGGCTGGACTACGCGGCGCTCGCCGCGAGCCATCCGCGCCTGATCTATCTGTCTATCAGCGGCTTCGGCGATTCCGGCCCGTATGCGCACAAGCCCGCCACCGATTCGGTGCTGCAGGCCATGAGCGGCATGGCGCAGCTGAACAGGGACGCGGCCGGCACGCCGCGGCGCTTCGGCATCATGGTGCCCGATACCGCGACGGCGCTGTATGCAGCGCAGTGCGTCAGTGCGGCGCTATATGCACGCGACGCAAAAGCCGCTGGCGGCGGCCGCGGCCGGCATATACGCGTATCGCTGGCCGAGTGCTGCGCCGCGTTTCAGGCCGGCCCCATCCTCGACGATTTCCTCTTTGCCGGCCAGTACAAGCCGCCGATCACCGTGCCCGCGGGCGTGTTCGCGACGCGCGACGGCCACATCGTGCTGGCGACCCTGCGCGAGGCGATGTGGCAGGGCCTGTGCCGTGCGCTCGCGCGCGAGGACTGGCTGAGCGAACCGCGCTACGCCAGCGCCGAGCTGCACCAGCGCGCGGGCGAGGAAATCAACCGTGCCGTCGCGGCCATCGTCGCCGGCCGCGAATCCGGCGCCTGGGCGGCGCTGTTCGAGCAGCACGACGTGCTGTACGCGCAGGTGCAGGATTACGCGGCCTTGCGCGCCGACCCGCAGATGCGCCATATGGGCTACTTCGGCGAGACCGAACAGCAGCCTTACGGCAAGCTGCCGCTGCCGCAGGCGCCGGGCAGCGCGCGCGCACAGACCCTGCCCGCCGCGCCGCGCGCGGGCGAACATACGCGGGAAATACTAGGGGAACTGGGATTGGGCGCCGGGGAAATAGACGCCATGGCGCGTACCGGCCTGATCAGCCACCTGGCGGCCGTCGCAGAATAAGACGCGCGCGCCGCGGTTTTGATTTGGAGCGCTGCGCTGCAGGGCTCGCGCGCTCAGCGGCCCTTCCACTCGGGCTTGCGCTTGGCGACGAAGGCATCGATGCCTTCGCGCGCGTCCTCGGCCATCATATTGCAGGCCATGGTTTCGCTGGCCAGATCGTAGGCAGCCTCCAGCCCCAGCTCCAGCTGGCGGTAGAACGCCTCCTTGCCCAGCCTGATCGCCACCGGCGTCTTGGCCAGGATCGAAGCGCACAGTTTCCGGATTTCGGCGTCGAGCTGCTCCAGCGGCACGACGCGGTTGACGAGGCCGCGCGCCAGCGCCGCCTGCGCGTCGATGAACTCCCCGGTCAACAGCATTTCCATCGCCTGCTTGCGCCCGAGGTTGCGCGCAAGGCCCACCGCAGGCGTGGAACAGAACAGGCCCAGGTTCACCCCCGACACGGCGAAGCGCGCATTGTCGGAAGCCACCGCGAGGTCGCACATAGCCACCAGCTGGCAGCCCGCGGCGGTGGCGATGCCGTGCACGCGCGCGATCACCGGCTGCGGCATGCGCACCAGCATGAGCATGAGCTTGCTGCACTGGCGGAACAGCGCCTGCTGGAATTCCTTCGACGCGTCCGAGCGCATTTCCTTGAGATCGTGTCCGGCGCAAAACGCCTTGCCGGCGCCGGCCAGAACCACCACGCGCACGCCGGCATCCGCGGCGATGCGGTCGAGCTCGAGCTCGAGTTCGTTCATCAGCTCCTGCGACAGGGAGTTGAACTGCATCGGACGGTTGAGCGTGAGCGTCGCCACGCCGCCCTCGTCCTGGCGCAACAAGATGGGTTCTGCCGTTACTGCCTGGGTATTTGCACTCATGCTTTCAGCTCCTCAGTTTCACTGCACCCCTAGCCCTGCCCCTACGGGAACACGAGGGCAAGGTCACGAGCCGCCCGCGTGCGCGGCGGCTGTTACTCGATCGCCTGCGCCGATTTCGCCTTCTGTCGCAGCACGAACTTCTGGATCTTGCCGGTCGAGGTCTTGGGCAATTCGCCGAAGACCACGGCGCGCGGCACCTTGAAGCGCGCCAGATGGCCGCGGCAATGTTCTATGATTTCCTCCGCAGTCACCTGCACCCCGGGCTTCAGTTCGACGAACACGCAGGGCGTCTCCCCCCATTTGGGATCGGGCCGCGCCACCGCCGCCGCCGCGAGCACCGCCGGATGGCGGTAGAGCGCCTCCTCGATCTCGAGCGAGGAAATATTCTCGCCGCCGGAAATGATAATGTCCTTCGAACGGTCCTTGATCTTGACGTAGCCGTCGGGCTGCATCACCGCCAGGTCGCCCGAATGGAACCAGCCGCCGGCGAAAGCCTCCGCCGTCGCCTTGGCATTCTTCAGATAGCCCTTCATGGTGATATTGCCACGGAACATGATTTCGCCCATGGTCTCGCCGTCGGCCGGCACCGGCTGCATGCTCTCGCCGTCCATCACCGCCAGCCCTTCCTGCATCAGATAGCGCACGCCCTGGCGGCCGTTGCGCTCGGCGCGCTGGCCGATGGCTAGCGCGTCCCAGGCCTCGTGCCTGGCGCACACCGTGGCAGGCCCGTAGGTCTCGGTGAGCCCGTAGACATGGGTCAGGTCGAAGCCGATACTTTCCATGCCCTCGATCATCGCCGCCGGCGGCGCCGCGCCCGCGACCATGGCCGACACCTGGCGGGTAATGCCCGCGCGCAGCGCCGGATCGGCATTGATCAGAGCGCTGTGCACGATGGGCGCACCGCAGTAATGCGTGACGCGGTGTTCCTTTATCAGCCGGAAAATCTGCACCGGATCGACCTTGCGCAGACACACGTTGACCCCGGCGTTGGCGGCCATGGTCCAGGGAAAACACCAGCCGTTGCAGTGGAACATCGGCAGCGTCCACAGATAGACCGCATGCCGCGGCATGCTCCAGGTGACGATATTGCAGATGCCGTTCAGGTAGGCGCCGCGATGGTGGTACACCACGCCCTTGGGATTGCCGGTGGTGCCCGAGGTGTAATTGAGCGAAATCGCATTCCATTCGTCGGCTGGCGGCTGCCAGGCATATTCAGGATCGCCTTCGGCCAGCAGGGCTTCGTAGTCGGTCTCCCCCAGGCGCTCGCCCGCTCCGGTGTATTCGGCATCGTCGATGTCGATCACGAACGGGCGCCGCTCCAGCTGCGCCAGCGCCCCGGCGACAGTCGCGGAAAACTCGCGGTCCGCGATCAGCACTTTCGCGCCGCCGTGGTTCAGCATGAACGCGATCGCTTCTGCATCGAGGCGCGTATTGAGCGTATTGAGCACCGCGCCCAGCATGGGCACGCCGAAATGGCATTCATACATCTCGGGCGTGTTCGCGGCCATCACCGCGACGGTGTCGCCTGTGCCTATGCCGCGGGCTGCGAGCGCCGAGGCCAGGCGCCGGCTGCGCGCATAAGTCTCTTTCCAGCTGTAGCGGCGCGCGCCGTGCACCAGGGCGGTCCGCTCGGGATAGACCGCGGCCGCCTGCTCGATGAAACTCAGCGGCGTCAGCGGCGCGTAATTGGCCGGGTTGCGGTCCAGGTCGGTCTCGAAGGCGTTGGCACGGTCCATGGGCGTAGGTATCCTGGGTAGGCACGAAATTCGTGGATCAATTTACCATACCAGGGGTCGGGTTGGTGTCAGGCGCGGCTTGAATCCGACGCGCGGGGCGGCACGGAAAGCCAAATCTTGATGCTGGAACGCCGCTGCCAGGACGGCGCGCGGATGCTACAGCCGGCTAATAGGTTCCCGGCTGCCAGGGCACGATGACGACGGTCATGGCCACGATCTTGAAGTCGAGCAGCAGCGACCAGTTGCGGATGTAGTACAGGTCGTATTCCACGCGCTTTTTCATCTTTTCGATGGTCTCGGTCTCCCCGCGCCAGCCGTTCACCTGCGCCCAGCCGGTGATTCCCGGCTTCACTTTGTGGCGCAGCATGTAGCCCGGCACCAGCCCGCGGTATTGCTCGTTGTGCGCCACCGCATGCGGGCGCGGGCCGACCACCGACATGCTCCCCTGCAGCACGTTGAAAAACTGCGGCAGCTCGTCCAGCGACATGCGCCGCAGAAATGCACCAAACGGGGTCACGCGCGGATCGTCGCGCTGCGCCTGCGGCACCTCCTCGCCGTCTTCGGTCACCGTCATGGTGCGAAACTTCCACACCTCCACCACCTTGCCGCTCAGGCCGTAACGGCGCTGGCGAAACAACACCGGCCCGGGCGAGCTGAGTTTCACCCCGATCGCGATCGCAAGCATGATGGGTGAAGTAATCACCACGCCTATGGTCGCGATCAGCAGATCCTCGGCGCGTTTCAGCCAGCCGTCGAGTCCCAGGAACGGCGTTTCGAACACGCTCACGACGGGCATGCCGTTGATATCCGCCAGGCGCGCCTGCAGCATCTCGAAGGCGAAAAAATCCGGCACGAAAAAGACCGAGGCCGTGGTGTCCGACAGCTTCTGGATCAGCATCATGATCTCTTTCTCCCGGACCAGCGGGAGCGCGATATAGATGTAGTCGACCGCGCCGTCCTTGGCTTGCCAGACCAGATCGTCCAGATCGCCTGCCACGGCCAGATCCGAATCCGGCCCCGGTATGGTTCCGACCGGAACATTGTCATCGAAAAAGCCCACCGGACGCAGGCCCAGCGTATTGGCCGCCATCAGGCGCGCTGCCACCCGGCGCGCGGTATCGCCCGCACCGGCAATCGCGACCAGGCGCGAATTGTGCCCGCGCGCGCGCAACTCCTGCAGTGCAGTGCGGATCACTATGCGCTGCAGGGCGAGGACGGTCATATTGAGCGCCGCCCACGTCACCATCACGGTGCGGGAGAAATGATCCGAGGTCTTGGTCAGGTAGCCCGTCATCGCCAGCAATGCCCCGACAATGATGCCCGCCATCGCGAGCTCGGACAGTTCCTGGCGCAGGGTATAGGTCCGCCACGAGGCGTACACATGCAGGACTTCGCCCGCCAGCTGAAAATAGATCACCGCGAGCAGCGCGGCGATCCAGCGGGTGCTGCTCATCTGGCCGTCGTAGATGTACGCTGCGGCGACGAGCGCGAGCAATATCGATGCCGAATCCACCACGCGATGCAGCGCGGAAAGCTTCCTGCCATGCGGCCTTATTAGACCCATGCCTCTAGACACCATAGGTGCTGTTCCGATCTAGACCTGAAGGATTGCCAAAAGTGTGACGAACATACCGCGAGGCCCGGCTAGCGCGTGCTGTCGCGGCAGGCCGGCCATGTTGCCGACAGTATCCCGGCTGCATTCAGTCTCGTTGATCCTAGTCATCAGAGTTTCAATTGCGAGCTAAAACCTGCATTGCGAAAATCTCCCTGTGAGCAGCCATGGTCCGGGCTGTCGACTTCCAGACAGAGTGTGACGAATTACCGAGAAACGCCCCTTCGCTATCAAGGCCAAATTGCCAGCACAGTCACGGCCTATCGTCCCAATTTACACTTGCCAACAATCAGTTGACCCTGTCTTTAGCTGCCTGTCCTGCTAGCCGTGTGCTATTGCTAGCAATTACCGGGCCACCTGCAGCAAGGAAATGGGGCGGTAAGCGCGAATGGACTTTATGTAGACCCACTGCTCAGCTCGTGCTATTAGTGAAAGGCGTGCATTTTCGCATACTTGCGCGCAGATAGTTAACAGGCCATTCGGTCCAGTCCGTATGGCCAGAAACGCGAATTGCGGCCTAACCAATTGAATATAGACGGTTAAGCGTTGCAAGAACGAAGCGGGGGGATGTACCGGTGGAAACACTTTCGGCGGGAAGAATCGAGCGCGATGGAGAACGGGCGCGCTGCGGGGTGTTTCAGGAGAGCATGAAGCAACTGCTACGCGGGACTGCGATTTGCGTGGGTGTCACGCCCTGCGCGCCGTGAACGCAACAGCACTTGCCAGGAGCACCAGTCTCGCGAGGGCGGCGGCAGTGCTGCTTACGCTGGGCCTATTCACCATCGGCAGCATCCCGGCAACGGGTCAGGCTTTTCCCGGCGCCATGCACTGGGTGGCGCATCTGGCCGCCTACGCGCTGCTGGCCTTTGCGTATGGCCTGGGCTGGCCGCGACGCCCGGCGACGCAGGTCGCGGCGTTCGTCGCCGCCATCGGCGCGATCCACGAAATAAGCGAAATCATCACTCACAGCCACGCCCTTGAAACTGCCGACGTCATCGTCAACGCGGTCGGGGCAATGATCGGCGTGGGGATTCAACGGGCCTTGCAGCGAGCGCAAACACGCTGAACATAACCGAATATGGAAATGCGGTTCAGCTAAGAGTTGCACATAGTTCAACGCAGGCTCAAGTCCTCCCATTCTGATTTATAAGCAATCCGTCAAAAAACTCAATGGTCTTTCTAAGACCTTGATCAATGTTTACCTTGGGCTCCCACCCCAATTTATCCTTGGCTATGGCGATATCGGGTCGACGCCGCACAGGGTCATCGGCAGGCAAGGGGGAAAAAGCCAATTCCGTTTTTGTCCCAGATAGAGCAATGATCTTCTCAGCCAACTCCCTGATCGTGAATTCGTCTGGATTCCCAAGATTGACGGGGCCGGTGACGTCGTCGGAACTGTCCATTAAACGAATAAGTCCATCGACTAGATCGTCCACATAGCAAAATGAGCGAGTTTGTAGGCCCTGCCCATAAACAGTAATAGGTTCACCTCTCAAGGATTGAACGATGAAATTCGACACAACCCGTCCGTCGTTTGGATGCATACGTGGACCATAAGTGTTAAAAATGCGCGCAACCTTAATCCTTAGATGGTGTTGGCGCCAGTAGTCAAAGAAAAGCGTTTCAGCGCAGCGCTTACCTTCGTCATAACAGGAACGAATGCCAATCGGATTGACATTTCCCCAATAGCTTTCCGTCTGGGGGTGCACCTCAGGATCGCCATACACTTCGCTAGTCGAAGCTTGAAGAATCTTGGCCTTGACGCGCTTCGCGAGACCCAGCATGTTGATTGCCCCATGCACGCTGGTCTTGGTAGTCTGGACTGGATCGTATTGATAGTGGATGGGCGCAGCTGGGCATGCCAGGTTGTAGATTTCATCGACTTCTACATATAGCGGGAACGTTACGTCATGGCGAACCAGTTCGAAGTGCGGATTACCCAGCAACGGCGCAATATTATCTTTGGTCCCGGTAAAAAAATTATCAACACACACGACATCTTGCCCGTCCGCGACCAGGCGCTCACAAAGATGTGAGCCAAGAAAACCTGCGCCGCCAGTGACAAGAATGCGCTTACGAAGGCTGTAATTTCTCATGTAATGCTCTACCTAAAGTGCGTTCATAGTTTTGGAGATCCAGAATTGACTCCGTTTGCTTGAACAGTTCTACCCGATCTATGAATGGAGCCTGTTGACAACTATGGAAGCCGTGCTCGTCTCGTTATTTTTTTCCCAAAATCAGCTGCCGGCACGCCCTCAGAACAAACAGAATATTCGTTACCAAATAGCGTTTCCACAACCGGCGTGGCTCAGAAACAAACCGGTGCAGCCACTCCAGACCAGCGCGCTGCATCCACAACGGTGCACGCTTGATCGTTCCAGCATGGAACTCGAAGGCCGCGCCTACGCCCACCATCACAGCGTTAATTCGTCCCCGGTGCGCCGCCATCCATTTCTCCTGCTTCGGACAACCGAGGCTAACCCAAACCACGCCAGCCCCGGAATTGTTTATCGCCGCAATGACGGCTGCGTCCTCTACTTGAGTCAACGATCTAAATGGCGGCGAATACGCCCCGGCAATCTTTAGTTCCGGAAATGAGGCGATCAACTGGCGCCGCAAAATTGTCAATGTCTCTTCCGAACTCCCATACAAATAGATAGATGGTACTAAGTACTCAACCGATTCCACGTTCGTAATTGCGGGTCCAGCAGGATCTCGGCGAATTAGATTTCCGCCATTATTCGCGGCCAAGCGAGCATCCACTCCCGAGCTTGCGATGACGCGAAGAGAACGACCGACCTCGCCAGCCGCCGCCGCACAAACCGCCCACATCAAATCCGCCCCGGCAATCCGCTTTTGACCAGAAAATCCCAACCGCCGCAGCATCCACGCCACTGGCGCGCCGTCCGGCGTCGCCATATCCGACGCGTTCACTGCGAGAGCAAACTCTGCGTCCTGTCCTGCCGTCACAAGCGAGTGTACGTTACATAGGCAAACGTAGCGACTTTCCCGCCTCCGCGCCCACGAAAGTATCCGTCCCAGAGCCTTATCCTCATGGATCACGTCAATTAGCGATCCCAGCAGCGGAGCCGTCAAGCGGTCTTCACACATCAACCTTGACGCCTTTCTTCAGAGAAAGCCTCTCGACAAATATCCAGTCGGCCCGTTGTGAGGTCCCTCCTCATTGGCAGTGGAGTGGTAGTGAGTCCCACAATCATGACACTTTCCCGTCTTTTGCGACCGAACCATTGAAATTCCCCTTCGCGATTGCGAGCAGTCTTGACCTGCCCATCATTCTAGGGATCGCGTCACTATATTGCGCGTCCTGGTCTTGACGCTATCGGAGCGATATTTTTTCTGACGCGCGAGGGGTTCGACCGTTCTGATCCTACTCCGTAAACTTTCGTGCTACGCATGGCAAGAATAAGGCCGAAAAGCCAACAAGTAAAATAGAAATACACTTGGGATGCTGCCATTGTTGGCTCCTGCATAAAATTGGTTACGATGGATGTCCCTAATCCCAACAGCACCGCACGCACAATAATCGGAACGTTTTGCCCAAGTGCAGAAAAAATGACCGGGATTTGCGACAGGTGGAACAGAACTATCATGAGAAACGCTTCTGTACCCGCATCCCACGCTACATCGAGCCACATGTTGTGCACGAAGGTATTCCCTGCAATGTAAGCGGATCGCCCTCCACTTTGAAAGTTTTTCAGGTTCTCTAGCATAGCAACCCAGGAATCATAGCGGCCCGCCGTATCCACACCCTCCTCGAAAAATCTTGTGACGATGTACAGTCTGCTACTATATTCAATGACTGCATCGCTGAACATTAGCAGAACGATTGTTGAAACAGCCGCAGTTGCAACAATCCTTAATTTGAAACGTGCCGATCCTCCTGTCATCGCTAGCAATCCACTAATTAAAAACGCCGCTACAAGTGCAAGAAATGGCGTACGATTGGCCAATATAATGTTCGTGTATAAGCCTAGCGCGGCCATGCTCAAGAGTGATAGAAAAAGCAATCTAAAGTTGCTCGTATGCCTACGCGAAATAAACATCAAACTTGGAATAAGACAGATGCCCAAAGATGCCATCGAACCGAGGCCAGGGCGATTAATCAATGGGCCACCCCAGAAACCAGCTGCTACTTTGCCGTACTCTTCAATTGTCGCAACGCCGGGAGAGTATGCGCCTGAGGAAGACAAAAAGGCGAACACGACGAATCCGAAAGCTCCCGAGAGGGCGAGCCACATTATTTGGAGCGATGACCTGAAATTCCGTCCCATTGCGTAACCCACGCCATAAAGCCCCGGGATGAGGCAACCGTACGCAATTGCACCTTCGATCGACCCAAAGCCAAACGCTGCTGCTCGCGTCTCATAAATGGCCGCGAATGCTACGAGCAATAGCAGTCTGAAAACAAAACCTACTGGCAATGTTGTCGGCTTCTTGCTGATCCACAACACAAAATACACTACGGCTAACCCTGCAAGGCCAGTCGAGATCAACGGTATTTGAAGTCCGACTATCGTCGTTAAGGCCATCGCAACGATAAGATTCCTATTAATATCTGTACCAGTGGAACTTGTAGGAACAAATCGCACGCCATAAGCATTCTTCATATGACTATCATCCGGCAGCCTATCGTGCACCCTTCCCCGCACGTTGAGTAGCGTAGTCGCAAATTAGGTTAGGTAGTGACATCTGCGAGATAGGTCGAAGCTGATTTGTCAATATCCAACGATCCTCATCTCGATAATATTGAATAAGGGGTGATCTCTTCCACTGAAGCGTCGCATATAGCCATCTAGTTGCGTGATTTGCGCGGGAGATGGAATTCCACAATGAGGGAGGACGCGCTCGCTGGCTGCAGACCTGCTGCACTTCCCTCTCGTATTCTTCTATTCCCAAGGACGACCTTTGCTCACCGCGGCGATGCCTAAACGCCGCCAAGGGTACCGATACCGCGACGAGGTCTGCTGATGACGAAAAACGTGTCCAAAGCTCAAAGTCCGCCGCATATTCCAATGCCAGGTCGAGACGACCACCAGCCGCATCCCAAAGGCTTCGGCGCCAAAAGATACTTTCTTGTTGGAGATAGCCTGCCAATGGAGGGCGAAACCAACCGTTCTGAATATATTGCCGAGGATAGGAACCGGCTTGACCCGCCAATCTAGTCATTTGCCCTCGCCGATTGACATGTGCAGGAAGGCCAATAATCCATGCTACTTCCGGGAAGTTAGCAAATATTTCCCTAACGACTGAGAATGCCCACGGCAAATAGGTGTCGTCAGCGTTGATCCAAGCCATGATGTCGCCTGATGACCTACTTAACCCTGCCTGTATTGCGTGGTATTGGCCCTTGTCAGGTGAAGACTCCAGTATTGATATCTCCTGCGCGAAGTGATCTAGCTTCTCGAATGTACCGTCGGTAGAGCCCGCATCTAAGACAATGTACTCCAAGTTTGGGTCGTTCTGCCCAATAACGGATCTAACTGTCTGCTCCACATAGGGTGCAGCATTTAAGACGGTCGTTACGACCGATATCTTTAGCATTTTGGTCTACACATGTTCAATCACCAGAGGCGTTATGCAATACGGTGGCCGGATCATGCATTTAGGGGGATCGAAACACTAACCCCGCGAATGAAGTAATCTAATCTGTCAAGCGTCCTACCTAATCCTAGGGTCAGGCGGTGCGCATTGACCAGCGAAGCAGTAATACCGAAAAATAGCGTTCTAGCGCCTCGTCTGGTCGACTATATGCCAGCGCTGATTAACCGACCGTAGTAGATCTGGCTCCAAGTTACGCCGTCAGCGGATCACCTATCGGTGATCACGTAAAGCGTTATCGAACATAATTTCTCTATTCGCGTAAGCGCTTATGCGCATTCAATACTGTTTCCACTGCAGACCATACTTTCTCAACGGATATATCGTTTATGCACTTCACAGCCTCTTTTCTTTGCCGTGAATATTTGCAATGCCAATTACATCCAAAGCACTCCATTTTTACCGAGACGAAAATAGGAAGATATCGATCCCCTTCCGTCACTTCCGTTTCGTAAGGCGCGAACCTGCCGAAGTGCCCTCCACCTAAGACACATACGACAGGTGAACCCACAGCCGCGCCCATATGGACGGCACTGGTTTCGTTTGTTACGACAACGGTTGCGCACCGTAGCACTTCCGCCAGATCGCCGAGCGTAGTCTTGCCTACCAAATCAGTGACTTTATCCTGCAAAGCATTAAATAAGTTAAAAAAACGACAGCGGTCCGCTGGAGCGCCAACCACCACAACATGCAATCCGTATATTACTAGCCGTTGACCAATATCTATGAAATTAGCGATTGGCCACTCTCTCCCTTGCCAACTTGCGGCGACGGAAAGGACTGCATAAGGCCGCCTCGGCAACCAATTGGTCCCTACATTCCCTATATTCGATATTTGGGCGATAGTCGGCACTCTGGCCACAAAGTCTGTGAAACCCAAGCCGCGCATAAACTCCGCATTGCGACTTAGCTCCATCAATTTCATCGACGTCGCAGGAACTAGGCGTGTATACCAGCGGTCGCTCCACGATTTAAGTTGGGGAGCAATATTGGCTTCATCGCCCACAGAACCGATGCGCTGATCTGCACAGCTGGAACGCACTAGAGAATCACCTACCAGAAAGTCTCGAGAGTATGTTGGTTGAATTGCAATCTTGAATCCAGCCTTGCGAATTCGATGCAGCCACCGCCAGCGGTATAGGAGGTTACCAATGAATCGGCGTACATCAATCTCCCAGATTTCGTTTGCCACGCCCATTTCCCTTGCCCACCGCCCCCAAGCTGAGTTCCCGACCAATACGACAGAATAACCTTGTGCACGGTAGCGATGGACTAATGCCCTTGCTGCATCGAGCCATAGCACAAAATCACCAATTGCGTCCAAACGAATAACCAATATGAGATTTCGCCGTGGCTCACGGGAGCTCGTGAGCACCGCCAATCCATCGAACATCGCCCATAAGACTGCTCGCATATTTAGAAGAAACTGTTTCAATTTAACTCGCCGCGAGTGCGTCACCAATAGCCGACACATAGCTTCGCTTCGCATTGCTTCTTATCTCTTCAATTTCGTCAATATAAGTAGACGCACGCGATTGTGCTCGATTGACTAACGCGCCCACTCCAATGCTTTGAACGTCACCAACAAACACCGATGGCAAATCAAGATTATTGATCATCAAGGCACGAGTATCATTACCAATCACTACAGCTGGCTTTCCAAAAGATGCCATCATGAATCCTGCGTGCACACGGTTGACTATTCCCCATTTTGCGCGCGCATAAAACTTCATGAACTCGCTGTGTTCGTTAGGTACCAAAAAGCGCTCCAAATCCGGCACAAGCTGCTGAGCGAGCTTTTCCTCACCAATATTGTGACAGGCAATAACTACTCGCCCATGTTTCCTTGCTTCTCTGGCTAGCTGCTGAAATTGAGAACGCCATAAATTGCGATCAATTCTTTGCCCAAATGTGAAATGTCCACCGTTTTCCATAAAATTGAGAACGATGTACTCGCCCACACCTGCCGTCAAACCCAACCGGTCTCGTGCGAAAATTGAAGTGCATGGCAAAACAACAGCATCTCTCCCAGCCTTGCGCAACATTGTGCGCGCGAGTTCGTCTCTCAGCAGCGTAAGGTCGCAGACGTCGAAAAACTCGCGAATATACGCACTGCACTTTTGGCAAATATCTAATTCGCTGCCGTTGGAGTGATAGCGCTGGCAACTTCCACCTGCAATGTTGAGAAATTTTCGTCCGCGACGATCCAGTAAGAAGCGCTTTCTAATTAGTGGAGCAAACCACTCGTTGTCAGCGCAGTGCGGGCCTCCGGAGTGACACCAATAGACTGGCGCTCCACTTTGAATTAATACATCCGCATTGCTTATGCGATCTCTTGTTCCAAGCAATCGCGTCATAGGTTCGAACGCCTGTGATAGTCGGCGGTATCTAATCTTCTCTAACCCATGCACCGCGCTAATCGGCGAATGTTTATGGATCACCTCGATATTGCTGAGAGTATTTATCGAGTTCATCAAGTAAAGAATGCCTTCCCGAACGAAGTCATCCCCGACGTTATGTTTAACTGTGGTGATTATAGATACACGCATTATTTGAATCTCTAGGTTCGGTAACTACACAATTTACACAATGTTCACTTCATACCTCGACCCATTCTTTGCCACTAATCCGCGGATACCGCATTTTGACGCCATACTGACTCCGCGGATGCTTGAACGCATCAGCGGGATTTGCTTCAGGTAGGAGTTCAACGGGGATATCGTTTCGCACGAAAAAGGCGTTGGTTCCGATCGCATTGGTGCCTACCAATCGATAGCCCTTGGCTCGCCCGAGTTTGACAAAGGCTTGAAGCGATGCACCGGCGTAGTCACTTCCAAATTCCGAGAATTCGGCAATAAAATCCGCTCGATAAGGAACAGAACGAGATACCTCTGGGCCTAGTAGATGGTTGTATTCCAGAACAATGACTCTGGGGCTGATGACTGTAATCGCCTGCCATATCCAATAGTCGACTCCGTCGATATCAAGGGAAAGCAGATCGATTTCCCCGGTATAACCAGCGGTTTGACAAATTGCATTCACGTTATCGCGGGTCAGCCACGCCTCCACAATGTCGGGTGGCCAATGCATTGTCTCGGGCCGTGCCCGATAGAACTCTTTCGCGGCGATGACATTTTCGCCGCTCCCATCAACAAGTAGTCCTGTCCACCGATGATTCACTATTAGATTGGCAGTGTTGCATTCGATCCCATTTCCCGCACATATTTCAACTGAGCGATGGCTCACTACACCGATTAACCCGAATATATAGAGGAGAATTCCATCTTCGTCATGCTGGGAATATAGTCCAAAACCAATATCTCTAAAATGCCTTAGATGTCCATCGCGCCCTGTTCGGTAATGCTCCATAAGGAGCTTTTGGGAAACCACGGAGTCTCGCGCTTGCATCGCCACAATTTGACGCGACCCTGCGAACCGAATTTTCTTCATTGCGATGCTAAGCATTTGCATAGGCGATATCATGTACGCTTCTCTCTTCGCAATATAAGCAAAGCTAGACGATGAATGATTTTACCAATCCAACCACCACGTCGCCCCCACGCACTCTCACAGTAAAGCCGGTCATGTTCCGCATCCGCCAGAATGAATTCCGGATGTTGTATTGGCAATATAATTTCGCTGCGATTGAGAACGGGGGCTTTGCCTGACTTGGTGTGCGTTGCATCAGTACCGAAACCTATATTCGATACTAGATTACGAGTTGGAACGATTGATAGTGCGCTTTGATAATTCTTCACAAATCCCCACTGAAAATCCCAAGTATTTATTTCGTTCCTGTATAGCTTCTCACCCACAATTAGCTTTTCCTCCCGTTCATTCGCGTCATCGTAGGCAGAGTTTAGCCACAGCGCCTCTTTCATATGCGGCCATTTCACCATCTTTACGTCGTAATGCGCCCACGCGCGTCGCCAACTTGCCCATCCCCAGATGGGTCCATATTTCGAAAATATATAAGAAGCCTCTCTTTCTAACGCAATTGACTCGGCCACGAATGCTGAGCCGCATATTTGCCAGATCCTTGCATCGTCCCGATATCTTTCAAGCAGCGATTCGCAAAACCAAAAGAAACTCAGGCTTGGGAGGCAATCATCTTCCACGATGATCCCCTCAGATTCATTTTCGAAGAACCAGCTGATCGCAGTCGAAACACCTGCTTTGCACCCCAAGTTTTGGTCGCGGAACAACGTCTTTACCTCGCATGGCCAATCTACCGATGATGCGATGCGCCGAACCTCGTCGCATTGTCCGGCTTCACCGGGGCGATTCGCCCTCGGACCATCGGCCGCGACATATAGCCGCGGCGGTTTAGCTTGTCGGATAGCGTTGAACACCTGAGCCGTTACTTGGGGCCTATTGAAAACGAGAAATAGAACTGCCGTGCGCAACGCAAATGGCGGCTCAAACATATTTGCAGAGATAATAAACGTTTCCGACATTGCTATTTGAACTTCACGATCTATCGTATCGCTGTGAGACGTTGTCGAAAACGGGCATTGGTTTCTGTAAATCCATCCTAGATGCGGCAATTATGACAAAAATGGAATTTAAAGAAAGACATCGCCGATAATTGGAACTCGTGTATTGATGCTATTAGCTCGTTTTGCGACACGAAAAATAAAGGCTCTCGTAATCGCGGGAGAGCATATCCACCAATGAATCAAATGGGCGTGAAACGCAGTTAGAGAAGCCTGCCGCCTTACAATGAAAGGCCAAGTTCTCAGCATCAAACATAAATCTGTGATGGCCATCCATGTAAAACATGTAGTTCAAGATATCCATTCTATTTGATGATATTACGGCAGGTCTGTACCTCAGCAATTCCTCTCCATCGCGTTTGCCCAAATAAGCATCAACATACAATGACGCGTCTGGAACAGCGATTAGAAATTCACCACCTACGCGCAGCACTCGGTGAACTTCACGAAGCAAAGCCATAAGATCCTGGTACGCAAAGTGTTCAAGCACGTGAGAGCAATACACTTGATGAAAGCTGGCATCCTTAAATGGAAGCGCTTTACGAAGATCCCAAAAGACATCGGCGCCATTGCACATATCTACCGTTAGCCACCCTTTTCGCTTATGCGGACCTGAGCCAATTTCAAGTTTCGCAATATTGGTGCCCAGTGCCTTTATCTTTATATATGACGCAACCATCGAAGCGAAAGAATAGCTATGCCACAACAAGGATTTGATCTTGAAATTCATCATTTGACTTTCATTTAAAGACAATTCTGGTTCTCCGGATCAATATGTCAAACAGCAGCGCCATCATTGCTTGTGCAACAACAGTGGAAGCAGCAGCGCCAACTGATCCGTAGATTGGTATCAGAATTAGGTTCAGGGCGACGTTGATGGCCGCACCAAACACCGCTCTAAAAAACGCATACCTTTGAAGATTATCACTTAAATATCTGCTACCACTTACCAGAGCCACGGAAACGAAGATTCCAGACCATATATGTATCATCAGCACTTGACCAGCCTGTTTGTAGGCCACACCATATAACAGGACAATCAACCGATCACTTAAAAATGTCACAGGCAATGCAATCACCACTCCCATCAACAACAAAAAGCCATATAGCTTGGTGAGCCTCGAATAGAAAAGGTTTTCGCTCTTCGTCTTTGCAGTGACAATGGATGGAAATAGAGACTTTGTGAGAATCAATGGGAGAAAATACCAAACTTCACTAATTCGAATCGCAGCGGAATACAGTCCGACCTCCTTTTCACCCAACATCTCCTTTATCATAACTTGGTCAATCCGCAGATAGACCATTACAACTAAGCCGCTAAAGAGTAAAGGCCAACTATCTCGAAGCATTTTTCTAGCGGTCACCATGTCAAAATGGCTGAAGAATCTTCCAATCCTTTGCGCACGATAAGCGATAAGAAGCGATATGCCGAGCGTAGTTTGATCGACCAGACTGACCCAAACAAACCAGATTAATTCCGCTCGCACAACAATTAAATAGAGCTTTAGTAGCGACGATGTCAGAAGTTGCGCAAGCTTGCAAATTGAAACAAATTTGGAGAGTACTTTAGATTGGAAATAGAAATCGACTACTTCAGAGGATTGGAAGATCGCCCCGCTCGCGACAATGAATACATAGATCTTGGTGGTGGTGTCGCTCGATGTGAATTGCATGGCGATGCCGATTATCCCCAGCATAGCCAATGCCCCAAATAGCTTTAGCCAAAACGCCGTGCCCAAGTACAAATCCCGTTGGTTCGGGTCACGCACCAAGTCGCGCACAACGATGCTGTCTAGTCCGAGCTTGGCTATGCTGCCGAATAGCGCTGCGAAAGCAATCGCATAGCTGAACAATCCGAACTGCGAGGGTCCCAGATAGCGCGCTACCCAGATGCCCACCAACAGGCCAGCAATCATGCGCAGTAGTTGCTCAGCAAATATCCACGACGTATTTGCGAAATAACGGCGAAAACCGTGGTCCGTTTTGGCGCTATCGACAACTAGCTTGAGGTGTCTTAACAAAATTGGCCGCGGAAAATTGCAATGTTCCAAGAAATGCTGAACGGTTACGGTAAGAGTCGGGGCGTATCCGGATATTTGTGTGAAAGGCTTCGGTGCAGACTTGTCCACGGCCGAGGGCGTCGCTTGCGACGAACGACACGACGCGGTGGGCAAGTCGTGTGCATGTTACACCTGCTGGGTGAAGCGTTGACCGAACATGATCGCGAACTAATTGGCCGCGTCCCTCCAGATGCGCGGCGGCATGTTCCATTTCTTGCTGGCGTTGCGCAGAGCGAGATAGAGCGGTTTGGTGGCCGATTACGTCGCTGGGAAAGTGGCCCCGGTTTTTCAGGATCTTTCGCAATTGCATGTGCAGGTTTTCGATGGCGTTGGTTGTGTAGATTATGCGACGCAACTCAGGCGGATAGGCAAAAAACGGTGTCACCTGCGTCCGTTGCCGGCGCCAAGCTTGAGCGATCGGCGGACATTTGGTGCCCCAGAACCCTCGCTCGAAGGCCGTGAGCGCCGCTTCGGCCGCCTCAGCATTGGCAGGCTGGTAGATCGGCTTGAGCGCGGCGGCAATCGCTTTGCGGTCTTTCCAGACCACGTAGCTCAGGGAGTTGCGAATCAGATGCACGATGCAGATCTGAGTCTGCGCCATGGGGAATGTGGCTTCGAGGGCTTCGGGGAACCCCCTGAGGCCATCGACCACGGCGATCAGCACGTCAGCCACGCCACGGTTCTTCAGGTCATTGAACACCTTGAGCCAGAACTTGGCCACCTCGGTCTGCTCGATCCACAGCCCTAGGACCTCCCTGCGGCCGGTGGCATCAATGCCCAGAGCCAGATACACGGCCTTGTTTTTGACCAAACCTGTCAACGGTCACCCAAATTTCCCCAGTTATGGTCATCGAAATCTCCCCACCCCGGTGGGTCAACTGACAGCGTCGGATTCTTCGGTCCGGATCAGGCCAGCCTTGAGCTTATCCTTGAGCCGGTACGAATTACCGCGGATATTTAGCGTAATGGCGTGATGCAGCAGACGATCCAGGATGGCGGTGGCGATCACGCGGTCGCCAAACACATCGCCCCAGGCAGAGAACGACTGGTTGCTGGTGAGGATCATCGGTCCCTTCTCGTAGCGCCGGCTGATCAGCTGGAAGAACAAGTTGGCACCCATCCGGTCAATGGGCAGATAGCCGATCTCGTCGATGACGAGGAGTTTGGGCGTGGTGTAGACCTTGAGCTTGTCTTCGAACTTGCCTTCAGCCGATGCCTTGGTCAGGGTAGCGATCATGGCCGCAGCGGTCGTGAACAGCACCCGGTAGCCAAGCTCGATCGCCTTGAGCGCGAGCCCGACGCTCAAGTGCGTCTTGCCAACGCCGGGTGGACCGAGAATTACGATGTTCTCGCCATGCTCGATAAAGTGACAGTTGGCCAATTCGGTCAACTGCTTTTTATCGATCGAGGGCTGATAGCCGAAATCGAAGGCATCGAGCGCTTTGACGAAGGGAAAGCGGGCCATGGCGGTGCGCATGGCGACATTCTTGCTGGTCTTGGCGGCGACTTCTTCAGAGAGCACCTGGCCGAGGAAGTCGGCGTAGCCGATTTCCTCGGCGGCGGCCTTTTGCAGGATCGCTTCGATCCGTTCGCAACTCTTGAACAAGCGCAGCCGCTGCAGATGTCCCTGCAAGCGTTCGAGTTGGACGGCGCTCATACGCTCACCTGCTCGTATGTGGCAAGATCGCGGACCTCGACCTCGGGTGGGCCGAACCAGCGATTCAGGAGCCTGGCTTCGGGCTGCGTAATCCGTTGCCGGCGGTTGCGAGCCAAAGCCCCGGGACCATGCTCGGGCAGGATGCGCATCTGATGCTTGCCGGCCAACACGGGGTGGCGCGCCACCTCCCGATCCTGATGACGAATAACCAGTTCCCCGGCATCGGTCTGGACCGTGACCGGCTTACTGATCAGATGGAACGGCACCGAATAGCGGTTGGTGTCGTAACTCACGAGATAGTCATCGGCAACGATCCTGCTCACCGCCAGGCACTCGCCAAACGGCCTATGTCCCTGAATCGAGATCAGCGCCGGCTGCTCGGTTGCGAACCGCTCTATCGGGCGCTGATGCACGGTGCCGTGAATCCGGGTATCGGCAATCCCGGACTGCCACTGCTGCAACTGTTCCCCGAAGTCAACGATGTCGACAAAGCTGCGGCCCGGAACAAAGTTGCACTTCACATAGCGCACCCCGGATTCCACCTTGCCTTTGGTCTGGGCCCGATACGCGGCGCAAAGCCGGGGTTCGAACCCCCAGTGCTCGGAGAAGCGCCAGAAGGTTGGGTTCCAGTGTCCCGGCTTGCCCTCTCTGCCGGTCTCCCAGACGATACGGGGGCGGTCATAGAGCATCGTGCGGCACAGTCCGCCAAAGTGAGCAAACGCCCGCTCATGTGCTTCCAGAAAGGTACCCATCTGCTCGTTGCCGCTATCGGAGTAAAAGCCGCGCCGGCTGTAACCCAGGGTCATCACAAACAGATGCACCTTCGCCGGCTGCGATCGGAACTGCACCTGGATCTGGCCGTAATCGACTTGCGCCTGTTCGCCAGGCGCAGTCTCGAAGCGCGTCTGGCACAGTGCTGCCTGGTCGGCCAGTATGCGAAGCGGCGCAACAAAGCGCTTCACGGTCTCGTAGCTGCCGGCAAAACCCTTGGCGCGCAATTCCTGAAACAGGATCTGGGCGGAGTAGCCCACCTCGATCACGCGCGTCTCCAGCCAGGGGCGCCACGCATCGAGCAGCGTCTCGGGTTTGACCTCCCGCCGATAGGGTTGCCATTCAATCATCGACAGGCAGCGTCGTACCGTCTTTCGATCAAGGTTCAGCCGTTTGCCTATCCCCGACACCGTGATTCCGTCCTCATGCAATGCTCGAATCTGCTCCCAACGATCCTTGCCCAGCATCTCCGCCTCCGATCCGCCCGTAATGGGCGGATCAATTGTGGGCAATACCGGATTCGACATCAAAACGTCTTCAGAACAACTCATTTCGCCTACTCCTCATTATTGAGGGGTGGGGAAAATTCAATGACCACAGGTGTCCATTATTGGGTGACCGATGACACAAACCCTCGTCGTGGATCTTCAGGCGCAGCGCATCGAAGTATATGATGGGGTACATCGCATCGAGCGGACGGGCTTGCCACTCGGCGACCTCGGCGAGCACCTCGTCGGTGATGGTCGAAATCAGCTCAGGCGAAACCTCCAGCCCGCAGAGTTCCAGCAGGTGGCCGCGAATCTCGCGCACCGTCATGCCGCGCGCGTATCTGCCAATGATGTGATCATCGAGCTCGGGTAGCCGTCGTTGATGCTTGGCTACCAGCACCGGGTCGGAACTGGCGATCCGGTCCCGCGGGATATCCAGGGGCAGCGGCCCATTGGGGGTAAGCACGGTTTTGGCGCTGCTGCCATTGCGGTGATTGCCAGGCTCATCGCCTTAAGCACGCTCGCTCGCCAGATGATGGTTCAGCTCCACGCTCAGCATACGCTCGGCCAACTGCTTCTTTGATTTGCCCAACTAGCCCATATTCGCCCAGCAGAATCTCGTAAGCGATCAATAAACCACGTTCTTCCGCGCGTGGGGTGATTCGCGTATAGATACGCGCTTCTTCGTTGAACCAAGGAGCGTGGGATGAGCGGGAAAGTCGATCTGGATCGATGGGGGCCGCATTTGCAGGCGGCCAAACGCGAGGGCAAGTCGCTGACAGAGTACGCGTGTAGCCGCGGTCTGAGGTCGGTTGCAATTGGTATAGTCCAACGGGTTAAGCCGCCATCTTAATTGCATAGTACTGCTGACTAAAAGCCACAGGCGATAGATGGCCGAGTCGCGCCTGGTTTCGAATCCGGTTGTAGAATATTTCGATGTACTCCGTGATCTCGCGCTTGGCTTGTTCCCTGGTGGCGAAGTGACGGTGATGAACCAGTTCAGTCTTCAGGGAACCCCAGCAGCTTTCCATCAGTGCATTGTCCCAGCAGTTGCCCTTGCGACTCATCGAAGCGTGCATGCCGAATTGCCGCAGCAGTTTCTGGTAGGCGTGCGCACAGTATTGGCTGCCGCGATCTGAGTGGTGGATCAGCCCTTTTCCAGGACGCTTCGTAGCCACTGCGCGAAACAGTGCCCGCAGCACCAGTTTCTGCGACATTCTGGTATCCAGGGCGTAGCCGACCAGCTCGCCATTGAACAAATCCTTGATGCCGGCAAGGTAGAGCCAGCCGTCGTCGGTGGCGATGTAGGTTATGTCGCTCACCCAGGCTTTGTTTGGGGCCGCCACAGCGAACTGCCGATCCAGCAGGTTCGGCGCCACCGGCAGCGTGTGATTGGAATCCGTGGTCGCCTTGAATTTCCGCTTCTGCTTGCAGCGAAGGCCGAGTTTCTGGCGAATCCGTCTGATGCGATGATTGCCAACTTGGATGCCGTTGTTGGCAAGGTCGGCCTGCAAACGCTCCGGACCGTAGGTCTGCCGGGTACGCTCATGGGCGGCCTTGATCTCGATTTCCAGCCGGGCATTCTCTGAAGACCGTGCCGATGCGGGACGCTTGCGCCAGGCGTGATAGCCGCTCTCCGATACATCCAATGCGCGACACATGGCTGCTACGGGATACTGCTATCGCAGTTCCTCGATCCGACCGTATTTCACCGCGACTCCTTCGCGAAATACGCTGCACACTTTCTTAGCAGGTCGCGCTCCAGTTTCACTTCAGCCAGTTCTTTGCGCGTACGCACCAATTCGAGTTCCAGTTCGCTCGGTAGCCACTGTCCTTTGCCCACTCTAGTAAGCTTGCCTGCCTGTGCCTTTCGCACCCAGTTGCTCAGGCTACTTTTCGGCACCGACAGCCGCTTCGCAGCACGATCGATTGATAGCCCTTCCGTTTCTACTAGCTTAACTGCCTCCGCCCGAAATTCCGGCGTGTACACCCCTCTCGGTATCCGTTCCATCTGTGCCCTCCAAACCGTTAAATTACACGATCCGTTGGACTCCATCTTTTCCAGCCTCCCTCAGGCTGTCGCGATACACGTTGTACGCGGCGAAACAAATGCTGCGAAGCACGGGTAGCAAGCCGGCGTCGCGACCTCTCAATTGGGCAAGCAATTGATCCAGAAGATCATCGGAAAATGGCCCCTTCGATTTGCGTTTCCGGGCCTTGTACGGTTTGGTGTTGTCGGTCATTTAGGTCTCCTTTAATTGAGATGATATGACCTCCCACACAAGATTTCAGGTAGAAGAGCTGAGCTTACGTGCAGCATTTGACAACCTAAGCCTATTCGGTTTAACTGCGTATCACTACTTTCCCAAGGAGTCGTCTGAATGCTCGCTCAAGTAGATAAGATTATCCATCGCATTATGTATCGCTCTATCGCAGATAACATCGAATTTGTTCGAGCGAAGTTGTCTCGTGACCCCGCGCGTAACGATATGCTTGAAGCAGTGTTGGCCTCGGAGCATATCGGCTCGATGGTGGGGCGAGCGTTAAGGAATCGCGGAGTGACGACCACTGCGTTGCTCGGCGATGCTGAGGACCTTCAATCCTGGCTTCCAGGTCTTCGCGGTGAAGGTGTCGATGCCACTGTGCGTGAGTGGGATTGGAATTGCATCGACGAGCCCGGCGTTATTGCCAGAATTCCTTACGCAAATGAGCATTGGGAGCTTGTCGACCGCGCGACGTCCGCTCACGGCGCCCGCGTCATGGTTCTATCCGAATTGCTTGGATCGTTCGCTTTGATGTACTTTCTCGCGTCCAAGCTTGACTACTTCAAAACCATGGAAGAAGCGCTTCCAATATACTTAGGAAAGGAATTCTTCGGACCGTTGCAGCAATTAAACGGGTTATTCAATCTCACGGGAAAGCGAGTAATTGAGTTTGGCCCGTTCGATGGATATCAAACCTGCGGACTTTCTTACTTGGGCGCTAACGTAACTTCAATTGAGGCACGAGCTGAAAATGTCCTTAAAACGCGCGCAGCGCTCGAAGCCACCGGATTGAGTGCGCACATAACCATTGATGACTTTCACAACGCACACACCGCTCGATATGGCCGCTTCGATCTAGCTTTTGCGCATGGGGTCTATTACCATAGCATCGCCCCGCTGGTGTTCCTTGGCTTGCTGACAAGGCTTGCGGACAGGGTGTTCATTGGTGGCTTTTGCGCTACCGACGCTCTACCCAAGGGCGCGTGGGAAACGCTACGACATAACGGAGAATTGTATCGTGTTAAACGATATTTCGAAACAACGGGGTTCACGGCGGGTGTAAATCGCACCGCGTACTTTTTTCACAGTGAAGATCTTATGCGCTTTTTTCGTATCAGTGGATTTGAAATAGCTGTAGTATCGGACGCAAATCAAAACAAGACGGCTGGGCAGTTTATTAGATTTCTTGCCACTCGTGCGAGTTGAATTTACTTACCTTTTTTTTGCATCGTCAGGATCTTGTATTAAGGCCATACACGGGACCTTGCTAAGATCTACGATGATCTCCCAAAGGGATTCGTCATAATCGCTTGTCGAGCGACAGAAGCTCTACCCGACAAGCTCTGTGTCAAGCAATTACTGATTAGCTATACCAATGTTGCGTTTCGACTCGGAATCTTTCCATGAAAAATGGACTTATTTGTATGCAAGCATCTAGCCTGCACTGCGCGATGCTTGGCAGAGCAAAGTTGCAACCATTTCCAAGCAACGAGTCGAACACCTTGCTCGTTCCCTCGCCAGCGGTCATCCTGGCGCCTGTGCAAGCGTGCTTGAGGGGCTCAAAGAGACACTCACCCTCAAAACAGGCCTTGGAATCGACGGGGCTCTCTACAAGACGCTCAGAAGCACTAATCCCATCGAAAACCTCAACAGTCCGCTTGCCCAACGTGACGCGCTGGATAAATGGCCAGATGGTGCTTCGTTGGGTTGGTTCCGCTCTGCACAAGGCCACCACCGGATTTCGTTGCGTGCGCGGTTTCCGTGACATGAAACAACTGCGCAACGCGCAGGCGCGAAGCGTAAAGCTGGATTCGACCGTTCAACTCAACGTCGCGTAATATGACCGAAACTCAGAGCTGTCACGACCACCACGTTCAACGCGCTACGGTACATTGCCGCCGGAAATGCTTCCAGGCAATGTGGCGAATAATCGTGGGGCCTAGCACATCATCGCGAAGAAGCGAGCTTGCAAGCCAACACCCCAGTTCGCGCTCAGGCTCGTTCCTACAATGGATGGGCTTTGAAAGTAACGCGTTATGATATTAGTAGCGATAGTTGGTATAGCGATAGCGGCTGTACTTGTAGCCCGCGCCATAGCCGTAGCGACGCCTGCTCAGATTGAGGTCGTTGAAGATCACCCCTCGGGCTCGCACACCGCTATTCGCCAAGCGCTTGGCTGATTCCTCCAATTCGCCTAATGTCGTGACGTCAGCGCGCGCCACCATAAACACTGCGCCGGCAAAGGAAGCCAGAATGGCAGTATCGGCCGCGACAAGCACCGGCGGGGTGTCAATAATTACCAAGTCGTACTGGCTGATCATCTGCTGCAAAAGTGAGCGCGTAGCGGGCGCCGCTAGTACCTCGGCAGGGTTGGGCGGCATCGTACCGGTGCTCAAGAAGTCCACATTAGGGACAGCTTGGCGGCGAAGGGCCTCTTCGGCCTTAACGCTGCCACTTACCACGTCGCTAAGTCCTCTGGCGCGTCTCAGGCCAAAATATTCGTGCAGGTGGCCTTTGCGCAAATCGGCATCGATCAACAGCACTTTCTTGTCAGCAGCGCCGAGTACGGCGGCAAAATTGACGCTGGTGAATGTTTTGCCGACACCCGGCGTCGGGCCCGTGATAACCACTACGTTGTTTGCGCTATCGAGCATGGCGAACTGCAGCGCGGTGCGCAGGCTGCGCAGGCTTTCAATGGCCTGATCCTGCGGTACCGCTACGGCTAATACATGCATACCGGGGATTTTAGCTTTGGCATTCCGCGCGAATTCCAACTGCGCCTCGGCGTGCGGCAGGGTGGCAAACACGCTCAAGCCCAAGTGCAGTTCGATGTCCGCCGGGTCCTTTATGCCGTGGCGCAGACTGTTGCGGACAAACGCGAAGGCTATGCCGGCTAGCAGGCCTAGTGCAGCCGCCGCTACCAATACCAAGGTGCGCTTTGGCTTGACCTTTACTTCCGGCACGGCTGCCACGTCAACAATGCGCACGTTGCCAACCTTGCCCTCCTTGACCAAACGCAGTTGTTGCGAGCTGTTGAGCAAGCTGACGTACAGATCAGTGTTCACCTTGACATCGCGCGTCAAACGCAACAGGTCTTGCTCGACGCTGGGAAAGGTATTAACTCGAGCGTTCACAGCTGTTATTTCGACGTTAATGCTCCTTATTTGTTCATCCACGGCTTGAACGCTCGGGTGCAAGGCTGTAAACCGGGCGGTAAGCTCTTGGCGCTTTTGCTGCAGCGTTAGCAAATTGGTCTGGAGTGCGACGGCCTGATCCAGCACCACTTTGGCCTCAATACCGAGATCAAAGGTACCGCGCTGGTTGCGAAACTGGTTGAAATTCTTTTCCGAATCCTCGAGTTGCGTACGCAGCTGCGGTAGGACGGAGCTAAGAAAGCCCAACGTCTTTTCCGCCTCGGCGGCCTTGCGCTCGATGTTCTGGCGCACGTAGAGTGCACCGATTTCGTTGAGTGCGCGCGCTATACGCACTGGGTCGTCGCCTTCCAGACTGGCACGAATCACACCCGACTGGCGTCCCTGCTCAGAAATGTTCAATCTGCGCTGCAGTTCCTCAGTCTCTTGCAGTAGCGATGAACGCACCAGATAAAAGGTAGCGCCAGGCTCGCCTGTGACACCTGTAACCAGCAAATGGCCGGGCACACCAGCTAATGCAAATTCGAGCGGCTGTCCCACCTTACTCTTGCCGAGCAATGCATCATCGGGTGACAGGAGATCGTAGCCCTGCGCGGTGAGTACGACGCTGAAACGCTCGCCCTCCTGAGCAGGCGGAACCTCGAAGCGTTCGACCGTGAGCGATTCGTTACCGCTGACGTAGCCTCTCACTCCTAGAAATCTCGGGGCGGAGGGTCCGGTAGCGCGGCGCGCGAGCCAGCGACCCACCAACGGAAGATATCTTGGCGTTACGCTCAAGTCGAGGCTAAGGTTTTGTACCGCCCTCCCGACCACCAAGCGCGAACGCAGGATTTCTATTTCGGCCGTGGCGGGCGAACGGATTTCAAACAAACTGGCTGCGTCGCCCAACAGGCCGCCAACATTGCCGGACTTGGTATCCTCCACCTGGATCAGGCTGTCGGCCTCGTAGATGGGGTTGCTCAGAAACGCGTATCCTGCGCCCAGTGCAATGACAAACCCGGTGACCACGGCAACAAGCCAGCGATTGTCGAGCACCACGTCAAGCAGATCGAGCAGATTCAATTCGCTGTTTTCGTCTTGTATCTGCTCCGGCTGTGACTCAAGGTCGGGTTGGGGTAAGGTCATGTGCAAAGACTCATTTAGAATTCTTGCAGGCGGGGAAGCCAGTCGGCCACGCCGCGTGCGATATCGCTATAAGCCACTTCAAATGCCGCTTTGGGCCGGCGGTAGGGATCGGCGATATCGAAATTGCCGACATCACCCAGGCGGAATACCTTGCCGCGCACCAGCGGATACTGTCGCGCCAGTTCGGCTTTGTGGCCCTGCTCCATCACCAGGATCAGCTCGGCGCTCTTGCACATCCAGCTCGCGAGCTGGCGTGCGCGGTGGCGCGAGAGGTCTAGCCCGTGCGCGGCCGCAACTTCGACGGCCAGCGGATCGGCAGGGCTGCCCTCAAGCGCGCCCAAGCCAGCGGACATTACGGTCTTGCCGGGGAACTCGCGCTCAAGCAAGGCAGCGGCGATCGGGCTGCGGCAGATGTTGCCGGCACATAGCGTGAGTATCTGCTTCATCCGCTACTGCAAATTGTTGGAGATAGTCGAGGCGCTGGTGAGGGCCCCGGCGCTAGGCAGGATCAGGCTGATGACGCGGTTCCAGCGCACCAGCGGCACCGGGTCGACATAGACCACGTCGCGCGACTTGAGTTCGAAGCCTTCGGCCAGGGCATAGGCCACGGGGGTGCTCGCGTCGAGGTGGTAGATCTCGGGCTGATTGCCGTGCTTGCTGCGCACCACGTAGATCTGGCTCGGGTTGGCCGAGTTGGGGTTGACGCCGCCGGCCTCGCCCAGCGCCTCGTTGAGCGTGAGGCGGCCGTTGCGCAGGGGCTGCGAGGTGGGGCGCAGGACCTCGCCGATGACATAGACCTTGGATTCGTCGCGATGGGGCACCCGCACCAGGTCGCCGCTGCCTAGCAGGATGTCCGAGGGGTTGACGCCCAGAGCGGTGAGCTGCGGCACGTTGAGGACCGTGGTGCTGCCGTTACGCGACACGGTCACGGTGGAGCGGTCGGCCGCGGCGGTGAAGCCGCCGGCGCGGTTGATGATGTCCGGCAGCGTCGCGGGAAGATCAGTGATGGCCTGCAGACCGGGGCGCGCCACTTCGCCGTCCACATAGACGCGGCCGCTGCGGAAAGTCTGCACGCGCACCGTGACCTGCGGGTCTTTAAGGTATTTGGACAGTCGTTCGACCAACAGGTCGCGCGCTTCGAAATCGGTGAGCCCGCCCAGCTTGAGGCTGCCTGCATACGGGAACTGCACCAGGCCCTCAGGGCTGACGGGATAGCCGTTGCCGACCAGCGACATGCCGACCACATCGGTACCAATCGATGCCGATGCCGGCTGTATGCTCAGTTCGGGATGGTCCCAGACGACGATGTTCAATATATCGCCGGGGCCTATCTGGTAAGGCTTGGCGACGCCGAACAGGCGCCTGATGTCGGCGCCCACGTCGGTGCTCCGGGTGTCGCGCTGGTGCTGGATCAGTTCGGGCGTGATGTCGATCAGCGCGCCGGGCGGCGGGGTATCGCCTACGCGGCAGGTGGCCAGCCCCTGTTCGCCGCTCTGCGCGGTGTCGGTGAAATACAGGCCGGGGGAAAAGGTGCAGCCGGCGAGGATGAAGGCGGCGAGCGCCAGCGCAGCGGTTCTTGCGTATGCGGACACGGATACTTTGGTCGGTGATTGCACTATTGGCATAGACTGATTTTGAGACCTGACGCTAATGCAAATCATAACAGTTGGAACGACGCGCAGGCTACCGCCATGCCTAGCGCCGACCTCGCGCAAAGCCCGTCTTGCTACCTTCCCTCGATCCCAATACCTCAGTCGGTAGACCACGGACGCCACGCCACGATTTCGCAATGGAAGTCCCACGCGCTATGCAGCAGATCAGGTCCGCTGCACGCTGCTCACTGAAATATAGGAGGAAAATTGCGAACGACCCAATCTGCGACAAAGCCAGACAAGTGCCGCGGCTTTGTGGAAATCTCTGGCTCACCAAACCCGTCGCTGCGAGTTCAAACCTGCAGCGACGGGTTCGTTCTTCTACAAATGCTTCAGGGAATCAACCACCGGCGCCCGTGACCGGTGCCACTGTCACGGTACCTACGTCGGTGCCGCCAACATTAACGTTGCCAGCGCTGTCGATAGTCACTGTGACACCAGTCGTGGTTGAACTGGTCGTACCGAAAAGCAGTGTTGAGTTTTGCGTGCTCGACGTCCCGTCAGCCGTGACGCCGCTCGTTGCGACCGAAAGTGTGCAGGGATCAACTTTCATCACCGTACCCGCAGGCAGAATCGCAACGTCTGAAGTCGTCACGGTAAAAGTGCAGGAGCCAAAGGTAGTAGTGCCAGTAGCCGTGCCGCCACCATTCGTGATTTTGAAGGTGGGCGATGCCGCCGCATTGGTGAAAGCAAATGTGGTAAGTCCGCCGATATTTATGGGAGCGCCCAAGGGGTCAACACCGGCAAACCCGCTAGTAAATTGGTAGGTCGTAGGCGTAGCGCTCGCAGGGACCAGCGCGCCCACCGATGCTGCGGTTATTGGAACCGCCACGTTGCCCGTAGCAACAGTGACAGGAGGTGGAAGTGAATCGCCACCGCCCCCGCCGCAGCCGAACAAGGTGGCTGTCAATGTCAGGCAACCGGCCCATCTTAAAAACGCGGTGCTGCTAGATATGCTCGTATTCATTTCGTACTCCCTTTACCAGATTGAACTTCTGTCAATACCCGCCGATTTCCGCACATCTCTGCCAATACATATTAGTGAATTCGCCAGCGATACAAGAGTATAGCGCGATATTCACGGTCCACGCTGATCTAAATCAGGCTTGTACAGAAAAAAAGCTTCCCGCATGCGGTACACCTGCCCGGTGAAATAGGCCTGGCTCAGGCGGCCGGCGTTGAGCAGATCCAGGCTGAGGCTGGTGTCCAGTTTCAGGTCGAGCGCGGCGCCTGGCTGGAGCGCGTTACCCTGACCGCCGCCGCTGGACAGCCGGGTGCGGATCGGCTGCACGTACTGCGAAGGCCCGGTCAAAATCACCGGCCCGGGCGCCATGCCGCGCCGGGGCGTGAGCGGGAAGCTCAGCTGCAGGCCGACAAACTGGTTGTCGCCGCCTTTCTGGTAAAAGAGGCCCACCCCTACGTCGCCGAACCAGCGCGTCCATTCGACCGAGGGGCCGTTGCTGCCGTCGCTGTAGCGCTGCGCCCCGGCTTCCAGCCACATGGTGGGAGTGAACATATGGCGGTAGCTGGCAGCGTAGGCGCGGTCCTGGCCGCAAATGCCCCCCGGGGCGTCTTTGTAGGCGGCGCCGCGCAAACGCAGCCAGTCATCCGACCCGGGCACGAACACCGCAGCTTCCCCCTGCACGCCCAGGGTGTCGTAGTAAAAGCGCCCCGCCGATACATTCGCCAATACCCGCCTGTCCCACCACCAGAAGGACTGCTGCACGGCCGCCGTTTTCAGGCCCTGTTCCTGGCGCGAGCTCGCGAATACGCCGCCATCGTCCATATTGCTCGAGTTGGCTAGCGGTACCAGGTAGCTCGCGTACAGCCGCGCCCCCGACCACAGCGGCGCGATCGCCTGCACATTGGCCGCGAGTGCATAGTCGTTCGGCCCGACTTCAGTGCCGATGAAGTAGGCCAGATCCGGTTTAATCTCGACTCGCACGCGCGAAAACGCCGCCGGCACAGCATCGATCCAGCGCGTCTGCGCGGCGAGGTCCGGGCGCACGCGGTCCCAGATCAGGCTGTTGGTGACGTAGCCGGCGGGGCCGCCGCGCAGGAACTGGCGATAGGCCGTGACGCCCACCGAGGTTTCGTAGAGGCGCAGGCCCTCCTTGAAGGTGACCGCATGCACGCGCTGCGTGCCGGGCGGCGACATTTCGGCGCCCAGGCCGAATACCAGCCCGAGGGCGTCGACCTCGTTTTGCGCATAGCGGTGGTTTTCGTATTCGACCACGACTGAAGTGCCCCACGCGCCCTCGCGCAGACCCACGCGCACGCGCTCCAGGCCCGCCGCCACCAGCGCCTGGCGCAGCGAAGCGAGGCGGTCCTCTGGGGTGGGCTGCAGCGCATGGGGGTCGGGTTGGGCGTCCAGTGCGGGCAGTTCCTGCAGTTGCTCGGGTTCGCAGGCGGCGGTTTTAGCGCGGTCCACACCCAGCGGGATCACCAGGCTCAGGGCGAAATTGCTGGCGTTGGCGCTCACGCCTGTGGGCGTGCTCGCATCGAAGGAGCGGTGCAGGCTGGCCACCAGTTCGGCCTGGCCCAGTGCGGCCAGCGGCGGTGTATGCCAGCGCAGCCCGGCGTGCTTTTGCCGACCGTCGTATTCGGCCAGCGCCGACAGACCCGTATCGCCCAGGCGCCATTGCACGCCGCTGAATGCGCCGTCGAAAGTCGGCGGGCTGTTCCTGACGCCCGCCGGCGGCGTGCCGCTGGCGTAGCCCACGGTAATGTCCCAGGGCCCGTAGTGATCGGTGGCTACGAGGTAGTTCGAAGTGAATACCGCCCTGCTCCTGCCGACGAAATCGTTGAAACCCAGGGCCAGCTTGGGGCCGGTGCGCCAGGGCGTGGGCAATTCAAGCTTGACGTTGGCGGATATGTCGCTCGCCCCACCCCTTATGAAGAGCCCAGTCTTGGGTTCGAGGTAATTTGCATAGCGGCCGAAGAGCTCGACGTGATTGAGCAAGCCGACCCCATAGCTGAGGTTCTGCCGAGTCGAATTGGCGCCGAGCTGGGGCTCCTGGTAGTTGCCGTAGGTGAAGGCCATGGTGCCCAGAGGCAGCACATCGGCCGAGGGTATCACCAGGCCGCCGGTCACCCCCTGGCTGCTCACGCCCAGGCCCTCGGCGCGCGCGCCTGCGTTTGCCAGGGCACACAGGCTCAGGCCCAGCACAAAGCAGATTTTGGCGCGGCGCCAGCGGCCCGGCTCCAGTCTTGCAACGGTCATGCTAAAGGACAATATCGGCGCGCCATGGGGTGGAAGATAAGGCAGGAGTGCCGCTATTGTATATGGTGGCCGGATATGCGCGACGAGATCTGCGGGCGGGGGAGGCGTCGGGGTGCCGCGCATTTTTGTTCATATCGGTCACTATGAAGTGGGTGATCGACCCAAGCTACATGCTTCGAGCCCATACCATATTGAAATTGACTTTTCAGTCTTGCCGCACGGATTTACTGTGGGTACAATAATGTCGGTGGAGATCAGCTATGACCCCGCCAAGAACGCCGCCAACATCGAACGTCGCGGTCTGTCGTTCGAGCAGGTGGCCGAATTGGATTGGAGTTCGGCTGTAATCAGCGAAGATACGCGAAAGACATACGCAGAGCGCCGCTTCCGCGTCTTTGGATATATCGGAGAACGGCTTTACGCCATGGTCTTTACGCCGCGTGGGTCAGCCGTACATGTCATCAGTTTCAGGAAAGCCAACAGCCGCGAGGTAAAACGCTATGGTTAAACGCCGCAAGCCCAGCCCGACACTTGTCAGCGACGAGAACCCCGAGTGGACTGCCGAGGACTTCGCTAGGGCCCAGCCGGCACGCGAGGTGCTGCCCAAGCTGTTCGGGCCTAAGGTCGCTGCGGAAATGCTGCGGCCCAAGCGCGGCAGGCCGGTTGTCGCTCATCCCAAGTCACACGTCAATATCCGTCTTGACGCGGATGTCGTGGCCGCGTTCCGCGCATCGGGGCGCGGCTGGCAGACACGCCTGAACGCCGCGCTCAAGGACTGGCTCAAGAGACACTCTACCGGTTCGACGTCGAAACTTTGAGGGGGTATCTGACCCCAACTATTGACAGGCGCGTCGGGCTCAGCGCTCCCGCGCCGACTCGTGAAACGCCTTCTGCACCGGCGACAAGAGGTACTCGAGCACGCTGCGCGTGCCGAGGTGAATTTCCGCGGAGACCTGCATGCCGGGGGCGAGGCGGTATTTCCTGCCTTCGGCTTCGAGGTACTGATCGTTCAGATTCACCAGGGTTCGATAGGCGAGCGGCTCGGCGCTGCTCTTCGCCGGCCCCTGCGCAGCGGGGGCGGCGCCCTGCTCTGCCGCGTCGGCGCTCACCTGCGCCACTACGCCCCGGAGCATGCCGTACTTCTGGAAGGTAAAAGTGGCGAGCTTGATTTTCACCGGCTGCGCCTGGTGCACGAAACCGATGTCGTCGTTTTTCACCCAGACCTCGGCGCGCAGCTTTTCGTTCCTGGGCACCAGCGTCATCAGGATGGTGCCGGGGCTGGTCACGGTGCCGGCGGTGTGGGTGGCGAGGTCTTTCACCACGCCGTCCTGCGGCGCGCGCAGTTCCAGATATTGCTGCCGGTGCTCCTGCTTCGCCAGTTCCTGCTCGGATTTTTCCAGGCGCGAGGCCGTGTCCACGCGTTCTGTCTGCAGCTGCCGGCGGTAGTCGGCGGCGATCTGCGCGATCTTCTTCTCCTGCTGCGCGATGGTGGCGCGGGCCGAGGCGATCAGCTCTTCCTGCGCGCGCAGGTCCTGCTCGTGTTCGATCCGCTCGCGCTGCCGGTCGGTGTACATCAGCCTGCCGGCGTATCCGTCTTTCGTGAGCTTCTCGTACGCGGCTTCCTGCTCGCGGTAATGCGGCAGCGTCTGCGCGAGTTTCTTGCGCACCTGCTCGGCGGCGGCGAGTTCGTGCTTCGCCTTCTCCAGCGTGGCGCTCTCCTGCGCCAGGGCGTTGTCGTGGGCCCGGCGGTTGGCCTGGTACTGGGCGTGGACCTGCGCGTAGAGCTCTGCGGGCTCGTCCGCGCGCCGCGTGAACGGCGCCTCCGCGAAC
>JACZJV010000141.1 GCA_014860355.1 Burkholderiales bacterium | reverse complement strand
CGGCATAGGCGAGTCAGCGCGTTGCGTCCAGGATAGAGGCGGCCAGCCGCTCGGCCGGCGTGAAAGGCAAGAGCGCTGCCCAGTGTTGGCAAGACTAGCACGAACGCATGCCCGCATATGTGCGCTAGCCAACATAAGCCGCAATTCGGCGCGGCGCAAAGGGCAGGCGCTTGTGTATGCCAGCGCACAGACCCGGGGTGCCGCAGCCCGGAAAATCGGCCCAGGGTATGCGTGCAGGCGGCCCCCGTGCCGGGCGCGCGCCCAAAACAGAGTCGGGAGGTCGACATGAACCGGGATCGAGTCGTAGGCGGATGGAAGCAGTTCAGCGGCGGCGTGCAGGAGCAATGGTGCCGGTTTGTCGGTGACGAGGCCGGAATGCGCGCTGCGCAGTGCACCCGGCAAGCCGGCGGTTTCCAGGTGCGCCGCGGCGTGTCCAGCGAGAATTCCGAGCGCGAGTTCAGGGATTTTCTTTACCGCAACCGCGACTGGAATCTTCCGGGACGCTGATTCAGTCGATCCCGCGAGTCTGCGGCTCGCGGGGCGTGGCTGGGCGGCAGGCGCGCGCGCCCCGGCCGTCCGGGCCGGCGACAGCTTCAGTGACGGGAACGGCGCGCGGCGCGCGAACTCGTGCAGCCCGGGGTCACGCGCAGAGCAAAATAGTTTGCGGCTTATGTACGCTGGCGCACTGAATCGGGCGCCGCGAGCGCAGATGATTGCGGGCATGAGCTGCGTGACGTGATGTCACGATGCGCAGCGCTTGTGGTCCCAGGTCTTGTTGCGGTAACCAATGGAGAATCTGATTATGAAACTGAACAAAAGCATTTCCGCCGTGTTTCTGGCGATCGCGCTCGCCACCACGCTCGGTTGCGCCTCCACCTCCACCAAGGAAGGCACGGGCGAGTATGTAGACGACACCGTCGTCACGAGCAAGGTGAAGGCGGCGATCTTCAAGGAACCCTCGCTGAAATCCTCCGAGATCAACGTCGAGACCTTCAAGGGCGCGGTTCAGTTGAGCGGCTTCGTCAAATACCAGGCCGACATCAACAAGGCGATTGAAGTCACGCGCAGCGTCAATGGCGTGACCTCGGTCAAGAACGACATGCGGCTGAAGTAAGGGCAGTTCGGGACGGAGGCCTCGCCGCCGCCCCGTCGTGCCGGCGATGAGCTCGACCGGGCAGTGAAACGAAGCGGGGCGCAGGTCCCGTTTTTTTTTCGGTGCGCCAGACCAGCCGTCGGGCATCTGCTTTCTGCGCCGGGGGTTCGTTGCAAATCGAGGGGATATCTCCCCCCATGCTCCCCTGCATCCGCCCTTGCAGGATTCATTTTGCAACGGCTTCCAAGCTCAATTAGCCGCGGGATCAGGGCACCGTAGCGGCGGCAGGCGAAGGGATCCGATCGGCCGCGGCCGGCTTACTGAACGGAGGAATACATGCAGCTCTTGTTGATCCTGGGTATCGTCTTTGCCATCGGCGCGGTCGGCTTTGCCTTGCAGAACGAAGTTGCGGTGACGGTTGTTCTGGGATTCTGGCGCTACGACAGTTCGCTCGCTGTGGTGCTGCTGGTGGCGCTCTGCCTGGGGGCGCTGATCGCCGCGCTGGTCTCGACCCCGGGCGTGATCAGGGGGCAGTGGGCCGGCGCGCGGCTGCGGCGCCAGGCCGCAAGCCTGGAGAAGGACAAGGCAGCGCTCGAACTCCGCCTGCGCGAACTCGAAGCGCAGGCGCCACAGGGTTCGCCGGCGCCGGCCGCGCCGGGCGCCGCGCCCCATGCCGGCTTGAAGCCGCTGATGATGGCGCAGGAAGATGCAAACGGGAACGATGCCTTCGGGGGACAGTCCCTCATCCTGAAATGAACTCCTACAGCCCGTCGTATACGCGCTTGACCTCTTCGGCGCCGTGGGCGCGCTCCAGCCGGCGCACGGTGAAATGGCCCCTGCCCATGTCCTGGAAATGATCGATGAACAAGGTGTTGACCAGCGCACCGCCGAGGGCGCCCAGAACCGGCACGGCTTGTGCGGCCGCCTTCTCCGATACCACGATGGAGAACCGGGATGCGATCTGCGCGATCAGGCGGACCATGGCCGGAGCCCCTTGGTGCGACAGGCCGCTCCTGGCCAGATGCTGGAGCGCGTCGGAAACCGCCTTCGCCATCGCCGCCCGGGCCGCGAAATAGCCTGTCTCGCTGCCGTCATCGCTGTTCGATCCTCCGCCCAGCGCCAATACCTGGACGCATTCCAGCCTCGCTTCAGCCCTCATCAGGTTCTCGCCCTGGCTGCGCGCGATGTCCGCGATCGACCTCAGCATGATCGTCGTGGATACGGGAAGTTCGATGGCGAGCGCAGGCAGGCCGAACATGCCTCCGGCCGCGCCCGATGCGCCGGCCGCCAATTTGTGCCACCGGTTCGACGGCGGCCCGGCTCGATTGTCATTCATGGTCCATAGGGCGAACTCGAGCGCCGCCGCTATCGATTTGCGCGTGGCCTTGTTCACCACCGCGTTCCATTTTTCGGGAAGCAGTGCAAAACCCTTCTCGATCGGGGCGCCGACATAGTCGCCGATCCGGGCAGCCAGGCCGGGTGTTTCGAGCAGCCGCTTGGCAGTCCTCAGGTCTTCAATTTCCGCGGATGCAAGCACCACTCGAGTTTCCTGGATCGGTCATCGCGACGGCGGCGGCTCAGAGTTTCGGGATGCGCACGCGGCTGACCATGAGCGAACCGGAGACCGCGAACAGCAGCACCATCGGATGCAGCGTGAAGCCCGCAAGCACGACCTGACCGAACCAGAGCGAGTCGCCCAGCGCGTTCTGCGAGGCGGCCGCGAACATGAGCACGACGAGCAGCAGCGATGTCGGAATGGGGGTGCCTTCGAAATACTTCACTTTGCTGCCGCCCTCGGACAGCGCTTCGGCAGTAACGTTGTAGCGCGCCAGGCGCGATACGCCGCAGGCGACAAAATAGGCCAGCACGATACGGTCGTACAGGCCCTGCATGCCGCAACCGTAGGCGATCACCGCCGGGGCCACGCCGAAGGAGATGATATCGGCGAGAGAGTCGAGTTCGCGGCCCATAGCCGAGGTCATCTGTCGCCACCGCGCAATGCGTCCGTCCAGGACGTCGAAAACCAGGGCGGCGACGACCAGAGCGCAGGCAAAGTAGACATGCCTGACATCCTGCGTTTGCAGGTAGCTCATCATGGAAAACAGCGCGCCCGTGCCGCAGATCGCGTTTGCCAGCGTGAACCAGTCGGCCAGATGGAACTCGCGAATCAGGGCGAAGGGCTTATGCAGTCTGGGCATGCTCATAAAAGGCAGAATATCCCTTTGTGTCGGTAAGTGAAACCGCAGCGCGCGCGCCGTATCCTGCGTGCGCGCCGAAATCCGCTAAGCGCGCTGCTGCGCGCGTCTCAGCATGGACAGGAGGTTCAGGCAGATCAGGTGCGCGACGCGCATTTTGTCCGCTCGCGCGCGCTCGCGGCGCAGCCGGCGACAGAGCACGCGGGCCCGCGTCAGCCCAGTCGAAAAGCGGGGCAGGATCGCCTGATTCCGTACGGGAACGGGCGTGTCGCCAAACAAATCGCCGGAGCTTCCGCCGGCGCCCGTGATATTCGCCATGCCGCACCTCGCCTGTTCGCGACGACCTGGCGGCCGTCGTTCGTAGCGGACAGTTTGCGCCATGCGGCCTGGCTGTTCTATGCGTTAGCGTACATAGGGCAGCAGCGATGGGCGAGGGCTCGATGCCGCTGCGCCGCCGCGCGCCGGCCGCGCAACCCGGGATGGGTTCGTTGCCGCACAGACCGCCGCGGCAGGCCGGTGTAGATTCGCGCCGACGCTGCGGACCCGAAGCGGCCTGTGCCGTGCTGCGCTGCTCCGTCAGCCGGTTTTGACTGGAGAATTCATGAAGGCTTTGTCTGCCGTGACCGTCGCTGCGGATCGGGCGCCCGACGCAATTGCGCAGTGCCAGACCGTATGTTCTGACTGCAACCTGCGCGAGCTGTGCGTGCCCTGCTGCGGCCTGACGCGCCACGAAAAGGACGTAGCCGAGCGCCTGGCGTTCCATCGCTCGCGGGTGCGCCGCGGCGCCAGTCTCTACCGCACCGGCGATCGCTTCGCCTCCCTGTTCGGCGTGCGCAGCGGCTTTTTCAAGAAACTCGCCCTGCTCGAGGACGGCCGCCACCAGGTCACCGGGTTCAAGATGGCGGGCGAGCTGCTGGGCATGGACGCGATCGGGACCGAGCGCCACACCGGCAACGCCGTCGCCCTGGAGAACAGCGAGGTCTGCGTCATTCCCTTTGCCGGATTGCAGGCGCTGGCGCAGGAAATTCCCAGCCTGCAGCGCCACTTCCGCAGGACGATGAGCCGTGAAATCGTGCGCGAGCAGGGCATGATGCTGCAGCTGGGCACGATGAGTGCCGAGGAGCGCCTGGCGCTGTTGCTGCTCGATCTGTCGCGGCGCTTCGCCATGTACGGCTACTCGTCGACGGAATTCAATCTGCGCATGACGCGCGACGAAATGGGCAGTTACCTCGGCCTGAAACTGGAGACCGTCAGCCGCATTCTTTCCAGATTGCAGGGCGAAGGGCTGATCCGGGTAAAGCAGAAATTCATCCGCATCCTGGACCGCCCCCGCCTGGAACAGGTGCTGGGCCGCAGGCAGGATTGACCCGCGGTGGCGGGTCCGGGCATTTCCGGCGTTCAGCCGGGATGGATCTGCACGCTCTCGGTGACGGAGTCGGCCAGGCGCGTGCAAGCGCTTTGGATGGGTCCTCGTCGTGATCGCAGCGGCGCTCGAACTCCCATGCAAAACGGCCCCGAAGGGCCGCGCTATTCGCTGCGCCGGCCTTCAGGCGCGCGGTTCGCCTTGATCGTTGACGCTGATCGTGGCTCCGGGCGGCGAGGTCATCTGCACGCGATGCTCCTGGCCGCGGAAGTTGTAGGTCACATCCCAGAGTTCGGGCCGCGCGTGGCTGGGTACGCTCTCGCAGCGCTTGACGTCCTGGGTAGTCGCCTCTTGCCCGGCGCCGCGATTGATGTTGGCACCCACCGCGGCCCCGGCGATGACGCCGCCGACCGTGGCGAGATCGTTGCCGCGTCCGTTGCCTACCTGGTGGCCGAGTATGCCGCCGATGAGGGCACCGGCAATCGCCCCGGGAACGTTGGCTTTGCTCGGCTCCTGCGCAACCTCCTGCTGCTCGACCCAGCAGCGCTGCCCGGGTGTGCCGACCACTGCGCGCACAGACGTGACGTTCGCGTCGTACAGGCGCTCGTTTTGGCGCCGGCGGTAGTCGCGATTCCCGGCCTGCGCGGGCTCGGGCGCGTAACGGCTATCCTCGATGCGCGCGTCCCTGCCCACCTCCCGCACCGATGAAACGCGGTTGTTCAAGCCCATCGCGGCCAGCGACGGATAGTTGCCGGGACGCAATACGGCGCAGCGCCCGCGGTAGCGCGAGTCTTCGCAGACTTCCCAGCGATCACCCGCAACCACGACCGACGAGGCACGGTCATTGAAGCCGGAACGCTTGAAGTTGCCGACCTTGGTTTCCGTGGTGAACGTGCGCCCGGCGTAGCCTTCACGCTCGTAGAAGGTGACCTGCGGCTTCGCGTCGTGGTTCCCGCTCACGTCCCGCACCGATGAAACGCGGTTGTTCAATCCCATTGCGGCCAGCGACGGATAATTGCCCGGGCGCAACACGGCGCAGCGGCCGCCGAACTGTGCATCTTCGCAGACCTCCCAGCGCTCGCCCGCAACCACCACCGACGAGGCGCGGTCATTGAAGCCGGAACGCTTGAAGTTGCCCATCTCTCGATCCGTGGTGAACGAGCGCCCGGCAAAACCCTCCCGCTCGTAGAGGGTGACCTGCGGCTTCGCGTCACGGTCTGAGCGCGCGACAGGAGGCGGCGCATATCGATGGTCGTCGATGCGCGCGTTCCCGCTTACGGCGCGGGCAGACGATACCTGGTTGTTCAAGCCCATCGCGGCCAGCGACGAATAGTCGCCCGGGCGCAACACGGCGCAGCGGCCGCTGAACCCTGCGTCGTCGCACACTTCCCAGCGCTCGCCGACGACCGAAACCGATGAGGCGCGGTCATTGAATCCCTGGCGCGCAAAGTTGCCGACCTGGTTCTCGGTGGTAAAGGAACGTCCCGCAAAACCTTCGCGCTCGAAGAATGTGACGTTTGCCGCGGCCTGCGCGGCGAACGCCAATCCGGCCGCCGCCAACGTGGTTTTCAATATCGCTTTCATTGCTGCCTCCTGCGAGAATATTGCGTTTGCCCGGGCCGATGTCGACCCTCGGCATTCAATCCTGATTCGGCGCAATCCAGCCCTTGCCGGACTCTGACCCACGCTCAGCAACGAGCCTACGCGAACCGATCGGCCAGTTCGGTACGCCAGCGCGCATAGCGGCGCTTAAATAGGCAAATATCCGGTCGTGAACGTGGCGCAGTGCGCAGACACCGCGGATCGACGGCGCGTCAGCGCGGGGACGCGCGATCCGGACCGCTGCGCCCGCCACCGCGCGCCGGGGTTGCCGTGCACGGAGCCCGGGAGCGCCGGCCATAGACCGCTTGTCGCCATCGAGAAATAGGCGGACCAATGTGCGGGGCCGCACGGAGCCCGCGCCGTATAGGGCGTAAATATCGTGTTGCTCGACAATTGTTTGACCGGTGCCGGCACGCCGCCGGGCCACCAGACTGAAGAAAAGGCAGTTACATGAATATCACCTTGGGACTTGCTCCACTGATATCGCTGATCGCCGGGATTCTTATCCTGATCGTGCCCAGGCTGCTCAACTATATCGTCGCAATTTATCTGATCGCCGTCGGACTGATCGGCCTGTTCGGCGTCGGTCACCTGCGCCTCTAATGACGATCTGCGTTCCCGGCAGGCCGGCCTGTGCGCCCGGCGCACTGCTCGCTGCGGACCGGCTTCAATGCGCAAAACACTGACGGCGCTCGTTGCCGTGTGCATCGGGCTGGCCGGTCCGGCAACGCAGGCGAATGCAGGGCTGTTTTCTGCGACGAGAGAGGTCATAGCGATGCTCGCCGGTGAACTGTTCGTGGGCGAGGCCGAAGGCCATCTTGACGGGTCGGGGACCTTGGCAATTCATTCGCAGGTGAACCCAGGGCTCAGCTGCCGGGGAAAATTTTCGTCCAGCGCCGAACTCGGCGGCTTGGGAACATTCCTGTGCAGCGACGGCGCCACTGCGACATTTCATTTTCAGCGATTGGGTCTGTTTCGCGGTTTCGGTGCCGGCAGCTTCAGCCGCGGCGGATTGAGTTTCGCCTACGGATTCACCGCCGACGAAGCCGCGGCCTATCTGAAACTGCCCGAGGGCAAGAAGCTCTCGCGCAACGGAATCGAGCTGACACTGGTCGACCTCTAGC
This sequence comes from Burkholderiales bacterium, assembly GCA_014860355.1. Lineage (GTDB taxonomy): Bacteria > Pseudomonadota > Gammaproteobacteria > Burkholderiales > SG8-39 > 2-12-FULL-64-23. Next base: position 2,369 of record JACZJV010000141.1, on the reverse strand, counting down.
CAGGCGCGGAATCTGCCTGTGCGGCTTTCCGCTTGGAACCGCTCCGGGCGGCAAAAACCCCATCGCTTTGAACCAGGCCGGTTCAGCACGCTGAACCGGCCGCGGCTGCAATTGACCGGGCCCGCCTGCCGCAGCGTACCCGCGGCTAAAGTCACGCCCTCGCGGCGCGCGCGGGAAACGCGGGACCGCCATCCAGTTCCAGAAACTTTTCAGAGTTTCGTCGTCATATGTGCGTTACCACACAGACGAAACGACCCTATTGTGCGCAGGGCGCACAAACCACATACTTGCTTCGCGGCGGCGTCCCGGCGGCAAGCGCGGGATGCCTGCGGATACATGGGGGGGGCCATGAAGACCTGCATCGCGGTGGTGCTATTGCTTTTCGGCGGAATCTGCTTTGCCCAGAATGCGCCGCATGCAGGCCGGCAGACCGGGGAGGCCTATCCGGAATCGGAGGCGGCAGCCGCATGGCGTGCGCTCGCAGCGGGCTATGTGCGCAAGGCGCTCAAGGACCAGAGGCTGGACCAGGACCGGAGCTTGAACGCACGCGTCGATGCCGTCATGGCTGCGGTCGGCGCAGCGGTGGCCGCCATCGATCCGCGTTATTCGAATTCGACCTGGAAGGCGATACTGATCGAAGACTTCGGCTACGGCGCCGCGGCATTCCCGGGGGAAACCATACTCGTAGACGCGAGCTTCGTGCGCAAGCTGCAAGTCAACGACGACGAGCTCGCATTGATACTTTCGCACGAGGCGGCGCACCTCGTTGCCGGACACGCTGCGGCGAAGCTCTCGTTCATGGCGGAATTCCTCGGGAAGAAAAAACTCCCCACCGCGCGCACGGCGCTGCTCGAGTTTCTTGCCAAGGACGACTACGCCGCTGCGTATCGGCCCACTGCGCGGCTGCAGGAGCGCGAAGCGGACAGGATCGGGGCGGGGATTTTTTTTGCCGCCGGCTATGATGGTCAAGTGGCGCTGCGGGTATTCGACAAGCTGGCGCTGCTGGAGGGCGGCGAGACCGAGCGGGACCCGGGCTGGCACGACTTGGCAACGGCGCGCAAACAGGCTGTTTCCGAAGCACTGGCAGAGCTGCAGCGATTTCACGCCGGCCGCCAGCGTACGCCGCAATAGCGCCTGACGACGAGGCCCGGCGCCAGCCTCGCCGATACGCCACGGGTATCGTCGGCGGCAAGCGCCAGCGCCGCAGTCGCCCTGGGGGCGGCGCTGATGGCCGTGAGCACGGTGATCGTGGCGATCAACGCGCGGCTGCTGAGTCTGAGGAAATAACGCCGCTCACCTGGACGCACTGCGCCTGGATCGCGCCAGCCCGTGAGCTGGGCTGCCAGACCATGGTGGCGATATGCGCGCCAGCGTACGGACGCTGAAAAAGCCGGCCGGTATAAAGGGGAAACTGCCTATTGGCCAGGCGCAATAATTCGCCGAACCTTGTGACCGGTAGCGAAATCCCCATCTGTTCATTCCCGAAAGGAGCACGGCGATGAAAGTCGTGAATTTCAGCAGGATCTTGAGCGCCACCGCAATGCTAGGTGGAACGATAGCGGCAACTGGCGCACTGGCCCAATCGCAAGGCGGCTACGGGCCTGGCAACGGCATGGGCTCCGGCATGATGGGCGGCTACGGCGGCAACTGGATGGGCGGCGGATACGGCGGAGTATGGCTGCCGGTCCTGCTCGTGGTCGTGGTTGCGGGCCTCGTCGCCTGGATCGTCGCGCAGAAGAAGAAGTAGGCCGGTTTGGCCTCGATGGCGTCCCGCCTGTCCTGGCTGCAAGCAGTCGCCAGGAGCGCAAACGCGAACGCAATCAAGCAAAAATGGAGTCAACAATGAAACGAATCAATTTTCGCAAGGCCATGGGCGCCGCCGTATTGACAGGCGGCGTGATTTTCGCAGGCAGCGCGATGGCGCAGACGCAGGGCGCGTACGGCCACGGCCCCGGCATGATGGGCGGCTATCAGAACCTCCCCAACAAAATGGAAGGCCAGTGATGGTCTTGTAGTAGTAGGTGAACTGCAAGACCAACAACAACATCCTCGGCAACGACCGAAAGCGAATCGCTGGTCCAGATCGATATCGCGGAGAAACCCTATTGCATAGGCGCCTCGCGGAAGGTGCAAGAAAAATTGCGGTTCGCGTCAAGCTTCGCTTCAACTGATAAAGGAAGAGAACAACAGACTGGTGGAGTTCCTAGGTTTGTTGGAAAAGGTGTGCATCGACCCGCCAGCGAACGAGACAAAGGAACAGAGGCGTATTGCTGATAGCGCCTTCGTAACCGTTAGGGAAAACGTGATCAGTCACCTCCAAACCATCCTGAAGCGCGAATGGAAAAAGTGAAGAGGGGGATGTCTAGTCC
>JACZJV010000140.1 GCA_014860355.1 Burkholderiales bacterium | reverse complement strand
CACGTGCCCGCGGCGGCATCGCTCCTGCTCGACGCCGGCGCCGCGGGGGCGCGATGAGGACGCCGGCCGCAGCTCGCTCGATGCGGGAACGATTACGGATTTGCGTGCGCCTGCTGCTTGCGGGCGTGCTGCTCGCGCTTGCTCCTCTCTCGGCGCTGGCCAAGACCGCCATGCCTCTCGCGGCGGATCCGGTGCTGGAAGAACGCATGATGACCCTGGCCACGGGATTGCGTTGCCTGGTATGCCAAAACCAGAGTTTGGCCGAATCGAACGCGGAACTCGCAGTGGACCTTAGAAATGAGATTCGCGAGCAGATGCGCCGGGGCGCCAGCGACCAGGATGTCGTCGACTATCTGGTCGCGCGTTACGGCGACTTCGTGCTCTACCGGCCACCGCTCAAGACCAGCACGCTGCTGCTGTGGTCGGGGCCGGCGATCCTCCTGCTGCTTGGATTGGGCTCGTTGATGCGCACGCTGCGGCGGCGCCGTGCGCACATCACACAAACACCGCTCAGTGCGGCCGCGCGCGCCCGCGCGCAGGAACTGCTCGGAACAGACAGCGCGGAGGAACTATCGTGACAATATTCTGGATCATCGCTGCAGCGCTCGCCTTCATAGCGCCGCTGTTCGTGGCATTGCCACTGCTGAAAAACCCTATAGGGACAGGCATCGCCGGCCCGGGCGCAGAGCCTAAGCTTTCGGTCTATCGCGATCAGCTGGCGGAGTTGGGCGAGGAGTGGCGCGCCGGGCGGCTGGGCAAGGACCAGTACGAACAGGCGCGAGGCGACCTCGAAAGCCGGCTGCTTGAAGAGGTGCCCGATGAGGCGCCACCCGCAGTGGCGCCGACGCAGCGGACCTACCGCATGGCGGCGTTCGTGGCGAGCATTGCGGTCCCGCTGCTCGCGGTCCCCTTGTATCTTGCGCTCGGCAACCCGGCCGCACTCCGCCCGCAGCTGACCGACAGCGCGCATGGCCTGGGACAACAGCAGATGGATGCCATGGTTGCGCGGCTCGCTGCGCGTCTGGAGAAAAATCCGCAAGACGCCAAGGGCTGGGTCATGCTCGCGCGCGCGCAAACCGTTCTGGGCCGCTTCAACGAGGCGAGTTCCGCCTACGCCAAGTCCCTGGAGATCTTCCCAGAGGACGCGCAACTGCTCGCCGATTACGCCGACTCACTGGCAATGGCCCGCGGCGGACGCCTGTCGGGCGAACCTGAAAAGCTCATCGAGCGTGCATTGCGCGCTGATCCGGACAACGCAAAAGCACTGGCGCTGGCCGGGACTGTCGCGTTCGAAAACAAGAATTTCGCGCTGGCCATCAAACACTGGGAGCGCCTGCGCAGTTCGATCCCCCCGGACTCCGAATTCGCCAAATCGGTCCAGGGAAGCATAGCCGAGGCTAAGAGCCTGGCGAATGCGGGCGGCGGCCTGCGCCCGGCAAGTAGCACGCGCGGTAGCGCTCAGGCGTCGGCGCGCCAATGAAGATTTGCCGGCCGAGTGCGGCGCTGTCGGCCGCGTCGCCGCCAGCGCTCTATCTGGAACAGGCATGAACGAATTCTCCGATTACGGTTTGTGGTCGCTGGTGGCAATCAACTCGCTGATATTTATCGTGTTCGCGTTCAGCTTCACCCGGCCCAAGTCGCCGCGGGACTGGCGCTCATTTGGCGCGTTTTCCGCCTTTCTCGTCGCCCTGTTCACCGAAATGTACGGCTTTCCGCTCACGATCTATCTATTCTCGGGATGGCTGTCATCGCGTTTTCCCGAGGTTGACTGGTTCGCGCACGACTCCGGCCACTTGCTGGAGATGCTATTTGGCTGGGGCGGCGATCCACACGCCGGGCCGTTTCATCTGTTGAGCGCGGTATTTGTTTTCGGTGGCTTTATTCTGCTTGCTTGGGCGTGGAGAGTGTTATACCGCGCGCAGCGCACGAAAACCCTGGCCAGATCCGGCCCCTACGCCATGGTGCGGCATCCTCAATACACGGCGTTTATTTCGATTATGTTCGGCTTCCTGTTGCAATGGCCGACGCTGCTGACGCTGCTCATGTTTCCGATCCTGGTGTACATGTATCTGCGGCTAGCGCAACGGGAAGAACGGGAGGCTTTCGCTGACTTTGGCGACGAATACCGCAGCTACCTGCATCGCACACCAGCGTTCTTCCCGGGTATTCGGCACACGCTCAGATTGAGCGCAGCCGTCTTGTTAGCTTTTCTTGTGCCGGCAGCCATTGTCTGTTTTTTTGTGCCGGATGAAATTCCCGCCGCGCATATGCCTCTACCGGGCGAAGGCGCCAAGCGTGTCGAAGATGATGTTTCGGCACTGCGCCAGGATCTGATCCAGGCCCATCTCGACGAATTGCATCGGATCGGATCGCAAAGATGAAAGCGCTGGGCGACAAGCATGAAGCAACCTGGCTCGCGCCGCCAATGCCGGGCGCGCCTAATTGTTTGACGAATCCGATAAATTCTTTCAACGGGAGAACGACATGAGCAAGTCCACTACAATGAAATCTGGCGCTTCAATGAGGAAGGCCGCCGGGCACTCAACGCCAAAGTCGCGATTTGGCCGGAATACAAAATACGTCCTCGGCGCGGGCGCGCTAATTCTGGCGGTTGGCGGCCTCGTCATCGCGGCCAAGCCGGATCCGGTTAACAGGACGCCAACAGCGGTCGAGATGGTGAGAGCCAGCGCCGCCAACAAATCAAGCAGTCAATTGACTACGACGCAAACGAAATTCAGCTTCGGCCCGATCTCGATGGCGAGCGGAAAGGTGAAGCATCGCTACCCAATCACCAACGCCGGCACCGAGCCGGTCGTCATCAGCAAGCTGTATACCTCCTGCATGTGCACCACGGCGGCGCTGGTGAAAGACGGTAAGGCAGGCGAAGCCTTTGGGATGCCGGGCCATACTCCGATACCGACGATCAACGTGCCCATCAAGCCGGGCGAGCAGGCCTTTGTCGAGGTGGTTTTCGATCCGGCCGCGCATGGCCCCGCCGGAGTCGGCCCGATAGAACGCGTCGTGACACTGGAAAACAACGGCGGGCAACCGCTCGAGCTCGAGTTCGCGGCCCTCGTTTCACCGTAACTCCCATGACCAAGAAGCTCTCTTTTCTAGTCGCGGGTACCCTGCTGCTGTTCGGGCTGGTGATGCTATTCCGGATCGAGAACATCGGCACCACCGCGCTGTGGAATCTGAGCGAAGGGGGAACATGGCTGCTGCCGCTCATCGGCGTGGCAGCACTCATCGACAGCATCAATCCCTGCGCGTTTTCGATTCTGCTGGTGACCATCGCGTTTCTGCTTAGCATCGGCAAGATTCGATCGAGCGTCCTGGCAATTGGCAGCGCCTACATTCTGGGTATTTTCCTGGTCTATTTGCTGATCGGCCTGGGCTTGCTGCAGACGCTGCACATTTTTGACACGCCGCATTTCATGGCCAAGGTCGGCGCCTCGCTGC
>JACZJV010000139.1 GCA_014860355.1 Burkholderiales bacterium | reverse complement strand
ATTCAGCTCAAGGGTGCGCAAAGCGGACTTGCCCCGAAGCAGCACCTGCGCCAGATGCCAGGCCCAGGCGAGGACGATGCCCAGCGCCACCGCCGCGAAAGCGGGCCCGGGCAGGCCGATCCATGCGCTGGCGAGCGCCGCCGCGGCCACGACCGTCAACACCAGGGCGAGAATTCGGGAGGGTCTTAGGGAAACGGTTAGAGTCTGGCTCAAACCCGGCCGAACACCAGGGTACCGTTGGTACCGCCAAAGCCGAAGGAATTCGACAGCGCCACGTCGATCTTCATCGACCGCGCGGTATTCGGCACATAGTCCAGATCGCATTGCGGATCCTGGTTCAACAGATTCGTCGTGGGCGGCGCCACCTGCTGGTGTACCGCCAGCGCCGAAAACACGGCCTCCACACCGCCGGCCGCGCCGAGCAGGTGCCCGGTCATGGACTTGGTCGAACTCACCGCGACTTTCCCGGCGTGCGCACCCAGGCTGCGCTTCACGGCAGTGGTCTCCGCGAGATCCCCCAGCGGAGTCGAAGTGCCATGGGCGTTGATGTAATCGACCTGGTCGGCGTTCAGCCGGGCGTTGCGCAGCGCGGCGTCCATGCAGCGTGCAGCGCCTTCACCATCTTCGCGCGGCGCCGTCATGTGGAAGGCGTCGCCGCTCATGCCGTAACCGGCGAGTTCGGCATAGATTCTCGCGCCGCGCGCCTTGGCATGCTCGTACTCTTCCAACACCAGCACGCCCGCGCCTTCACCCAGCACGAAGCCATCGCGGTCGCGGTCCCAGGGCCGGCTCGCCGTCGCCGGGTCGTCGTTGCGATGCGACAGCGCACGCGCCTGGGCAAAACCGCCCATGGCGAGTTCCGTGACCACGGCTTCGGCGCCTCCCGCGACCATCACGTCGCAATCCCCATATTCGATAAGACGCCCGGACTCGCCGATGCAGTGCGTGGCGGTGGTGCACGCCGTCACCATGGCGAGGTTCGGGCCTTTCAGGCCGAACTTGATCGACAGGTTCCCGGAAATCATGTTGATGATGGTGCTGGGGATGAAAAACGGCGAGATCTTGCGCGGCCCGCTCGCAAGCAGCTCCTTGTGCGTCTGCTCGATCATGGGCAGGCCGCCGATGCCGGAGCCGATGTTGACGCCGATGCGCTCGGCATTTTCGGGGGTGACCTCGATGCCGCAATCGCGCAGCGCCTGTATGCCCGCCGCAATGCCGTAATGGATGAAAGTATCCATATGGCGCGCTTCCTTGCGCTCCAGGTACTGGGAAAGGTCAAAACCCTTCACCTCCCCGGCGATCTGGCAGGATAGCCGCGAAGCATCGAATCGGCTGATTTTGGTGATGCCGGAGACTCCGGCCAGGATATTCGCCCAGGCCTCGGTAACGTTATTGCCTACCGGGGAAACAATGCCCAGACCGGTAATGACGACTCTGCGGCGGGACAAGTTTCCTCCGGCAACTAGCGCGGGGCTCGGACTCAGGCTTTCTTGGCGTGACTGTTGACGTAGTCTATCGCCTGCTGGACGGTGGTTATTTTTTCCGCATCTTCGTCCGGGATCTCGGTCTCGAATTCTTCTTCCAGAGCCATCACAAGTTCCACCGTATCTAGCGAGTCGGCGCCCAGGTCGTCGATGAAGGAGGACTCGTTCTTAATTTCCGCCTCGTTTACGCCCAACTGCTCGGCGACGATTTTCTTCACTCGCTGGTCAACATTTTCCATTTAGATCTCCTTCCCTCTTTTTTGGCTTCGGAAACTGCCACGCATTTTACCAAAGTTCAATGCCCGGCGTTTAATAAATCAAGTCTCATGCCATGTACATGCCGCCATTGACCGGCAGCGTGGCGCCGGTGATGTATCCGGCCGCAGGCGAGGCCAAGAACACCACTGCAGCGGCGACATCCCCGGCCGTACCCAGCCGCGCAAGCGGGATGCGGCCGAGGATCGCTTCGCGCTGCTGTTCGTTCAATGCGCGGGTCATGTCGGTGTCTATGAAACCCGGCGCAACGCAGTTTACGGTGATGTTGCGGCTGGCGATTTCCTGCGCCAGCGCGCGCGTCAGTCCGCCAATACCCGCCTTGGCCGCGGCATAATTGATTTGCCCGGGATTGCCGGAACTCCCCACCACCGAGGTGATGCTGATGATGCGGCCGCCCCGCGCCTTCATCATGCCGCGCAGCACCGCACGCGACAGGCGAAATACCGATTTCAGGTCGGTGTCGATCACCGCATCCCATTCGGATTCCTTCATGCGCATGGCCAGATTGTCCTGGGTGATGCCGGCGTTATTGACCAGAATGCCAACCGCGCCGAATTCCCGTTCGATTTCGGCCACCAGTGCTTCTATCGCGGCGCCATCGTTCACGTCGAGCACCGCGCCTTTGCCGCCGGTTTTCGCCTGGCCCAGATAGTCGCTGATTGAGCCTGCGCCGGCCGACGAAGTCGAAGTGCCGATGATGATCGCGCCCTGCGCCCCCAAAGCGAGAGCAATGGCTTTGCCTATGCCGCGCGTCGCTCCGCTCACCAACGCGATTTGTCCCTGCAACATCATCATCCCCCTCCAGATATTCTGACGCCCTGCTCGATGCCGGCCCGGTCCGACAGGGCGAGCGATTCCAGAGCGCCATCGATGCGCTTGGTCATCCCCGCAAGCGCCTTGCCCGGTCCGCATTCGGCGACCTGCGTGATGCCCTGCGCGGCAAACGCGCGGATTGTTTCCACCCAGCGCACCGGATGATAGGCCTGGCGCACCAGCGCATCCTTGATCTGCGCCGGATCAGCGTAACTGGACACGTCCACGTTGTTGACCACCGGCACGCGCGGGGCCTTGAACTCGACGCCCTGAAGGTATATTTGCAGGCGTTCGGCTGCGGGCCGCATCAGCACCGAATGGAAAGGCGCGCTCACCGGCAGCGGCAGCGCGCGCTTGGCGCCCTTGGCCTTCGCTGCGTCGCAGGCGCGCTTGACTGCCGCGGCATGGCCGGCGATCACCACCTGGCCGGGGGAATTGAAGTTCACCGCCTGCACCACCTCGCCCTGCGCAGACTCCTCGCAAGCGGCGCGCACTGCGTCCTCCTCCAGTCCCAGGATCGCGGCCATGGCGCCCCGCCCCTGCGGTACCGCTTCCTGCATCGCCTGGGCGCGAAAACGCACCAGCGGCAGCGCATCACGAAAACTCAACACGCCGGCCGCCACCAGTGCGGTGTACTCGCCGAGGCTGTGTCCGGCGAGCACTGCCGGCTCGATCCCGCCCAGCTCGATCCAGGCGCGATACGCCGCGTAGCCCGCGGTGAGCATCACCGGCTGGGTGTTCACCGTCTGGTTCAGCTGTTCCGCCGGGCCTTCGGCCATCAGCTTGCCCAGGTCCTGGCCCAGCGCGTCGGAGGCCTCCGCCAGCACTTCGCGCACTGCGGCCATGTCACCGTAGGGGTGCATCATGCCCACCGACTGCGAGCCCTGTCCGGGAAATACCATCGCAAGTTTCATAGGCGCCCGATCAAAGTTGTGACTGTGCTTGCATCAAATCCGAACCAGGGCAGCGCCCCAGGTGAACCCCCCGCCGACACCCTGCAGCATGACTTTGTGCCCCGCCTTGATGCGCCCATCGCGCATGGCCAGATCCAGCGCCAGCGGCACGGAAGCGGCCGAGGTATTGCCGTGCCGGTCCACCGTCACGATCAGCTTTTCCGGCGGCAGATGTAGCCGCTTTGCCGTGGACTCCAGGATGCGAAGGTTGGCCTGGTGCGGTATCAGCCAATCGACATCTTCCACGCGCTGACCGCATTTTTCCAGGGTCTCGCGCGCCACTTCGTCGAGCACGCGAACCGCAAACTTGAACACGGCCGGGCCGTCCATGCGCAGGAACGGATCCCCGGTCGGCTTGCCGCCGCAGACATTGCCCGGAACTGAAAGAATGCCGGCATAGCTTCCATCGGCATGCAGGGCGCTTGCCATGATGCCGGGCTTGTCGTCCGCCTTCAATATCACCGCGCCCGCGCCGTCGCCGAACAATACGCAGGTGCCGCGGTCGCTCCAGTCGAGGATGCGTGAAAACACTTCCGCGCCAACCACCAGGGCGCAGCGGTGCTGGCCCGAACGGATGAACAGGTCGGCCGTGGCGAGGCCATAGACGAAACCGCTGCATACCGCCTGCATGTCGAACGCCGGGCACCCTTTGACGCCGAGCCTGGCCTGCAGCAGGCATGCGGTGCTGGGAAAAATGTAGTCGGGCGTAGAGGTCGCAACGATAATCAGGTCGATATCCTGCGCGCTGATCCCCGCATTGCCGATCGCGGCCTTGCTCGCCTCGAAGGCGAGGCTGCTGGATGTTTCCCCTTCTTCCGCGATATGGCGCTGGCGGATGCCGGTGCGCGAGCGGATCCATTCGTCCGAAGTATCCATGCGCCGCGCCAGGTCGTCGTTGGTGACGACATTGCGCGGCAGATAACTGCCGCTGCCGATTATTCTGGAGTAGATCACGCCGTCTCCGCCGGACTTTGGCATGCCACGGCCACCCGTTGGGAAATTCGCTGCAGCACGCCCTCACGCACCTCGTCGAATGCACGCTCGATTGCATTCTCGAACGCAAAAATGTCGGCCGAGCCGTGACTTTTCACCACGATGCCCTTCAGGCCGAGCAGGCTGGCGCCATTGTAGCGCGCCGGGTCGACGCGGCGCTTGAACGCCGACAGTACCGGCACGGCCATGACGCCGCAAAGATAGGTAAACCAGTTGCGCTTGAATTCGTCAGTGAGAAACGTACGCAGCATCTTGGCCAGTCCTTCGGCAGTCTTGAGCGCGACGTTGCCGACGAAGCCGTCGCATACCACCACATCGGTAGTGCCTTTGAAAATGTCGTCGCCCTCAACGTTGCCGTAGAAATTGAGGCCGCTCGCGCGCAGCAGCTCCGCCGCCTGCTTCACCACCTCGTTGCCCTTGATTTCTTCTTCGCCGATATTCAGCAAACCGATGCTCGGGCGTTCCTTGTGCTGCATCGCCGACACCAGCATGGCCCCCATGATGGCGAATTGCAACAAATGCTCGGGAGTGCAATTGACGTTGGCACCCAGGTCGAGAACGTACACCTCGCCTTTCAGGGTGGGCATGATCCCGGCGATGGCGGGACGGTCAATTCCGGGCAGGGTTTTCAGCACGAACCGCGATATCGCCATCAGGGCGCCGGTGTTGCCGGCGCTGACGCAGGCGTTGGCTTCGCCGCTCTTGACCAAATCGACGGCGACCCGCATGGACGAGTCCTTCTTTCCCCTCAAGGCGAGCGCAGGCGCTTCGTCCATGCCCACCGTCTGGGTCGCGTTGTGCACGCGCAGATGCGCGCCCGGCGCCACGCGCCGCGCGCGCAGTTCGGCGTCAATCGCTTCCTGCAAACCCACCAGAACGAGCTTGCTGTGCGGATGGGATTTCTGGAAATTGAGCGCTGCGGGAACGATCACGCCGGGGCCGTGATCGCCTCCCATGCAATCGATGGCTACCGTGGTGTCCATTTGATTGTTCGCGGCTCCGGCGCAGCAATTCACCCGGTCTGCCACCGGGCGAAGGTGCGCGCTATCCGTTCGTGCCGCGCCAGGCGCGCTTATTCGTCTTTGGACTTGACGATTTTCTTGCCACGATAATAGCCGCTGGGGCTGATATGGTGGCGCAGATGCACTTCGCCCGTGGTCGGTTCCACGGCCAGGGGTGGGTTGGTGAGAAAGTCGTGGGCGCGATGCATACCGCGCTTCGAAGGCGACTTCTTGTTCTGTTGGACTGCCATGTCTATGCTCCTTGCATGTTCAATTCATTTGCGGCATAACGCGCAGCGCGCATCAGCCTCCACTGGAACTTCGCTTTTTCAGCGCGGCCAGCGCCTCAAACGCCGAGGGCTTGGCGCCCCCGCCCGATTCTTCTGCTGCCCGGCATTGCTCGTGCTTCGGCACCATGGGCAACGCCAAAATAACCTCATCCTCCACCAGACCTGCCACCTTCATTTCGCGCCCTGCCACAACACGCTCCACATCGTCGTCGGCAGCCAGGATTTCAGCTTCTGTGGTTGCGAGCTCCAGTTGCGCTTCAAATCGAAGCGGAAAATCCATATTACCGAGACAACGCTGGCATTGCAGGCGCACACTGCCTTGCACGGCCAGCCTGAGTTCGGGTTTGCCGCGCTCGTTGATTGCGCCGGTGAGGACGAAATCGAGGACCGAAGCCGAACAGCCGGACTGGGCAAGCCGCGGCAGGGTTTCGATCCCTAGCCGCCCCTTCAGCGCCCCTGCGGCGCGCACAAACGCCAAACCGTCGATGGCCGCCGGTTGCAACATAGGCGCGCATGATATTATTTTTGATCCTTACTGTCAAAGGAAAAACAAAATTTTCAATACCTTGCCGAGGTTTTTGATATTTTGGGCGCTGCTCGCCCCGGCCTATGCACAAGTATACAAATGGGTGGATGAAAAAGGCATGATCCACTACGGCGAGCACCCGCCCCAGGGAACCAAGTCCCGGGAACTGGAGCAGCGCCTGGCCAATCCGGCGCCGGGGCCGGGAAGCGCTGCGCAGCCGAGTTGGCAGGAAAAGGAACTGGAATTCCGCGCTCGCCGCATTGAAGCCGAGCAGGCGGAAGCAAGGCAACAGCAGCAGGAATCCGCGGATCGCCAGGCATGCGAGCAGGCGCGCGATCGTCTGGCACTGCTGAAACTGGCGCGGCGGACGTACCGGCTCGACGAAAAAGGCGAGCGCGTGTATCAGAGCGATGAGGAGCGGCTGGCCTTGATCGCACAACAGGAACGACTGCTCGCGCAGCGCTGCCGCTAGCGCGCCGCGCAGATGCGGTGAATGGCGCCGCCCGCAGCAATCCCGCGCGAATCCGTGGTTAAATCCGTTCAGCCATGCAATCGACGCCTCAAATCGTTCTTGCCTCGACTTCGAAATACCGGCGCGAGCTGCTCGCCCGGCTGGGCTTCCCCTTCGAAGTTGCGTCCCCGCACGTGGACGAAACTGCGCTGCCGAACGAGGCGCCGCAGGACACCGCCAGGCGCCTGGCCGTAGCCAAGGCGCGGGCGGTGGCGCAGCGCTACCCCCAGGCCGTCGTGATCGGTTCGGACCAGGTGGCCGTGCTCGAAGGCAAAACGCTGGGCAAACCGGGAAATCACGCCAATGCCGTGCAACAGCTCAAAGCCATGCGCGGCAAGGAAGTGTCGTTCCATACCGCCTTGTGCCTTTGCCATGCCGCCAGCGGACAGGCGCCGACGCGCGTGGTGCCATTCCACGTGCGCTTTCGCGATTACACCGACGCGCAGATCGAGCGCTATCTTCAGCGCGAGCAGCCCTACGACTGCGCCGGCAGCGCCCGCTGCGAGGGCCTGGGCATAGCCCTCATCGCCGAAATGCGCGGCACCGACCCCAGCGCCCTGATTGGACTGCCTCTAATTGCCCTCACGGAAATGCTTGCCGCGCAGGGCATCAGCGTGCTGTAGGCGCCGCGCCGAGCATGGGCACCGGAACTCTGTTCCTGATCCCGACCACGCTGGGCGAGAGCGCGCTTGCGGCGGTCATTCCGCAACAGGTGCAGCAGCGTGTGCGCACGCTGGACTATTTCATCGCCGAAAATCCGAAGAGCGCACGCGCCTACCTGAAGCAGACAGGCATGATGAAACCGCTGCAGGAGTTGCACATCGCCACGCTGAACGAGCATACCCCGGATGAGGCCGTGGCCGGCCTGGCAGCGCCGCTGCTGGCCGGACACGACGTCGGCGTCATGTCCGAGGCGGGCTGTCCCGGCGTTGCCGATCCCGGCGCAAAGCTGGTGCTGTACGCACAGCGGCACGCCATGCGCGTCGTGCCCCTCGTGGGCCCCTCCTCCATCCTGCTTGCCCTGATGGCCTCGGGCCTCAACGGGCAGCGTTTCACCTTTCACGGCTATCTGCCGGTGGCAGAAGGCGAGCGCGAAAAAGCACTGCGCGAACTGGAACTGCAGTCGCGGCGGCTGAACCAGACGCAGATTTTCATAGAAACGCCGTACCGCAACCAGAAGCTGATGCAGAGCATCCTCGAGCGCTGCGCCGCAGCTACCCTCCTGTGCGTTGCCGCCGAGCTCAGTCTGAGCGGGGAAGATGTCCGCACCATGACGGTAGCGGAATGGAGAAAAAATCCGCCGCGTCTTGATCGCCGGCCCGCCCTGTTCTTATTGCTCGCGGCCTAGGTTTGTTGTTATCCAAGATCGCCGATTGTGCGCGGATATGCTTTTCATCCGCGCACAATCGACGATCCGCGCGGACGGGTCGCCGTCCGCGCAAGTTCTATCGCCACAGGTCGACGGTTAGCCCCTGCATCCGCCGATACAGACACAGCGGCCATTGCGCGCTGCGCGCGCGAACCGTGTTTTCTGTACGGATGGAAAACGCATCCGTACAGAAAACACGGTTTTGGATAAAAGCAAAAACAGCTTGGGCTTGTAGCGATCCCGCGCACGGCTCTTCGACCGCGCAATAGCGCGACTCAGCGCAGGCGTATGCTCTCGCGCAGCGTGAAATCAGCGAAGCTTTTTGCCGCGGTGGCGCCCACGCGCTTGGCGATGCGCTCGAGCGGATTGGTCTTCTCGGTAAAGTCGACGATCTGTTCGGCCTTGATGACGTCGCGCGCCACCGACTCGACGCTGCCATAACCATCGGCCAAACCCAGTTCCACCGCTTTCTGCCCGGTCCAGACCAGGCCGCTGAATATCTCCGGATCGTCCTTCAGCCGCTTGCCGCGGCCCTGCTTGACCACGGCGATGAACTGCCGGTGTATGTCGTTCAGCATCCCGAGCGCATACTCCTTCTGCCTCGCGTCAACCGGGGAAAACGGATCCATGAAACCCTTGTTCTCTCCTGCCGTGAGCAGGCGCCGCTCCACGCCCAGCTTTTCCATGCCCGCGACGAAGCCGAAACCATCCATGAGCACGCCGATGGAGCCGACCAGGCTCGCCTTGTTGACGTAGATCTTGTCGGCCGAAGCGGCGACGAAATAGCCGCCCGATGCGCAGATGTCCTCGACCACCACGTACAGCGGCGTGTTGGGATAGTTGCGACGCAGCCGCCGCACCTCGTCGTTGATGATGCCCGATTGAACCGGGCTGCCGCCGGGCGAATTGATGCGCAGGATCACCCCTTGCGTGTTCTTGTCCTTGAACGCGCTTTGCAGCGCACCGGCGATCTTGTCCGCGCTCGCGTCGCCTTTGGCGTCGATCACCCCTTCGAGCTCGACCAGGGCAGTGTGCTTGCCGTCGGTTATGAGTTCGCCTTCGCCGCTCCACTGGAACACCATCAACAGCAGGAAGGTGAGGTAGGCGAACGTCAACAGCTTGAAGAAAATGCCCCATCTGCGCGCCCTGGTCTGCTCCTTCAGTGCCGCAAACGCCAGCTTCTCCAGCGTATCGCGTTCCCAGTTCTTTTCTTCTTGCGCCATCTGCTCAACCCTTCCGTATATAAACCTTGCCGCCGGCTTCAAGCGCGTCCAGGCGGCTCAGCGCTGCGCCTCTGCAAGGTCCGCCGCGGCAGGCACCGCTTTCCGGCGCATACAGCGCACCGTGCGTGGAGCATATCAAATACTCGCCCTCCGCATCCAGGAACTTCCCCGGTTTCCAGTCGAGTTCCATCGCAATGTGGGCGCAGCGGTTAAGGTAAGCATAGACCCGGCCGCCGTGGCGGATGGCAAAAGCGGGGACGATTTTGCCGTCGCGCTCGACCTCGAAGCGTATCCCGTCGCCGCCGTCGGCGAGATCTCCGCTGGCGCAGACAAGTTCCGCGTCCGCCCCGGGCAGGCGAGGACCGGACTCGCTCTCGCTTGCGCCGACTTCGCTCAGGCGTGCACCGGACCGGCTCAGGCGTTCGCTGGGCGCGCTCAGGCGTTTCTTTCCAGCCATGGCGCCAGATCCTGCGGCGTGTCGATGCAGGCGAGCGGATCGAGCCCGGTCAGGCTGTCCCTGGGATGCGCACCGTAGCTCACCGCCAATGCCGGCACCCCCGCGCTGATGGCCATCTGCAGGTCGTGCACCGTATCGCCTATCATCAGCGTCGCCTCCGGCTCGATCAGCAACTCCTGCATCAGCTCCTGCAGCATGGCCGGATGCGGCTTGGAATGCGTTTCGTCGGCGCATCGCGAGGAATCGAAGACGGGTTTCAGCCGCGTCGCTTCGAGCACGCGATCCAGGCCGACCCGCGTTTTGCCCGTGGCGACCGCCAGCAGGTAGCCTCTTTCCTTCAGCCCGCCGAGCATCTCGCGCATTCCCGGAAACAGCTCGAGGTCCGGATCGCGCGCCAGATAGTGATGGCGATAGCGTTCGGCCAGCTTGCCGTAATCTGCCTGGGGCAGCTCGGGTACCGCATAGGACAGGGCGTCCCTCAATCCCAGCCCGATCACATGGGCGGCACGCTCGTGCTCGGGCACCGGCAGCCCCAGGTCGCGGCAACTCGCCTGGATGCTCGCGACTATGGCCCCGGCCGAGTCCATCAGCGTTCCGTCCCAGTCGAAAACCAGCAGTTGAAATCGTCTTTGCATTTGCATCCTATGTTAGGGCGGACATGAAATTTTCCAGTTCCGGCGGCAGCGGCGCCTCCAGCTTGAGCCTGTCGCCGGTGAGCGGATGCACGAACGCCAGCTTCCATGCATGCAGGAACATGCGCTTCATGCCCTGCTTCGCCAGGCGCTTGTTCAGCTCGAAATCGCCATACTTGTCGTCGCCCACAATGGGGAAACCAAGGTGCGCAAGGTGCACGCGAATCTGGTGCGTGCGCCCGGTTTTCAGCTGTGCCTGCAACAGGCTGTAGGCTCCGCAGGCGCGCTCCAGATCGAAAACGGTGTGCGACTCGCGCCCTTCATCGTCCACGCTGACGCGACGTTCGCCGGCGCCGGTGACGTAGCGCTGTAATTTGAGCTTCACGTGCTGCTTGCCCGAAGGCCAGCTGCCTTGCACCAGCACCAGGTAGCGCTTGTCCATCTGCCCGGCGCGTATCAGTTCATGCATGGCGGTGAGCACCGAGCGTTTCTTGGCGAGCAGCAACAGCCCCGAAGTGTCGCGGTCCAGGCGATGCACCAGTTCGAGAAATTTCGCCTCCGGACGCGCCGCGCGCAACTGCTCGATTACGCCGTGGCTGATGCCGCTGCCGCCGTGCACCGCCAGGCCGGCGGGTTTGTTGGCGGCGATCAGCCCTTCGTCTTCATACAGCAGCGGCAACTCGACTTTCGGCGGTCGGGACGGGGCCGCCTTCGCGCCCAGGCGCAGCGGCGGAATGCGCACCCGGTCGCCTGCGCACAGGCGGTAGGTCGCGTCCACGCGCCCGCTGTTCACCCGCACTTCCCCGCTTCTGAGAATGCGGTAGATATGGCTCTTGGGCACACCTTTGCACTCGCGCAGCAGGAAATTGTCGACGCGCTGTCCCGAGGTTTCGGAGCCGATTTCCACCAGCTTCACGGAAACTTTACTTAAATCCTTCATTTTGCTTATAATGTTCCTACTGGCTCAGTCGCGGGACAGGGTTTGTTGCGTCGATGTGACACTTTCAGACCTGGACACGTCCCCGGTTTTGCGGCCCGGAAGGCCGTAACCCTGGGTAATGCGGTTAATATCGCTCACCGGAAGTAGCGAGAGTGTAATTGATTTGGCGCGCTGTAAGAGCAGCGGCAGATTGCGTTGTTCGGTTCTTGTACCTGTACCGAGGATAAGTTCGACAAACCCAACCGATTCCCCTTCCACTTTTCTTATCCAAGACTGGAATGCATCGCTAAAAGCCCCTGAATATTTAGGCCCAGGTTTGTCCTGCCCGAGATTTGTCCTGCCGATGCGCGCGCGGGAGCAACATTCATGAAGCGCATGCTGTTTAATGCGACACAGGCTGAAGAATTACGTGTCGCCATAGTCGATGGCCAGAAGCTGGTAGACCTCGACATTGAATCGGCCTCGAAAGAACAACGCAAGAGCAATATCTATAAAGGCGTCATAACCCGCGTCGAACCCAGCCTCGAAGCTGCGTTCATCGACTACGGTACCGACCGCCACGGCTTTCTCCCGTTCAAGGAAGTCGCACGCACCTATTTCAAGGCGGGTGTCGACGTCGGCCGCGCGCGCATCCAGGATGCGC
>JACZJV010000007.1 GCA_014860355.1 Burkholderiales bacterium | reverse complement strand
ATGCCGCTCTCCTTGTCTGTGTGATGCGCTGTCGTTCAATTTTACCAATAATGACACTGACAGCAGTGCGGATTTAGGGATTGCCGCGCGAGTAATTGACTGGCGACGCGCAGCGGCGCGGACCGCCTGTTGACGCTGCGCGGTGTAGCGGCAGAGAATGCCGCATCGACCGAAGCGCAACAGACTCGAGTCCATCACAGGGAGGAAAAAGAGCATGAAGCCAGACTACA
Organism: Burkholderiales bacterium; assembly: GCA_014860355.1. GTDB lineage: Bacteria > Pseudomonadota > Gammaproteobacteria > Burkholderiales > SG8-39 > 2-12-FULL-64-23. Next base: position 33,070 of record JACZJV010000007.1, on the reverse strand, counting down.
AAAAGCCGGATTGTCGAAGCGTCTGCGCCGCCGCCGCGGCGGTGCTGGTATTGTCGCTGGGCGCCTGCGGGGACAAGCCCGCGGCACCGGCCGCGTCAGCGCAACCCGGGAGCGCGGCTGACGCGGCCGTGCAGCAGGCTGCAGCGGCGGAAAAGAAAAAGGCCGAGGAAACGGCGCGCGCGGCCAATCCGGCGCAGCGGGCCGCCGAGGCGAAGGAGGCCGCGGACCGGGCCCTGGCAGCCAAGACCAAGGCTGCGATCGTGGCGGTTCCCGGTCTGGAAAACCTGCCGATGGACGTGCGCGCGTCCGGCAACGCGGTGACGCTGTACGGGACCGCGGACAGCGAAGAGCAGCGCCTCAGAGCGGAAAAGGCCGCCGCCAGGGTGCCGGGCGTGGTGTCGGTAAATAACAAGCTGCTGCTGGTGAGGGGTTCCTAGCCGGCGCAAAGTCGAAAGCCGGGACCGGACTTTTCATTGGAGGCCATTTGAGAATTGCCGATAAGGCCCCTGGTCCAGGGGCACAAGCGGAGTTATCGCTTCGTATTGTCATCCTGAGTCGCCGCGGGAGCCGCACGCTTTGAAAAAAACCATAGCCATATTGCATCCCGGCGAGATGGGCGCCGCCATCGGCGCCGGTCTGGTCGCGAACGGAAACAGGGTGCTGTGGGTAGGCGCCGGGCGCAGCGCCGCGACGCGCCGTCGCGCCGAGAACTGCGGCCTCGAAGATGCGGCTACATTGGCGCAAGCCGTTCGCGCGGCCGACGTCGTCTTCTCGGTCTGTCCGCCGCATGCGGCGATGGAACTCGCGCGTGCCGTCGCCGCCTGCGCTTACGGCGGCGTCTATATCGACGCCAATGCGGTTTCGGCCGAAACCGCGCGCGCGCTGGGGCAGGTGGTCGCTGCGGCAGGCGCGAGCTACGTCGATGCCGGCATCATCGGTCCGCCGCCCGTGCCGGGCGCGAGCGTCCGGCTGTATCTTTGCGGCGGCAGCGCTGCGCAGACCGCAGCGCTGTTCGCGGGTGGCATCATGCAGGCGATCGTGCTCGACGGGCCTGTGGGCACGGCCTCCGCGCTCAAGGTCTGCTACGCCGCCTGGAACAAGGGCGCGACGGCCCTGCTCGCGGGCATACGCGCACTGGCGGAGCAGGAGGGCGTCGATGCGGCACTGCTGGACGAATGGAAAATTTCCCTGCCCGAGATACCGAAGCGCTCCGAAATGGTCACGCTGAGCGCACGCAAGGCCTGGCGCTGGATTGCCGAGATGGAAGAGATCGCGGCGAATTTCGAAGCGGCGGGCCTGCCTTCGGGCTTTCATCTGGCCGCTGCCGACATCTATCGCAGGCTGGAAGGCTTCAAGGACGCGGGCAAGCCGCCTGCGCTGGCCGAGGTGAAGGCGGCGCTGCTGCGCAAAATCTAGTACTGCGCTCAGCGGCTCAAGGCGAGGCGGAGGCCAAAGCCGATCAGGAACAGGCCGGCCAGCTTTTGCATGGACCGTGAAATCAGCGGATAGTCGCGCAGGCGCTCGGCCAGAAAGTGGGCGAGCAGCACCGCGCACAGTCCGTAGAAAAAGGTCAACACCGCAATGGTCGCCGCCATGAAGGCGAAAGTGGCGAGGCCCCGATGCCGGGCCGGATCGACGAACAACGGAAAAAACGCCATGTAGAACACGATCGCCTTCGGATTGAGCAGGGTGATCATGAGAGCCTGGCGCAGATAGTGGTGCGGCTTGATGTGCAACACCGGTGCGGCCCCCGGTTTGGCGAACAGCAAGCTCGCTCCCAGCCAGGCCAGGTAGGCGGCGCCCAGCCACTGCACCGCGAAAAACGCGGCGGGGTAGGCGCCGAGCATGGCGGCGACACCGGCCACGGCCAGCCACAACAGGACCTGGTCGCCCAGAATCACGCCCAGGGTGGCAGCCAGGCCGCCTTTGATGCCGCCCTTGCCGGTCGACGTGATCAAGGCCAGATTGCCGGGGCCGGGTAGCAGCAGAAATACGAGGACGGCGACGACCAGCGCGCCGTAGTCCGTTACACCGAGCATGGAGAATGTCCTTCGCGACGATACTGCAAGTGTAGCGGCTTTTTCGCAGTCGGCACCGGATCGAGGCCACGGATGAACACTGCGGCCGCCGGCCGGCGTGCCCGGCGCGCCGGGTACGGCGAATATCGTGGATCGTTCCGCCCATGCGGCCGCGCGGTGCGCACACCGGGCTATCGAAACTCGCCTCGTCCTGGCATTTCAAACGTGTATGCTCCGCCTTTTTGACAGGTTTTGCGCCGATGGGCTACTCGGTAAAGGAGATCTTCTATACCTTGCAGGGCGAGGGCGCCAATTGCGGCCGACCTGCGGTATTCCTGCGCTTTGCCGGCTGCAACTTGTGGTCGGGCCGTGAGTCCGACCGCGAGGAAGCGGTGTGCCGCTTCTGCGACACTGAATTCGTGGGTACCGACGGCGAGGGCGGCGGCAGCTTCGCCTCGGCCGGCGCGCTTGCAGCCGCGGTTGCCGCAGCCTGGCCTGCGCAGGCTGCGGGGCAGCGCTTCGTCGTCTGCACCGGCGGCGAGCCCCTGCTGCAGCTGGACGCTGCGCTGGTCGCGGCCTTGCGCGCCTGCGGATTCGCGCTGGCGGTGGAAACCAACGGTACCCTGGCGCCGCCCGCGGGGGAGCTATGGCTGACGGTGAGTCCGAAGGCCGGTGCGCCGCTCAAATTGCACCGCGGCGACGAACTGAAGCTGGTTTATCCGCAGCGCGATGCCGCGCCCGAACGCTATGCTGCGCTGGATTTCAGGCATTTTTTTCTGCAACCGATGGACGGACCGGACAAGGCGCGCAACACCGGCCTTGCGATCGCGTACTGTCTTGCGCATCCCAGCTGGCGCCTGTCGCTGCAGACCCACAAACTGATCGGAATTCGTTGATGGAAATATGGAAGGCATTCACCCTGGAGTCGGCGCACCGCTTGCCCAACGTGCCCGAGGGGCACAAATGCGCGCGCATCCACGGCCACTCGTTCCGCGTCGATATCCACGTGAGCGGGGAAGTCGATGCGCGCATAGGCTGGGTGCAGGATTTCGCCGATATCTCCGGCCAATTCATGCCGCTGCACGAGCAACTCGACCATCGCTACCTGAACGAGGTGCCGGGGCTGGAGAACCCGACCAGCGAGCGACTGGCGCAATGGATCTGGGACAGGCTCAAGCCGGGGCTGCCGCTGCTGTCGCAAGTGGTGGTGCACGAAACCTGCACCTGCGGTGCGATCTACCGCGGCGAGGACGGGTAATGACCGAGCGCAGCTGATTGCCAGGAGAATGGCAATGGATCTGGAACTGAAAGGCAAGGCAGCCATCGTCACCGGCGGCTCGCAGGGCAAGAGCAAGGCGTCGACCGTATTGTATCCGGCATATTTGAGCGTACACCGAAAAAAGGAGTAGCAATATGAGCAAGGCATTCGATCTTTCGGGCCGGGTTGCCGTCGTCACCGGCGGCAACGGCGGCATCGGCCTGGGCATGGCCACCGGCCTCGCGCAAGCGGGCGCCGCGGTGCTGGTTGCCGGGCGCAACGCGGCCAAGAACGCCGCCGCGGTGAAAACACTGGAGGCGCTGGGGGCCAAGGCCGCGGCGGCCGAGGCCGACGTGACCGTGCAGGCCGAGTGCCGCGCCCTGATGGACGCAGCGCTGGCGCGTTTTGGCCGGCTGGACGTACTGGTCAACAACGCCGGCATCAACATCCGCAAGCAGCCGCAGGACTACAGCCTGGAAGAGTGGAAGTCGGTGCTCGATACCAATCTCACCAGCGCTTTCCTCTGCAGCCAGGCAGCCTATCCGGCGATGCTCAAGGCGGGCGGCGGCAAGATCATCAACATCGGCTCGATGCTGTCGATATTCGGAGCCGCGTTTGCCGGGCCCTACGGCGCGAGCAAGGGCGGCATGGTGCAGTTGACGAAGTCGCTCGCCTGCGCCTGGGCCAAGGACAACATCCAGGTCAACGCCGTGCTGCCCGGCTGGATCGATACCGAACTTACGCGAGCCGCGCGCAAGGAGGTGAGTGGCCTGCACGAGCGCGTGCTCGCACGCACGCCGGCAGGACGCTGGGGCGACCCGGCGGATTTCGGCGGCATTGCGGTGTTCCTCGCCAGCAGCGCGTCCGATTTCCTCAACGGTAGCGCCATACCCGTTGACGGCGGATATTCTTCGCTGGCCTAGACCGCTTGCAGGACGCAGGGGCTTGCCCTCAGGCGCTGCCGGGGCCGCGCGCGGCGGAAATCCGCGGACGGCCGGGATTGCTTGCGCGCGCCGTATTCATTTCCTGGTGCGTCTGACGGCAGCGGCCGGCCGAGTCTGAAATCTGCGTTGATGCCTGATATCATCCGCCGGCCGACCCCATCTGCGCCCTGCCCGGAGAAATACTCGATGCGCGCCTTCTTCCTGTCGCTCGCCGCCGCGCTGGCGCTGCCTGCTTATGCCCAGGCTGATTCCCTTGCTGCAGCGACTACAGTAGTGACCAAGCCGCTGTCGCAGGTCGCCATCTATCCCGAGCGTGTAGCCTCGGCGCAGACGGTGTCGCTCAACGAGTCGCGCATCGCCGCCGAGATCTCCGGCCGGATCGAGGCGATCCCGGTCCGGGTCGGAGAGCGCCTGGCGCGCGGTGCCGTGCTGGCCCGGATCGAGTGCCGCGACCACGAACTCGCGCGCGAGCGAGCGAATTCGGCTCTGGTCGCCGCGCAGGCGCGACTCTCCCTGGCCGTACAGCAGCTCGCGCGCGCGCGCGAGCTCAGCACCCGCGGTTTCATTTCCAAGGAGGCGCTCACCTCGCGCGAAACGGAAGTCCAGGTGTTTCGAGCGGATGCAGAGCAGGCCCGCGCCCAGCTCGACACCGCGGCACGCTCGGTCGGCAAATGCACGGTTCGTTCGCCCTTCGCTGCGATCGTGCGCGAGCGGCTCGGACAGGTGGGCGAACTCGCGGCACCCGGCAGCCCCCTGGTCGCGCTCAGCGACGCCGAGCGCGTCGAAGTCTCCGCCCAGCTGCAGTTGCAGGACGCCGAATCTTTGAGCAAGGCCCCGGTCCTGCGCTTTGCCGCATTCGGGGGTGCGAAAGAGCTCGCACTGCTGCGCATTTCGCCCGCCATCAATCCCCAGGCGCGCACGGTGGAGGCGCGCCTGAGCTTCAAGGGCGAGCCGGCCGCGGCCGGCGCCTCGGGCTCGGTGAGCTGGCAGGATACGCGGCCGCATATTCCCGCCGAGTTCGTGGTGCGCCGCGAGGGCAGGCTCGGCGTATTCGTCGACGAGGGCGGCGTGGCGCGGTTTCACCCGCTCGGTGAGGCGCAGGAAGGCCGTCCCGCGCAGACCGGCCTTCCGCTGGGCATGCGCATCGTGGTCAGCGGACAGCTCGCTCTGCGCGACGGGCAGCCCCTCGCCGCCGCGCGCAAATAAGGGCTCGGGCGCCGGATGAAGTTTCTCGAGCTGCTGCTGCGCAATCACCCCCTGGCCAACATACTCTTCGCCGTGGTGCTGGCGATGGGCTCGATGGCCTATCTGAAAATGCCACGCGAGCAGGACCCCGAGATCAATTTCAACTGGGTCAACATCACGACCGTCCTTCCGGGCGGTTCGGCCGAAGACGTCGAGAAGCTCCTGACCCAGCCGCTGGAGGACGCGATCAAGCAGGTGGCCGACATACGCTTCGTGCTCTCGAGCAGCCGCGAAAACGTGTCGTCGATCCTGGTGCGCTTTCGCGACATTTCCGAGCGCGTGTTCGACAAGCGCGTCGCGGATCTGCGCCGCGAAATCCAGAACAAGGCCCGGGCCGAGCTGCCGCCCGAAGTGAAGGACGACCCGCGCATCCTGGAGATCACCACCTCCAACGGCTTTCCCACCGCGCAGGTGCTGCTGACAGGGCGCGCCGACGACGAGGTGATGCGCCGCGCCGCGCATGCAATCCGCACCGACCTCGAACGGCTGACCGGCGTCGACCTGGTGTTCGCGCTCGGGCTGCACGATCCGGAGCTGCGGGTCGAGTTCGAGCCATCCAGGCTGGCCGCGCGCGGCCTCAACGCCGCCAACCTCGCCGATGGCGTGCGCGGGTGGTTTCGCGACACTTTCGCGGGCAAGACCAGGGTGGGGGAGGACGCGTGGATCGTGCGCATTGTCGGACAGGATCCCGATCCCGGCTATCTCGCCCAACTTACGCTAGCCTTGCCCGGCACCCGCGAGCGCGTGCCGATTGACGCGCTGGCGAGCGTTTCGCGCGCGCGCGCAACCCCGACCCGGCTCGCCTCGACCGGGGGCAAACCGGCGATCCTGCTCTCGGTGACCAAGAAGAGCTATACCAACACGCTGGAACTGGTGGAACGCGTCCAGTCCTACATCGAGCAAAAGAACCCGCTGCTCGCAGCCTCCGGCCTCACGCTGAGCCTGACCGACGACCAGACCATCCCGACGCGCGCGGCGATCGGCGTGATGGAGTCGAACGCGGCCCTCGGCCTGGGGCTCGTGCTCGCCGTCTGCTGGGTATTTCTCGGCGTGCGCGTTTCGCTGCTGGTCGCCCTCGGCATCCCGTTTTCGCTCGCCGGGGGCTTCGCGGTGCTGTACGCGACTGGATTCACGCTCAATATTTCGGTGCTGCTGGGCGTGGTGATCGTGCTCGGCATGCTGGTCGATGACGCCGTGGTCGTGGTCGAGGCCATCTATTTCCGCGTGCAGCGCGGCCAGCAGGTGCTCGCGGCGTCCCTGGACGCGTTGCGCGAAGTCGCGGCGCCGGTCAGCTCTTCGGTCGCCACCACGCTGGCCGCGTTCCTGCCGCTGATGCTGATGCCCGGCATCGTCGGCAAGTTCATGTTCGTGATCCCCTTCGTGGTGACGCTGACGCTTGCGATCAGCCTCATCGAAGCCTTCTGGATGCTGCCGACCCACGTCACCGCGCTGAAGCTCGATCTTTCCCGGCCCTCGCGCATGCAGCGCCTGCGGCATCGCTTCACCCGCCAGCTGCGCCTCAAGTACAGCCGCGCCCTGCTCTACGTCCTGCGCCGGCCCAAACGCTTCGCCAGCGCCATGGTGCTCACCATGGCGCTGGCGGGGACGGCGGCGGCTCTAGGGCTGGTGCGGCTGGAGTTCTTCGCCTTCGACCCGGTGCGCCTGTTTTACGTCAACGTCGATATGCCCGCGAACGCGCCGATCGAAGCCACGCTCGCGCGCACCGAGGAAGTGGAGCGCGTGGTGCGCGCGCGCCTGAGGCCCAACGAGGCGCGCGCGCTGACTTCGGTCGCCGGGGTCAAGTTCACCGATACCGAACCGCTGTACGGCGACGCCTATGGCCAGGTCACGGTGTCGCTGCGTCCGCGCAAGGAGGAGGGATCGCGCGAGGTGCAGGCGATCATCGACTCGCTGCGCGCGGAAATCGAATCGCTCCCCGGGCCGGGGAAGCTGAGCTTCCTGCTGCTCTCCGGAGGCGGGCCGCCGCTGACCAAACCGGTGCGCGTACGCCTGCGCAACGACGATCCCGTGGAGCTGCGCGCGGCGACCGACGAAATGCTGCGTATCGTGCGCGCGGTGCCCGGGGCCAAGGACGTCACCGACGACGACGTTCCGGGCCGGCCGCAACTGGTGCTGAGCGTGGACCGCGACGCGATACGCGCCACCGGCCTCGATCCCGGTCTGGTGGCGCGCCTGGTGCGGCTGCACGCCGACGGAGAGGTGGTGACGCAGATGCGCGATGAGGGGGAGAAACTCGAGGTGCGCGTGCGCGCCAGGGCGCGCGAGGCGAGCGACGTAGGCCGCATCCTCGCCGATCCGGTGGCGTTGCCCGGCGGCGGAACCACCACCTTCGGCGCGCTGCTGCATGCCGAGACCCGCACCGGCAAAGGCGTCATCAAGCACTACAACCTGCGCCGTGCGATCACCGTCGAGGCCGACCTGGACCGCAAGCGCATCGACACCGTCGCCGCCAACGACATGATCCGGACGCAATGGGAAAAAATCAGGGCCCGCTACCCGGCCACTACACTGGACTTTTCCGGCGAGCTCGACGACATCTACGAAAGCCTGGACGCGATGAAGGTGCTGTTCGTGCTCGGCATCGGCCTGATCTACCTCATCCTTGCCGCGCAGTTCCGCAGCTATTGGCAGCCGGCGATGATCCTCGCCACCGTGCCGCTCGCTTTTACCGGTGTCGTATTCGGGCTGCTCATATCGGGGAACCCGCTTTCACTGTTCACCCTGTACGGTGTGGTCGCGCTCACCGGCATCGCGGTCAACTCCGCCATCGTGCTGATCGACGCCGCCAACGCGCGCAGAAAGCAGGGGATGCGCGTGCTCCACGCGATCGTATTCGCCTCCCGCCGGCGCATCGTGCCCATCATCATCACCAGCACCACCACCATAGCCGGTCTGTTCTCGCTCGCATTCGGACTCGGCGGGCACTCGCTCATCTGGGGACCGGTGGCCGCTTCCATCGTCTGGGGTATAGGCTTTTCCACCCTCCTCTCCGTATTCGCGATGCCCATGCTGTACTGGGGTTTGATGCCTGAGCGCAGGCGCCGGCCGCCGGTGGGGGCTTGAAACTATCGCCGGCGGCGCTCAGAACGCGAGCCGGGCGCTTACGAGTAGGGAAAAATTGCGCGGCAGCGCGGGTTCGAAAAAGCGCCCGTTGCCGTCGGCGACGATCACCGAGCCGATGTAAGCGCGGTCGGTGAAGTTGTCTATGCGCAGGGTTTCGGCGATGCGCCAGTCGCCCTTCTTTTGCTCGAAGCCCAGGCGCAGGTTGCCGATGGTGTAGGCCGCGGCCGCGTCGCTGTTCTGGTCGTCCACGTACACCCTGCTGTTGTGCAGTCCCTCTAGCGCCGCAGAGAACCCGGTCTCGAAATGTCGCCACTGCAGTTCGGCGTAGAGCGAGGTGCGCGCTACGCCCGGGAGCTTGTTCCCTGCGGGCACGCTGAGCGCTGCCGAGCCGCTCGTGAACGCCTCGTCATAGCGCGCGTCGATCAAGGTGTAGGCGATCTGCGCGTCGAAGTTTGCCGGCAGCACCGCCTGCCACGAGGCTTCCCAGCCAGTGCGGCGGGTGCGCCCGGCGTTCTTGTATATGGTGCGGCCGCCGGCTGCGGTGTCGACCACGATTTCGTCGTGGGTGGTCGTGTCGAAGTACGCCAGCGCAATCCTGTGGTCTTCTGCGATGCGTCCTTTCAAGCCGATTTCGGCATTGGTGCTGAGACTGGGCTTGAGGTCGAAATTGAGGCCGGTGCCGGATGCGCGGTAGGCGAGTTCGGTGAAGGTCGGGGTCTCGAAGCCGCGCCCGGCGCTTGCATACAGGCTCAACTCGGGCGCGAGGCGATACGCGAGTCCCGCGACCGGGCTGGTGTTGGAAAAGTTGGCGCCGCCGCTGTCGTCGGGGTTCGCACCCACGATGTAGTAGTCGCGCGAGTCGAATCTGACCAGGGTCCTGCGCAGCCCCAGGCTGACGCTGGCGCGCTCGGTGTAGCGCCAGTCCGCCTGCGCGAACAGATTGCTGCTCTCGACCCGGTCGTCCTCGTCGCGCTTGAGCGCGCCCAGGGCGCCGAAGAAATTGATGTAGCCGCGGCGCCGCTCCTGCATCGTTTCCTGCTCGAGCCCCCCCGTGAACGACAGCGGGCGGCCGGCGAGCGTGCCGTCGTGAATCCAGTTGAGAGATAGGCCGCCAAATTGGCGTCCAAGATCGACTACGCCGCCGGAGGCCGTGGGGGCGCTCTGCACCACCAGCGGTATCGACTGGTACTGGCGCACCTGCCGGTCGCCCAGATACAGGCTCGCGCGCAACAGGTCGCCGGCACCTAGGCGCTGCTCGATGGTGGCGCCGGCCTGCTCCTGGCGCACGGTCTTGCGCGTGTCGAACAAGATTGCCGGCGCGGCGACCTGGCGCGGATTGTCCGATGCCTGCGCCCCGGTGAGCCCGAGCGGATCCTGCGTTTCCGGCTGATAGAGCGTGTTGATCACGAAGCTAAGGCGGGTGTTCCCGCCGGCAAGCCATTTCAGTTTGCCGTTGAACTGCTGGCGGTCGGCGGCCGAGTGCTCGCGGTATCCGTCGGTGTGGAACTGCGACCAGTCGGCGATGTAGTTGAGTGCGCCCGATTCGCCGCCTGCCTGCACGCCGGCGCGCCGGGTTCCGTACTCACCGAGCAGCAGGTCCCCTGAGAGGGTCGGGCGCCTGGGACCGTCCGCAGTGTACAGATTGATCACGCCGCCGGAGGCATTGCCGTACAGGCCGGCGAGCGGCCCGCGCATCACTTCGATGCGCTGCGCCGTGGACAGGTTGAAATTCGCCGCCTGGCCCTGCCCGTCGGGCATGGTCGCGGGGATGCCGTCGGCGTAGAGCTTGACGCCGCGGATGCCGAAAGGCGCGCGCGCGCCGAAGCCGCGTATCGAGAGCTGCAGGTCCTGTGCGTAGTTCTGGCGGTTCTGCAGCCTGAGCCCGGGCACGCCGCCCAGCGACTCCGACAGGTTGACCATGGGCTTGCCCTCGCGCAGCGTCCGGGCGCCGACGACGTCGACCGAGCCCGGGATCTCGAGATTGCGCCGCTCGGTCCGGGTGGCGGACACCACCACGCCCTCGTCGGCGTCCTGCGCCGCCGCCGGCGCTGCACCAAAAAGCGCGGCGAGCGTGGCGCAAACGAGGGGGGCGGCGGCGCGCGCTGGTGAATTCATCGCGAGTACGCCTATCTCAAGCACGCTGCGCTCATTTCTTCGGCGGGCGCGCTCACTTGGGCGTCTCGACCGTGATTTTGATGCTGGAATACCACTCGGCCAGGTTCTCGATATCGGCATCGGTGAGCGTTTTCGCGACGACGTTCATTTGCTCATCGCGGCGGCTGCCCGACCGGTAGGCGCGCAGTTGCGTCCGCAGGTATTCCTTCTGCTGGCCGCTCAGGTTCGCAGCGCCGGGGAGGACCGCGATGCCGTTCTCGCCATGGCAATTCTGGCACAGGGCCTGCGCCTGGGCGCGCGCCGCTGCTGCGTCGCCAGCCAGGACCGCTTCAGCCAGCGACCCGGCCACAACTGCAAGCAGCAGGGACGGGGCGAGCAATTTACTCTTTGTCAGTAGCATTGTTTGGGGTGTCCAAAAAAATGGCAGCGGGTCGGTCGCATAGGCCGGCCCGCGTTTTCTTCTTGCTACTTGCTCTGGTAGGAAATGCGGTAGATGGCGCCGGCCTTGTCGTCCGCCACCAGAAGCGAACCGTCGACGTACTGGCGCACGTCAACCGGCCGGCCGAGGTAGACGCCGTCCTCGTTCATCCAGCCTTCGGCGAAGGGCTCGGTCTTCGTGGCATGACCCTTGGCGTCGAGATAGGTCACCATGACCCGGGCTCCCCTGGGTTTGACCGCGTTCCAGGAACCGTGCTGCGCGTTGAAGATCGCGTTTTGGTACTTCGCCGGGAACATCCTGCCGGTGTAGAACATCATGCCCAGGTCCGCCGCATGCGCGATCATCTCGACCTCGGGCTTGACATACTTGTCGGCGAGTTCCTTGGGGATAGGCGTGTTCTTGTACTCGTCGGTACGGGTGCTGCCGCCGCCGTACCAGGGGAAGCCGTACCACATGCCGAGCTTGAGCTTGCCGTTTTCCAGCGGCACGCGGTCGAGTTCGCCCGGCGGGATCTCGTCGCCCATGCCGTCGACCTGATTGTCGGTGAACCACAGGCTGGCGTCCTTGGGATTGAACGCGAGGCCGGAGGAATTGCGCATCCCGGTGAGTACGACCTGGCGGTCTTTTCCATCCCGGTTGAAGCTGACTATGCCGCCGACGCCCAACTTGCGGTACAGATCGACTTTTTCCGACGGGGTCACGTTGAACGGCTGCCCGAGGGTGATGTAGATCCTGTTGTCTGGGCCGATGGCGCAGGCGCGCGCGCTGTGGTTGTAGGATTCCTCCTCGGGCGGGATCAACTCGCCCTGCTTGACGATCGGTATCGCGACCGTGTCCGGGCTTTCCATGAAGTATTCGGCAGCCGGGAACATCATTACGCGATTGCGCTCCGCAACGAACAGGAAGCCGTCGGGCGAGTAGCAGGCGCCGGCCGGCACGTCGAATTTCACGCTCGGGCTGAATTCGTCGACGGTGTCGGCGACGTTGTCCATGTCGCGGTCGGTCACCGACCAGACGGTGGACTTCCTCGTTCCGACCCATACGGTAGCCTTGTTGCGGCTCACCGCCATCTGCCTGGCGTCGGGCACGATGGCGAACAGTTCGATCTTGAAGCCCTCGGGCATCTTGATGCGCTGCAGAACCTTCTTCAGGTTCTCGGCGTACGGGCCGCCTTGCGGCACGATCCTGCCGGGCGCGGTGTCGGTACGCTTGAACGCGCCCAATTTGGAAAGGTTCTGATCGTCATCCTTCGCAAAGCCCGTGCCCGCCGAGCACAACAATGCCAGGCATACAGCCGCGAACAGCGGTTTTCGTTTGGCAAGCACTCCGTTCATTGGTTTCATTGACTTCTTCCTTTTTCTGGTTGGCAATGGGAACACGTGAAGTTGGATCCTCGTCCTGGTCTTCTCCGATACGCGCGGGTACAAGGAATAGTAACCATTATCGTATTCGCGCGCGGCGTCAATACTCTTGGGCAGGTATTGCGGTTTTGCCACGGATGCGCGGGCGGTGCCGGCGTATCCGGCGCCCATGTCCGGCCAGACGACAGGTCAGCGCAACGCGAACTGCTTGCAATCCGTCCGGGGAGCGGATAGACTTTGAACCATGGTTCAAAGTTTGAATTCAGGTTCCAATCGTGGGGCTGCGACCCGGGCCGAGTCCGGCCGCACGCTGCCCAATCGCACGGCATCAGACCGCGTGCGCCGCAGGGGCGAAGCGCGGCGCCTGGACATACTGCGCGCCGCCGCACGGGTATTCCGGCGCAGCGGTGTGGCTGCAGCCGGAATGCGCGATATTGCGCAGGAGGCCGACCTCTCCCCGGGCAATCTTTATTACTACTTCGCCGGCAAGGACGAACTGCTGTTCTTCTGCCAGGACCGCACGGTGGACCGCATGCTGGAAGCGGCGCAGGCGGCGCGCGCCGCCAAATTGCCGGCGGCGGAACAGCTGCGCACGGTCATCCGCGCCCATTTGCACTACACGCTGGAGGAAATGGAAGGCGCGACCGCGCATCTGGAGGTTGACATGCTGGCGGAAAACCTGCGCAGCTCCATCATCGAAAAGCGCGACAAGTACGAGCAGGCGGTACGTGCCCTGATCGTCCAAGGGGTCCAGCGCGGCGAATTTGCACCCTGCGACGCCGCACTGGTGGCGCGCGCAGTCCTTGGCGCGCTCAACTGGACCTCGCGCTGGTACCGGCCCGACGGCGCGCAAAGCGTCACTGCGATAGCCGACGGACTGGCGGACTACCTGGTGCGCGGGCTGGCCGCCGCAGCTCAGCAGACTCTCACCAAGCCCGCGAGGGCACTATCCGGAGGTCGAAAATGAATACGGTGTTCAAGGCGGTCGACAGGCGCAAGGTCTATATCACCCTGCGCGTGAACGGCGAGGAAGTCGAGGTCGGGTTTGCGCCGTACAAGACGCTGCTCGAAGTGCTGCGCGAGGACCTGGATCTCACCGGAACCAAGCACGGCTGCGAACTGGGTGAATGCGGCGCCTGCGCGGTGCTGGTCGACGGCCAGCCGCTGCTGTCCTGTCTCAAGCTGGCGATCGAGTGCGACGGCAGTTCGATAGAAACGATCGAAGGACTCGCCGAAGGCCCCGAATTGCACCCCCTGCAGGCGGCTTTTTCCGACCACGGGGGTTCCCAGTGCGGCTACTGTACTCCGGGGGTGCTGATGACGGCGAAAGGGCTACTCGATGCCGAGCCCAATCCCAGCCGCGAACGCATCAAGGAGGCGCTCGCAGGCAATCTGTGCCGTTGCACCGGCTATCAGCAAATCGTCGACTCGGTCGAAGAAGCTGCGCGCATCATCAACGAAAAGAGGGCGCGGGCATGAGCACGCAGAAGAAGTTCGATGTCATCGGCCATGCGCGCAGGCGCGTCGACGGCCGCGCCAAGGTGACGGGCGAGCTGCGCTACGCCGACGATCTGAAGCTCGCGCGCATGCTGCATATGAAACTCTTGCGCTCGCCGCATCCGCATGCGCTGATCGAGGCGATCGACGTCGCGCGCGCCCAAGGCCATCCCGGCGTGCAGCTGGTGCTCACAGGCAAGGATTTTCCCGTCCCCTTCGGCATCATGCCGGTGGCGCAGGACGAATACCCGCTTGCGCCCGAGCGCGTGCGCTACGTCGGCGACCCGGTGGCCGCGGTGGTGGCCGTCGACGAGCAGACGGCCGCGGAGGCGCTGAAGCTGATCGTAGTGAAATACCAGCTCCTGCCGACGATAGCGACGCCCGAAGAGGCGCTGGCGCAGCCGCAGGCGCGCATACACGACTACACCGATTCGGGCAACATCCACCGCAACCAGTCCTTCGAGTTCGGCGACGTCGAGGAGGCGCTGGAAAACTCGGATCACGTGTTCGAGGACGTGTTCTTCTTCGAAGGCAACACGCATATGCCGATGGAGCAGCATGCCTCGCTCGCGGCCATCGAGGGCGAGGGCAAGCTGATGCTATGGACTAGCACCCAGGACCCGCATTACCTGCACCGGCAACTCGCGCGCGCGCTGCAGATGTCGGCCGCGCACATACGCGTGATCGCCTGCGACAACGGCGGCGGCTTCGGCGGCAAGTGCGATCCGGCGGGCCATGAAATCGTGGTGTCCAAAGCCGCGCTGCTGCTCGGCCGGCCGGTGAAAATCTGCCTAACGCGCGAAGAGGTGTTCTACCTGCACCGTGGCCGGCATCCGGTGCTGATGAAGTTCCGCACCGGCGTGACCAAGGACGGCAGGCTTACCGGCATGCACCTGCAGACCCTGCTCGACGGCGGCGCCTACGGTTCGCACGGTCCGGCGAGCACCTTCTACACCGGGGTGCTGACGCCGCTCACCTATGAGTTGCCGCGCTTCAAATTCGAGGCCTGCAGGATGTTCACCAACAAGCCCGCCTGCGGACCCAAGCGCGGCCACGGCACGCCGCAGCCGCGATTCGGCCAGGAAGTGCAACTCGACAAGATCGCCGAAAAGCTCAAGCTCGATCCGGCGGATCTGCGCCTCAACATGGTGACCAAGGCCAATTCGCTCACCGCGAGCTGGCTCAAGATCGGCAGCAACGGCCTCGCCGAATGCATACGCCAAGTCGTGGCGGGCTCGGGCTGGAAGCAAAAGCACGGCAAGCTGGCGCAGGGCCGCGGCGTCGGCATAGCCTGCAGTTCCTACATGACCGGCGCGGGCGTATCGATCTACTGGAACAAGATGCCGCATACCGGGGTGCAACTGACACTGGACCGCAGCGGACAGGTCACCGTATTCTGCGGCGCGACCGAAGTCGGGCAGGGTTCGGACGACGTGCTCGCCGCGGTAGTGGCGGAAACCCTGGGCATCAGCACCAAAGAAGTGCGCTGTGTCACCGGCGATACCGGTATCACGCCGATCGACCTCGGTTCGTACTCCAGCCGCGTGACGCTGATGATGGGCAATGCGGCGCTGCAGGCGGCCGGGCGCGCGCGCGAGATGCTGGTAACCGCGGCGGCGGAACAGCTCGAAGTGCTGTCCGAGAGCATCGTGCTCTCGCAGGGACGCGTGTACGCGGCGGGCGATGCAGCGAAGAGCATGAGCTTCGCCGAGGCGGTGGTGTATGCCGAGACCAGGTTCGGCACCCTCGCCACCGTGGGCTCCTACACGCCGCCCAAGCCGCCGGGCAAGTTCAAGGCGGCGGGCGTGGGTCCGTCGCCGGCCTATTCCTTTTCCGCCTGTGTGGTCGAAGTGGAAGTGGACGAACATACCGGCTGGATCACCGTGCCCAAGATCTGGGTCGCGCACGACATCGGCCGCGCGCTCAACCCGACCCTGGCCCACGGCCAGGTCATAGGCGGCGTCTACATGGGCCTGGGCGAGGCCTTGATGGAAGAGCAGGTGTTCCGGCGCCTGCCGCCCAAGCTGTCCAGCGCGCTGGTGCACAAGATTCCGTCGCTGCTCGAATACAAGAGCATCACTGCGCTGGACATGCCCGAGGTCGAGGTGTATTTGATCGAGGATCCCGACCCGAATTGCCCCTTCGGAGCCAAGGAAGTCGGCCAGGGGCCGCTGCTGCCGGTGATGCCTGCGGTGGCCAACGCCGTGTTCGACGCGGTCGGCGTTCGCATCGACGAAGTGCCGGTCACTCCGGAGAAAATCCTGCGCGCGCTGCACCTGAAGCGCGAAGGCAAGGACGCGCGTGTGGGTCCGGATCATTTTCCCGACGTGCCCTACGTCGAGCCGACCTTCGTCATTCCGCCGGCTGAAGGCGGCGATGGCAGCGAGAGCAAGATGGCGGTCCGGAATGCTGCGGGCAGGCCTGCGCAAAGGGCGGCATCATGATGCGCCTGCCGTGGTTCAAGCATGAGTCGCCGGGCAGCGTGGCCGAAGCCGCGCGCATTCTCGCAGGCGAAGGCCCGCGTGCCATGCTCATCGCCGGCGGCACCGATCTGCTGCCCAATATGAAGCGGCGCCAGCAGACGCCGGCAACGCTGATTTCGCTCAACCGGGTCAAAGGACTCAAGAACGTATCGAATGGTTCCGGCCTCACGCTGGGCGCCGGACTCACCCTGACCGGGGTCGTCGGTACCGGCGCGGTGCGCGAAAATTACCGCGGACTGTGGCAGGCGGCAGCGCAGGTTGCCACGCCGCATCTGCGCAACATGGGAACGCTGGGCGGCAATCTGTGCCTGGACACGCGCTGCAACTATTACAACCAGAACGAGGATTGGCGCGAGGCCATCGGTTATTGCATGAAAAGGGAGGGCAAGACCTGCTGGGTCGCAACCGCGAGCAAGCGCTGTCTCGCCGTATCCTCCACCGATACGGCGCCCGCGCTGATCGCGCTGGGGGCGAAAGTGCGGCTGGTTTCGGCCGACGGCGAGCGCGAACTCGCGCTCGAGAGCCTGTACAAGAACGACGGCATGGATTACCTCGCGCGCAAGCCCGACGAAATCCTTACCGAGGTGGTATTGCCGCAGGCCGGGGGCTGGAAGAGCACCTACTGGAAGCTGCGCCGGCGCGGTTCCTTCGATTTCCCGCTGCTCGGCGTGGCCGTGGCCGCGCGCGCCGCGCCCGATGGCACCATCGAGGAGATGCGCCTGGTGCTGGGCGCGGTTGCGTCGCAGCCGTTCCTCGCCGGCAAGGCGAGCGAGTTCCTGATCGGCAAGAAACTCACAGACGAGGTGATCGCAGAGGCCGGTTCCCTGGCGGCCTCGAGAGCCAAGCCTATGGATAATACCGACCTCGATGTATACTGGCGCAAGGAAGTCGTGCCCAGCTACGTCGGCTACGCGCTGCGCGAGATCCGCGGCGACGATATGCGCGCGATGCGCATGAGCACCGCGCGGCAGGCACTGTAACGCCAGGGGCATTGCGGCAAGCACACCTGGCAGGGAGCAGGCAATGCAATTGAAATTGTGGTGCAGCGGACTCGCCCTGGTTTTTCTGGGCGTCTGCGCTCCCGCGGCGGCAACGCTGGGCGAGGACGTGAGTTCGGTGCAGCTAGACCAGGCGCAACTGCAGTCCGGGCTGGAAGTCACCGACACAGCCAGGTTTGCCGTGCACGGCATGCAACTGCCTTCAGGGACCACGGTGAGGGAATATGTCTCGCCCGCGGGCATGGTGTTCGCGGTGTCCTGGCAGGGCCCCTCGATGCCGGACCTGCAGCAGGTCCTGGGCCGGTATTTTGCAGCCTATGTCGATGCCGTGAAAAACCAGGCCACCGGCGGTGGAGCGCGTGCGCTCGAGCAGTCCGGGTTGGTGGTGCAGAGCGGGGGGCATATGCGCGCCTTTATCGGCAGGGCTTATGTTCCGGCCATGTTGCCGCGGGGCGTTTCCGCAGAGGAAATTCGATAACGTATGACTACCCTGCGCAATCTCCTCGTACTGGTGTCGCTTGCGACCCTGGCCCAGATCCAGGGCTGTGGCGGCGCGAGCGAGCCCGCCGCATCCGCGCCGACCACGAGCTCGAACGTGCAAGCGATTTCAGTTGCTCCAGGCCCGGTCAACAACGTCAATCTTGCGACGACCAGCGTAATTCTGTGCGCGCCGGGAAGCAATTCCAGCTGCCAAGTCATCGATAACATCGTGATCGATACCGGATCCACCGGGCTGAGGATCCTCTCCTCGGCGATTTCGGCATCGCTGGGGCTGGTACAGCAGGTCAATTCCGTAGGCGCAGCGGTGGTCCAGTGCGCTTATTTCGTCGACGGCTACACCTGGGGACCGGTGAAACTCGCGGATCTCAGAATCGCCGACGAGCGCGCAGGCTCACTGCCGATACAGGTGATCGGAGATCCGGACTTTCCCAATGTTCCGTCCAGGTGCTCCTCCTCCGGTCCGTCGAAGAACAGCGTGCAGGAACTGCGCGCCAACGGCATACTGGGGATGGGCGTATTCCGGCAGGACTGCGGCAGCGCTTGCACGCAGCCTAACGACCGGGCCATGTATTACGTTTGCACGTCCTCGGTTTGCCAGCAGGCACCGATCGCCCTGGCGCAGCAGGTGCAGAACCCGGTAGCGAAGTTTCCGCGCGACAACAACGGCGTGATCATCCGCCTGCCCTCGGTGCCGGCGGCAGGCGCCGAGCGCGTCGACGGTACGCTGGTGTTCGGCATCGGCACTCAGCCGAACAATGGCCTGGGTACGGCGACCGTGATCGGCGTCGATCCGGCCAGCGGAAATTTCACCACGCGCTACAACGGCAACGCCCTGAGCGCCAGCTTTCTCGACAGCGGTTCCAACGGGCTGTTTTTTTCCGACAGCATCGCGGTCTGCGCGAGCACGACTCCCGCACCGGGATTCTATTGCCCGGCATCGACCATCGATGCGTCCGCAGTGATCGAGGGCGCAAACGGCGCGAGTGCGAGCGTCGCGTTCAGCGTCGCCAATGCAGCGGCACTGCTGACGGACAATCCGGGATTTACCGCATTTCCCAATCTGGGTGCGCCATTCGTCACCAATAGCTTCGACTGGGGGCTGCCGTTTTTCTACGGCCGCAGCGTGTACACGGCGATCGAGGGTGCGCCCACGCCGGCCGGTGCCGGACCCTATGTGGCTTTCTAGCGCGCGCAGGAGCGCCGCCGGCGTGTCGGCGCGCGCATGCGCATAGGCCCCGCCGAACTGGCATTTGACGCCGAAGGAACCCCGTACTCGCCTGCTTACGGCGACGTCTACCACAGCGCGGATTCGGGTCCGGGCCAGGCGCAGCATGTGTTTGTCGCCGGTAACGATTTGCCGCGCAGATGGGCTCAGGCGCGCGTTTTCACCATAGTGGAAACCGGGTTCGGGCTGGGGCTCAATTTCCTCGCCACCTGGCGGCAATGGCGCGCCGACCCCGCGCGCTGCGAACGCCTGCATTTTGTCTCGATCGAAAAGCATCCGTTCGACCGCACTGCGCTGGCGGCGCTGCATCAGCGCTACCGCGAATTCGAGCCGCTCGCGCGGCAGTTGCAGGACGCGTGGCCGCCGCTGGTCGCGGGCATGCACCGCCTGCACTTCGAAGACGAGCGCCTGACGCTGACGCTGGCGTTCGCCGACGCGGCGGAAATCGCGCCGCGGCTGCGCCTGTCGGCCGACGCAATTTATCTGGACGGCTTCGCGCCCCGGCTCAATCAGGAAATGTGGTCCGAGCAGCTGCTGCGGCAACTCGCGCGGCTGGCCCGTCCCGGCGCCACCGTCGCGACCTACTCCAGCGCGGCCGCGGTGCGCCAGGCGCTGGAGGCGGCGGGATTCGCAGTCGAGAAATGTCCCGGCTTCGGGCGCAAGCGCGAAATGCTGCGCGGCAGCTACATGCCGCGCCGGTCGCGGCCGGCGGCAGGCCGGCGCGGCGAGCGGCATGCCATCGTGATCGGCGCCGGCATCGCCGGCGCAGCCCTCAGCGAGCGTCTGGCACAGCGCGGCTGGCGCATCGAGCTGATCGAGAGCCGCCCGATGCCGGCCGCGCAGCCGCCCGCCAGGTACGCAGGTGCATTTCACCCGCACGTTTCGCGCGATGACTGCTTTCTGTCGCGCGCCACACGCAACGGTTTTCTCTATGCCCTGAGCCGTTGGCTGGCGCTGGAGCACTCTGGTGGGGCGCTGGACTGGGCGCGCTGCGGCGTGCTGCAACTCTGCGGCGATTCGGCCAGGGAAAAGCGCATGATCGCGGCGATAGCGGCGCATGGTTTCCCCGCCGACTACGCCCGGTTCCTCGATCGCAGCGCAGCCGAAGCGCATGCCGGATGCGCCCTGGGCAGCGGCGGCTGGTGGTTTCCGGGCGGCGGCTGGATGCGTCCTGTGAGTCTCATCGGCGCGCAACTCGCGGCGGCCGGTACGGCGCTCGGCGCACATTTCGGCGCCAGGGTCGAGACCCTGTCGCATTGCGGCGGGCTGTGGCAGGCGCTGGCCGCCGACGGCAGGCTCATAGCCGCCGCCCCGGTGCTGGTGCTGGCCAATTCGAACGATATGACGCGGCTTGCGCCGGTGGCGCAGCCGCTGCAGCAGACCCGCGGGCAGCTCAGCTACGTGCCCGCCGAAAACCTCAGCGCGCCGCGCGTTGTGCTTACCGGTTCAGGCTATGTGCTGCCGGCAATCGACGGCATGCTCGTGACCGGCAGCACCTACGACCGCGACGACGACGATCCCGAGCCGCAGCTGCGCGGGCACGAGTCCAACCTGCTGCGCCTGGCGCAGCTGCTGCCCGAGGCGCGCGTGGCCGGCGACGCCGCGGCGCTCGAGGGCGCGGTGGGCTTTCGTTGCGCCGCGCCGGACCACCTGCCGCTGGTCGGCGCGATGCCCGACGTAAGCGCTGCCCGCGCGCGCAAGGCCGCTCTGTCCGGCGCCCGGTTGCAGGACCTGCCGCGATGCCCCGGACTTTACTGCGCCACGGGCTACGCATCGCGCGGCCTGGTGTGGGCGGCGCTGGCGGGCGAGTTGCTGGCAAGCCTGATCGAGGACGAACCCCTGCCGCTGGAGGGCAGCCTGGCCGACGCGATGGATCCCGGGCGCTTCGTGCTGAAGCAGGCACGCCGCGGAAAATTGTGAGTGCCTTCGGGTAATTCGCTGCGGCTATCTACGCATCCAACCGTCTGTGGCGTCGCCGCTGTTTCAGGCCGGCTGTCGCTTGCTTGCAGTCGGAAACCAGAAGCCGAAAGACCGCAATGCCCATGCTGCGGAAGTGAGTTTGCGGCCATACGCGATTGCGCTAGCATGTCCAACCCGACCCTGTCGGGCGGAACGAGCGGCCTGAAGAAGCCGGTCATCGCGGACTCCGAAATTTCAACGAAGGAGGGAACATGGCAAACGTGAACACCGACCAGTATTTGCAGAACAACAGGCAGTATGCCGAAGGCGGGACCCTACACAAACCCGCTTATCCCGGAAAACAGCCGATCAACCCGGCCAAGCATGTGGCGGTGGTGGCCTGCATGGACGCGCGCCTGGACGTGGAGGACCTGCTGGGCCTGCAGACCGGCGACGCCCACATCATCCGCAATGCGGGGGGCGTGGTGACCGACGATGCGATCCGCTGCCTCGTCATTTCGCACCATCTGCTCGACACCAATGAAATCATTCTGATACACCACACCCGCTGCGGCATGCTCGCTTTCACCGACGACTTGCTCAAAGCGGGACTCGAGGGCGACCCGGCGGCGGAGAAGTTATTGGGCCAGGCGACGTCGCGCACCTTCACGAGTTGCAGGAAGTGCGCATCGACACCGTCCCAGTTCCATGCCTTCCGCGGCCAGATCGAACCGCTGGACGCCGCGCGCAGCGACAAGCAGACGCAACGCCTGGAGTGGGACGTGCGGCGCGGCATGTCGATGATCCTGAACCATCCCTGGCTGCCGAGCAGCGGGCCAGACGCGATTACCGTGCGCGGATTCATCTACGACGTGGACACCGGGAAGCTGGAGGAAGTGAAATATCCGGGGCCCATGGGTACGTTCGGCTGAGGCGCATAGCTGCACGGCCGCACCGGGCGGGCGCACATCGGCGGTCGATGGTCCGGAGCTCCGTCGCCTGGCGCATCGCGCAAGCGGCTGCGATCGCACTATGCACCGGCGATAGCAGGCGTACTTGAATCGGCCCTCGCGATTTCCGGCGCCGGCGGTTCGCGTGTAGACTAAGCAGCCCCAAGCTTGGCCGCCGGGGTCAGAACCCAGGGGAGGGCGAGGGGCTGGTCCCATCGTATTGTTGCGGACCCCTGGCGCCCACCGCGGCTGCCCGCAGCGATGCGCTCGTCCGATCCGGGTGCGTGCGCCCTCTGGTGAGGACTGTTGGACGATAGAATGTATGGACGTGACAGGGTATTTGCATCACCCGTGCTCGACCAGCCTCGTATTCCGGGCCTGCGGGGGCTGGCGCAGGTTCGCCCGGGCGTATCCATCGAGGATTCCGTAGGGTCCCGGGCAAGCGCCGATGATCAATAGCGAAGATGTCTATTTCCTGACGTATCTGGGCCAGCGTGAGCTCGCCGAGGCCGGTACCTCGCTGTCGCGCCCGGAACTCGAACTGCTGGTGCTGATCGACGGCGCATCCACGGTGAGCCAGCTGCAGGCGAGCGCCGCGAATCGCGCGCCGGACGAGTTGATCGAGCTGCTGGACAAGCTGCTGCGCTCCGAGCACATCGCCTTGCAGGAAATCGATCTGGGAGACTTCTTCGGCAACGGCGCGCCGCGCGAGCCAGGGGGGAAAATGCCCAGCGAAAGCGCGATCGCGAGCGGTGTATCCACTTTGCGCGAGGAAGGCTACACCGTGCGCATTGTGCGCCGGCCGCCGACCGAACTCAGGCTCGCGCAGGGCAGGAAGTGCGTGGTGATGGTAGTCGAAGACGAGCAGCAGCTCGCCGCGAACATGAAGATAGTGCTGGAGCGCACCGGATTCGTCGCGCGAGTGGCGATGAACCGCGAGCAGATCGTTGCGGCCTTGCGCCAGCAGCCGCTGCCCGATCTGGTGCTCCTAGACGTGACCTTGCCGGATGCCGACGGTTTCAACGTCCTCGACAGGATGCGCCAGCACCCGCTGCTGAAGGAGATTCCGGTCGTCATGGTCACCGGCACGGCGACCCGCGAGGCGGTGCTCAAGGGCTTGCAGGGCGGGGCCGACGGCTACATCACCAAGCCGTTCCAGATCGACGTACTGATCAAGGCGGTGAAAACGGTATTCGGCATGGAGGACGGTGCGAAACGGCCGGTCCCCGTACGCGTGCCCGGCCCCGCGGAGACCGTAGGCGCTGACAAAGCCGACGTTCCCGCACTGACTCCCGCGGCGAAGCCCGTGGCGCCGGCTGAACAGTCCGTACCCGAGGCCGGCAGCCGGCTGGCCAAATTCAAGCAGCTTGCCCTGGCCAAGCAGGCGGACGAAAAGAAGCCGGATTCGCCGCAGGAGCTCATTGCCCGGGTCAGCGGCGCGGTGGAAAAAGCTTATCGCTACCTGAAGGAGTTCACCGAGCACCTCTATCTGGTGAAGCCGGCTTACGCCAAGGAATACTCCATCGTCGGCGTGCCAAAGTTCGAAGGCCTGATATGGGAGAGCAGCCGGATCGATTTCCGCACGCGGGAGATTTCGCCGGCATCAAAGGTGTACGAACAGTTTGCGCTGCACTATCGTTTGTCCGCCGGCAAGCTGCTGCGCGCGTCGCGTGAGAGCCCTGCCGAAGAAAAGCTGATACGGCTGCTGCGCGAAACCAAGATCGACTTCACCGCCCAGGAAGAGCGCAACGAGCGCGGCTCCGTCGTGCGCACGACCTTCACCATTCCCTGCGAGGTCAAAGCCAGTTTGCAGCTGCTGGGCAATTTCGATACAGGCAAACTGACCTTGAAAATGCGCAACGTCGAACACTTCGGCACGCTGGAGCGCGTATTCTCCCCTGAGGCCATTACCGAGAAATCGCTGGATGAGCTCGCCGGCTACATTATTGGCGAATCGAGCAGCCACGGCCTGATGCTTCTCAAGGGCAGCTGAACCGCGTCTGCCTGGCGGTCGACCGGCGCGATCGCACCGACGTCGGCTCGACTGCAAACCGAGTATTCTCTTTTTTTTCCGCCAAGCTCGTGTAACTCAGCAAGGAGTCAACATGCAACTCAAGGACAAGGTGGCGATCATCACCGGCGCCGCATCCGGTTTCGGCGCAGCCATTGCACGGCGTTTTGCCGCCGAAGGTGCCAAAGTCATCGTCGACGACATCAATGCGGCTGGCGGCGAGCGAGTAGCCGAGGAGATAAGGAAAGCGGGCGGTACGGCGCAGTTCGTAAAAGCGGACGTGACGCGCGGCGCCGACTGGGCGGCGCTGGTCGCGACAACGCAGGCCAGGTTCGGCCGCCTGGATATCGTCGTCAACAACGCCGGCTGGACCCACCGCAACAAGCCGTTCATGGACGTGACCGAAGAAGAATACGATCATGTCTACGCCACCAATGTAAAGAGCATCTATCTCGCGGCGCTGCACGCCTTGCCCGTGTTCAGGGCGCAAGGCGGGGGCTGCTTCGTCAACGTCGCCTCGACAGCGGGTGTGCGCCCGCGTCCCGGCCTCACGGTATACAACAGCAGCAAGGGCGCGGTGATCCTGCTGAGCAAATCGATGGCGGCCGAATTCGGCCCGGACCAGGTTCGTGTCAATTGCGTCAATCCGGTGTTCTGTCCGGATACCGGCCTTTCCGCCGAATTTGCCGGCGGCCAGAACACCCCGGAAGTGCACGCGAAATTCCGCGCGAGCGTGCCCATGGGACGGCTGTCGAGCGTGCGCGACATTGCCAATGCAGCCCTGTTTCTCGCCTCCGACGAAGCCGCCTTCGTCAGCGGCACCTGTCTGGAAGTGGACGGCGGGCGCTGCTGCTAGTTCAATCCGGCGTAGCGAAGCCATGGCGGGCATGCAACGGGGTGGCGTTGCGGATCAATTGGTCCGGACCAAGGCACAGACGAGGGGGATAGTCCTCGACGGCAGGCGCGCCACTGCCCCGCGCTCAGGTCGGCGGGAAGCGACGGCCGTTCCTTTCCGTCTGGATAGCGAGGACTAGTGCTGTCCCTCGGGCATGGTCACGAGCAGGCCGTCCAGTGCCTCGCTCATCGCGATCTGGCATGCCAGGCGCGAGTTGTCGCGGGTCATGGCGGCGACCCCGAGCATGCTCTGTTCCATCTCACCGCGCGTGCCGGTGCGTGCCAGCCAAGCGGGATCGACATAGACATGGCAGGTAGCACAGGCGCACTCGCCGCCGCAATCGGCGTCGATACCCGGCACGAGGTTGTCGAGTGCGCCGCGCATCACCGACAGGCCGACCGGCACCTCGACCTGGTGGCGGGTTCCGTTGTGTTCGACATAGATCACCTTGGGCATGGACAGGACTCCGGTTGTCGCTTGGATGAATTCAGGCCGGTGCGGCGCCGGCCGCAGCCCCCGGAGCCAGCGGATCGACGATATGCTTGACGCTGAGCGCCGGGTCGGCGGCGCGCGCCGGGTCGATCACCTGATGCGCGGCCACCCACTGGCGGCCAGCGATGAATTCGGCCGGCGAATTCACCGCCTCCAGCGCCTGCAGGCAGCCTGCAGCATCGAGGTGGAATACGGCGAAGCGGCCGCTGCCAGGGTCGCCGCGCACCACCTGCTGCGCAACATCGATCGCCAGGCCGGCGATCTGCAGGCGCACGTCGTATTGATCCGACCAGAACCAGGGCAGCTCGGGCTTGGGCGGCGGTTTGCCGCAGATCGCCGCCGCCGCCTGCTTGGCCTGCTCCAGCGCATTGGGCACGCTCTCCAGGCGCATGCTCCGCCGGTACCTCGGAATCGGCCTAGAGGTGCAATCGCCTATGGCATAAATCGCCGGATCACTGGTCATGGCAGTACCGTCTACCACCACGCCGCCGCGACTATCCAGACCCGCTGCGACTGCCAGCGCATCGTTGGCGAGCGCGCCGATACCGACCAGCGCGAGCTCGCAAGCGAACGCCCGGCCATCGGCCAGGCGCACACCGCTGAGGCTGCCGCTGATTTCATCGAATCCGGCGACCGTCGCACCCAGCACGATCGCGACGCCATGATCGGCATGACAGCGCGCGTAGTAGTCGGACAGGGTTGCGCTGGCCACCCGTGCCAGCAGGCGCGACTCGCGCTCGATGAGCAGCACCTCGGCGCCCAGGGCGCGCGCGCTAGCCGCCACTTCGAGACCGATATAGCCGCCACCGATAACTGCCAGACGCTTGCCCGGCCCCAGGGCAGACTTGATGTTCTGGGCATCGGCGACGGTGCGCAATTCGAATACACCGCGGCTGTGCACACCGGGCACGTCGAGCGGACGCAGGCGCGAGCCGGTAGCCAGCACCAGCCTGTCGTAGCCCAGACGCTCGCCGGTGTCGAGTGCAACACGCCTGCCGGCGCGGTCGATCGATACCACCCGCGTGGCCAGGCGCAGTTCGATCGCTTTTTCCGCATAGAACGCCAGGGGTCGCAACAATAGCTCGTCGGTCGCAGTCTCGCCCTTGAGCCAGGCCTTGGACAGGGGCGGGCGCTGATACGGCGCCAGCGATTCCGCACCGATCAGGGTGATCCGATCGGCATAGCCGCCCTGGCGCAGGGCGGCGGCGAACGCGCCTGCGGCATGGCCGGCTCCGACGACTATGACGCCGTCGCTCATGGTCCGCCCGCTATCCTGATTGCCGGAATCGCTCCCGCCGGAATTGTTGTCAGCGCGTCCACGTTTCCCGTCGCGCCATACCCTGCCTGACGCCTCACTTGTAACGGGCCGGAATTACTACCGGCATCGAAATGAAGCCGTGTACGAAATTCGATTTGGTGCGCACCGGTTCGCCGACCACCTCTATGCGCGGAAAGCGCTTGAGAATTTCTTCCCACAGCACGGACAGCTGCAATTCGGCCAGGCGGTTGCCGACACAGCGATGGATGCCGAAGCCGAAAGACATGTGCTGCCGCGGCCGCGCGCGGTCGATGATGAAACGCCCGGCGTTTTCGATGGCATCTTCGTCGCGATTGGCCGACAGATACCACATCACCACCTTGTCGCCGCGGGAGATCTCTTTGCCGCCGAGCACCGTATCGGTGAGCGCGGTGCGGCGCATGTGCGCGAGCGGCGTCTGCCAGCGGATGATCTCCGGCACCATGCTCGCTACCAGCGCCGGATTGGCAGTGAGCTTGTCGTATTCGCGCGGATGGAGGTCGAGCGCCAGCAGCCCGCCGCTGATCGAGTTGCGCGTGGTGTCGTTGCCGCCGACGATCAGCAGGATCAGGTTGCCCAGAAACTCATCCGGCCCCATGTCACGCGTGGCCGGGGAGTGCGCCAGCATCGAAATCAGGTCGTTGCCCGGCGTCGCGTTGACCCGCTGGTTCCACAGGCGGGTGAAATAGTCGCGGCACTTGCCCAGCTCCGCCAGGCGCATCTCCCATGAGGTCACCGGCCCGGTGCCGTCTGGATCGCCGGTGGCAATGTCGGACCACCAGGTCAGCAGGCGCCGGTCTTCGAACGGAAAATCGAACAGGGTGGCGAGCATCTGCGTAGTCAACTCGATCGACACCCGCTGCACCCAGTCGAATTCCGCGCCGATCGGCAGGCCGTCGAGGATACGGCACGCGCGCTCCCGGATAGTCGATTCGAGCAAGGCCAGGTTGGCCGGTGCGACGATAGGACTGACCGTTTTGCGCTGATCGTCGTGCCGCGGCGGATCCATCGAGATGAAAGCCGGAAACATCTCCGGCGCCGGGCGTTCCGCCAGCGCAATGCCGCCGAGCCGGGCCTCGGAAGAAAAGACAGCATGGTTGGTATCGACCGCCATGACGTCCCTGTATTTCGTAACCGACCAGTAGGGTCCGTAGCGTTTGCTGACTGCCAGATGCACCGGATCTTCCTTGCGCAAACGCTCGAAGTAATGGCCGACGATGTCCTGCTCGAACAGGTAACCCTTGCTGACGTCGATTTCCGCAAGAGGCATCGCCCAGGCCTTGTCGCGTTCGGAGTCGGTGCTCTGCATGTCTGGTCCTTCGTTCATGATCGCGCGTACCGGCTGCCCGGCAAGCCGGTTTGCGCGATGTCAGTAAAGCGTGGTCTTCAGCCGTTCGGGAAGCTCACGGTCATATGCGGTGCCGTCGATCTCGGACCGACTTAGTTCGGCAAGGACAGTGCCCACGCTAGCCAAGCTGCTTCGATCAATTTGCCTGGCCGGATCCCACAGTCCGGATCGCAGGATGGCGCGCGCGCACTGGAAGTAGACGGATTCGACGCGAACCACGAGCACCGTACGCGGGAGCTTTCCCTCCACGCTGAAACGCTCGAGCAGATCCGGGGCGACGCAGATGACTGCCCGCCCATTCACGCGCAGGGTTTCGCCCGATCCCGGAATCAGGAACAGCAGCGCGATACGCGGGTCGGTGAGCAGGTTGCGCAGGCTGTCCGCCCGGTTGTTGCCGCGCCTGTCCGGAATCAAGAGCGTCTTCTCGTTCTCGACCACGACGAATCCGGCAGGATCGCCGCGCGGGGACGCGTCAAGTCCGTCAGGACCGCTGGTGGCTAGGACCGCAAAGGGCGCCGCCTGGATAAATGCCCGGTAGTGGGGATGAATGTAATCGGTCTCCTTGACCAGGGAAGCACGTTGCGGTTTCCCATAGAGGCGCTCGAGTTCGCCGGTGTCCTTGACCAGATTTTCTTCGCTTCGCCAATTCATGACGGCCGTCCTCCCCTGTATTCACCGGTCTGCTTGCGCGCTAGCTTATCGCATCTTCGGTTCGTGTATCCAATGTTCGGCGTACGCCTTGGGCAAATGGTCGGTCCGCTCTCCTTCCACCGCGGTATGGCGCAGACCGGATCTTGGATATACTGAAAATCCGCATAATTGATAGGAGGGTGAGGCGATGGCTTTTATGCTGAAGATCCAATGGGACATCAAGAGCGGCAAGGAGGCTGAGTTCAAAGCCAACCAGGAGAAGCTGTGCAAGGTGATGCTCGAGCATCCCGGCGTAATCTGCTACCACGTGGACTATCCGTCTGCTAAGGTCAGCCTATGGGTCGAGATCTACGCGACCAACGAGGCTTTCGCGGCGCACCTGGCCAACGAGAAGGGCAAGGAGCCATTGGCTGCCCTCATCGGGGCGTGCGACAAGATTACCTGCCAATGCTGGGGGGATCCCAATGCCGGCTCCAGGGAAATCCTCAAGGGCTTTGGCGCGACCTACCACCAGACTGGCGCAAATGCCTTCGTGCTGAACGCCAAGGCCGACAAAGACTCGCTGGTATAGGAGCCCATTTCGAAATGAAGGGATAACTCCCTTCATACTCCCCTGAGTCGGTGCCATTTCGGCAATGCTGAAATGGCCTGCAATTGGACTTTCAGAGCCCGACCCGGATGGCCGGGTCGGGCTTGCTGTCGCCGGCACACCGGCCTCCAATGGCTGGGGGCAAGTCGGGAAGCCGGCGCAAAATGCGTCCGGCCCGCATCTGATCTCCTGGCTTCATAGCGGATATCCACTCTTGACCGCGCAGCGCGGCGTAGCGTGTATTCCCTGCAAATTTCACAGTCTTTGACAATGGCCGGAGTAATTTGCTGCTAAATTGGCTCTTGGAAAAAACGCAAATGATGACTCGAATTAACGATCTCGTCTGCACCTTGCCGCCCCCGGCGCCGAAGCTGCATTCGGACCCCACGCAAACGGTGGATCTGCAGGATGCGGACGCTGTGCTGGTGGCGATCGATGCAATCATGCGCGACCGATTCGGCGACGGTTACGGCCTGCCGTTGCTGGAACAGGGAATCGCGGATCTGGCACTGGCCTTTCGCGGCGACTATCCCGGCTTGCTGCGTTGCGATACCCACTACCACGATCTGCGCCACGCTTTCGATTGCGGGCTGGCCATGGCCCGCCTGATCCGCGGGCACGCCCTGGTCACGCCGCCTGAGGCGGCCGAACGCATCGACGCTGAACATGCACTGCTGGGCGTCCTGCTTGCACTCTTTCACGATATCGGGCTGCTGCGACGCGCGGGCGAGGCACACCTGCAAGGCGCCCAGCTGACGCCGACACACGAGGCGCGCGGGGTCGAGTTCATGCGCGACTATCTCAGCCGGACGCCGCTTGCCCACCTGGCCGGGAAGGCCGAACTCGTCATGGTCACCAGCCTCGCCTGGCATATGCCGCCGGACATGCCCTTGCTCGACCGCGCCCTTGCCAGCCAGCTTGGTACCGCGGACATCATTAGCCAGCTGGCGGACCGCGCCTACCTGGAGAAATGCCGCGATTTTCTTTTCGCCGAATTTCGCGCATTCGGTCTGGCGGGCGCTTCCGGGCTGCCCTATCCGAATCCGAAAATTCTGCTGGAAAAAACCCCTGGTTTCTATACCAGCCTGCTGCGCCAGCGTATGCAGGTCGAGTACGACGGTGCTGAACGGTACTCCAGGATCCATTTCGGCGGCGCGTGCCCGTACGAGGCTTCGATCAAGCGCAATCTCGACTACCTGAATGCAGCGCTGGCGGTGAACGATCTCTCCGTGCTTCGGCGCGTGCCGAAAACGATCATAGACGCCAAGCACTGGCCGGGCGCCAGGGCATCCGGAACTGGCGCGCATGCAGGTGCCTGTATCGAATAGGGCAGGCCGGGCTCTTCGCTGCCGCGCATGCGCGGCAGTTCAGAACCGCAGAATGAACAGCGTAATGGCGGGAAACGCCACCAGCACGCAAATTCGCAGAAAATCGCTGAACACAAAAGGCCACACGCCGCGATAGGTGTCGCGGATGGAAATGTCCGGCGCCATCGACTGGATGACGAACAGGTTCATGCCCACCGGTGGCGTGATCAGGCCCACTTCGACCACGATCAGCACCAGAATGCCGAACCAGATCGCGGTGTGTTCGGCCGAGAGTCCGAAGTCCAGCCCCGAAATCATCGGAAAGAAAATCGGGATGGTCAGCAGGATCATCGAAAGCGAATCCATCACGCAGCCCGCGACCAGATAGAAAATCAGGATGGCCCACAGGATCGAGTAGGGGCCGAGGCCGAGGGTGCCGACCCACAGGGCGAGTTCCTGCGGAAGTTGCGACAGGGCCAGAAAATTGTTGTAGGCGGC
Organism: Burkholderiales bacterium; assembly: GCA_014860355.1. Lineage (GTDB taxonomy): Bacteria > Pseudomonadota > Gammaproteobacteria > Burkholderiales > SG8-39 > 2-12-FULL-64-23. The sequence continues at coordinate 1,965 of JACZJV010000007.1, read as the reverse complement.
GGCGCCGAGCACGATCATGAACACCATGCCCGTGGCGGCGGCAGTAGCCTCGAAGGCGCCGAGGATTCCTTTTGCGGAAAGGCTGCCGTTGCGCCAGGCGAGCAGCCCGGTCGCCACGGCGCCTACCGCCGCGCCCTCCGTGGGCGTAAACATCCCGGAATAGATGCCGCCTATGACCACGACGAAAATCGCGATAACCGGCCAGACTGCGTACAGCGCACGAAGTCGCCCTGGCCACGGTACCGCAGGAATCCGGCCGGCCGAACCCGGCGCCGCGCGCACATATATGGCTATCACGGCCATGTAGCCTAGCGCGGCGAGCACGCCGGGTATCATGGCGGCGGCGAACATCTTGGCGATGTTCTGCTCGGCCAGGATGGCGTAAATCACCAGCACGATAGACGGCGGGATCAGGATACCCAGGGTGCCGCCGGCCGCGAGCGCGCCGGTCGACAAGGCGCCGGAATATCCGGCGCGGCGCAATTCGGGCAGCGCTACCTGGCCCATGGTCGCCGCTGTGGCGAGCGAAGAGCCGCAGATCGAACCAAAGCCGGCGCAAGCGCCGATGGCCGCCATACCGACTCCGCCCCTGCGATGCCCGAGGAAGGCTTCGGCCGCCTTGAATAGATCCCGCGACATGCCGCCGAGCGAGGCAAACTGCCCCATCAACAGGAACAGCGGCACGATCGACAGGGAATGATTCGAGAACTGGGTGTAGGCCAGGTTTTTCATTTGGTTCAATACCGGCGGCACGCTGCCATAGACCAGCCACGAGCCCACCAGGCCCAGCAGCAGCATCGAAAGCCCGATCGGAACCCGCAGAAATATCAGAATCAGCAAGACCGGGAAGGACCAGGCGGCCAGCGCGAGCGGATCCATCAATGGCCGTCCTGTTCCGGAACAAAGCCTTCGTGCGCGGTGACGAAACCCAGCGATTCGAGCAAGCGCCAAAGATAGATGATGCAGCCAAGCGCGGCCGGGATCATCGATGCGCCATAACCCCACCATACCGGCATCTGCAGAATGAAACTGACCTCGTCGTTTGCACGGTATTCCAGCATGGCCACACCCATGCGCCAGACCAGCAACAGCCAGACTGCCAGCATGAGGCCGTCAGCGGAGACCGACAGCATGCGTCGCATGGGTGCCGGATAGGCAAGCCAGAACAGGCTGACATCGGCATGGCGCCGCTTGAGCTGACACCAGGGAAGAAAACAGAATACGGCCAGCGCCGTGCCGGCCTCGACCAGTTCGAAATCGCCCGGCACCGGGCCCAGACCGGCGAAGCTGAAGGCACGCCCGGCGATGCTGACGACGCTGAGCACCGCCAGACCCGAGAGCACGAATCCGCCGAACCAGGCCATCAAGCGGCTGGTGTCGTAGATGAACTTGCTCATAGTCGCGGAGGCAGCAGAGCGGCGCGGCGGCTCGCGCGCGCCGCTCTATGAGTCAAGAACCGGGCCCCCTATTTGCCGGAGTACTTGGCGATCAGTGCCCGGGCTTCGGCCGCGAGCTTGGGCCCGTCGATGCTCTTGCCTGCCACTTCCTTGAACCAGGCATCATCCACGCCCGCTGCCGCATCGTGCCAGCGCTTTGTTTCGGCCGCGTCGAGCATGTAGATCTTGTTGCCCGCTTTTTGCGCCAGTCCCAGCCCGATCTTGTCGCCGGCATCCATGGCGCGGCCGAACAGGGCCGCTGTCTCGGCGCCGCTGTTGGCGTCGATCACCTTCTTGAGGTCTGCAGGCAGCTTGTCGTACGCGGCCTTGTTCATCACGATCCCGAAGGTCTGGGTGTACAGACCTTTGTCGCCGGCAAACCCGGTATGGTTCTTGACGATCTGCTGCACCTTCAAGGCCGGCACCACTTCCCAGGGAATCGTCGTGGCGTTGATCACGCCTTTGGACAGGGCCTCGCCGACCGCCGGAACCGGCATGCCGACCGGCGTTGCTCCGAGTTGCCCAAGCA
>JACZJV010000138.1 GCA_014860355.1 Burkholderiales bacterium | reverse complement strand
CACGTGCCCGCGGCGGCATCGCTCCTGCTCGACGCCGGCGCCGCGGGGGCGCGATGAGGACGCCGGCCGCAGCTCGCTCGATGCGGGAACGATTACGGATTTGCGTGCGCCTGCTGCTTGCGGGCGTGCTGCTCGCGCTTGTTCCCTACGCGGGCCACGCGAAGACGGCCATGCCTCTTGCGGCGGACCCGGTACTGGAAGAACGCTTGATGACTCTCGCCACAGGACTGCGTTGCCTGGTCTGCCAGAACCAGAGTTTGGCCGAATCGAACGCGGAACTCGCGGTGGATCTTAGAAACGAGATCCGCGAACAGATGCGTCGGGGCGCCAGCGACCAGGATGTTGTTGACTATCTGGTCGCGCGTTACGGCGACTTCGTGCTCTACCGGCCACCGCTCAAGACCAGCACGCTGCTGCTGTGGTCCGGGCCGGCGATCCTCCTGCTGCTTGGATTGGGCTTGTTGATGCGCACGCTGCGGCGGCGCCGTGCGCACATCACACAAACACCGCTCAGTGCGGCCGCGCGCGCCCGCGCGCAGGAATTACTCGGAACAGACAGCGCGGAGGAAGCATCGTGACAACATTCTGGATTATCGCTGCGGCACTCGCCTTCATGGCGCCGCTGTTCGTGGCATTGCCGCTGTTAAGAAGCAATGTGGGACCCGGCTTCGCGGGGCCGGGCGCAGAATCGAAGCTCTCGGTCTATCGCGATCAACTGGCGGAGCTGGGTGAGGAGTGGCGCGCAGGCAGGCTGGGCAAGGACCAGTACGCACAGGCGCGCGGCGACCTGGAAAGCCGGTTGCTCGAAGAGGTGCCCGATGTGGCGCTGCCCACAGGCGCGCCGGCGCCGCGGTCTTATCGCATGGCGGCTTTCGTGGCGAGCATTGCAGTCCCGCTGCTTGCAGTCCCCTTGTATCTGGCGCTCGGCAACCCGGCCGCACTCCGCCCGCAGCAGTCCGACAGCGCGCATGGCCTGGGACAACAGCAGATGGATGCCATGATCGCGCGGCTCGCAGCGCGTCTGGAGAAAAATCCGCAAGACGCCAGGGGCTGGGTCATGCTCGCGCGCGCCCAAGCCGTTCTGGGCCGGTTCGACCAGGCAAGTTCCGCCTACGCCAAGTCCCTGGAGATCTTTCCCGAGGACGCGCAACTGCTCGCCGACTACGCCGACTCGCTGGCAATGGCGCGCGGCGGACGTCTAGCGGGCGAACCCGAAAAGCTCATCGAGCGTGCATTGCGCGCCGATCCCGACAATGCAAAAGCACTGGCGCTGGCCGGGACTCTCGCCTTCGATAAGCGGGACTTCGCGCTGGCCATCAAACACTGGGAGCGCTTGCGCAGTTCGATCCCCCGGACTCCGAATTCGCGAAATCGATCCAGGGAAGCATAGCCGAGGCCAAGAGCCTGTCGACTGCGCGCGGCGGCCTGCGCCCAACAAGTGGCGCGAGCGGCAGCGCCCAGGCGTCGGCGCGCCAATGACAATCCGCCGGCCGAGGGCGGCGGTGTCGACCGCGTCGCCGCCAGTACTTAGGGAACAGGAAGAACGAGAACAGGCATGAACGAATTCTCCGCTTACGGTTTGTGGTCGTTGGTTGCGATCAACTCGCTGGTATTCATCGTGTTCGCGTTCAGCTTCACCCGGCCCAAGTCGCCACGGGACTGGCGCTCGTTCGGCGCGTTTTCCGCCTTTCTGGTCGCCCTGTTCACCGAAATGTACGGCTTTCCGCTCACGATCTATCTTTTCTCGGGATGGCTGTCGGCGCGCTTTCCGCAGGTCGACTGGTTCGCGCACGACTCCGGCCACCTGCTGGAGATGCTGTTCGGTTGGGGCGGCGATCCACACGCCGGGCCGTTTCATCTGTTGAGCGCGGTATTCATTTTCGGCGGATTCATCCTGCTTGCCTGGTCGTGGCGAGTGCTCTACCGCGCGCAGCGCGCAAGAACCATGGCGATGTCCGGCCCCTACTCCCTGGTACGGCATCCTCAGTACACGGCATTTATTTCGATCATGTTCGGTTTCCTGCTGCAATGGCCGACGCTGCTGACCTTGCTCATGTTTCCGGTCCTGGTGTACATGTATCTGCGGCTCGCGCAACGCGAAGAGCGGGACGCTTTCGCCGACTTTGGCGAGGAATACCGCAGCTACCTGGATCGGACGCCGGCTTTCTTACCGCGGTTCCGCGACACGCTCAGATTGACCGTGGTCGCGTGTTTCATTTTTGCGGTACCGGTGGCAATCGTCTACCTCGTCGTGCCTGACCGGAATACGACCGCGGATAGAGAACTGTCTGAGACCGGAGGCGGGCGCGCCGGGGAGAACACGCCGATGGGCAAAGACATGTCTATCCAGCGCCTTCAAGTCGGCACTCTCAAAAAGCAGATGCAGGACCTGGGCAGCGCTACGGACCCAGCGCTGCGCCGCGACCTGATCCAGGCCCATTTCAGCGAACTGCGCCGCATAAACGCGACGCTGCACGAAATGAACCGGAAAATGATCGAGGAGGTCGACAAGGGCAGAATTGTGAGCGAAACCGGGCTCAAACAACGACTGCAGCTCGACGCCGATGTCATGAACATGCAGCTTGAAATGCTCGAGGGCGCGACGAACGCCGGCGATGCGAGCGGCGTCGATTCGAGCATAAAGCCGAAGAGCAAACAGGGATGAGCGCAAGCGGCGATGAATATGGTGCGATTGAGCCTGTACCGAAAATCGTGGACACGTTCAATTGCCCGCCCAATCCGACACATTTTTTCAACGGGAGAACGATATGAGCAAGTCCACTGCAATGAAATCAGGCGCTTCAACGAGGAAGGCCGCCGGGCGTTCAACGCCCAAGCCGCGATTCAGCCCGAAAACCAAATTCGTACTCGGCACGGGTGCGGTAATTTTGGTGGTTGGCGGCCTCGTCATCGCCGCCAAGCCGGATCCGGTTAATAAGACGCCAACAGCGGTCGAGATGGTAAGAGCCAGCGCCGCCAGCAAATCAAACAGTCGATTGACGGCGACGCAAACGAAATTCAGCTTCGGCCCGATCTCGATGGCGAGCGGAAAGGTGAAGCATCGCTACCCGATTACGAACGCCGGCACCGAGCCGGTCGTCATCAGCAAGCTGTACACCTCCTGCATGTGCACCACGGCTGCGCTGGTGAAAGGCGGAAAAGCTGGCGAAGCCTTCGGGATGCCGGGCCATACCCCGATACCGACGATCAACGTGCCGATCAAGCCAGGGGAGGAGGCCTTTGTCGAGGTGGTGTTTGATCCAGCCGCGCATGGCCCCGCCGGAGTCGGTCCGATAGAGCGCGTCGTGACCCTGGAAAACAACAGCGGACAACCGCTCGAGCTTGCGTTTGCCGCCCTCGTTTCGCCGTAATTCGCATGACCAAAAAGCTCTCTTTCCTGGTCGCGGGCACCCTGCTGCTGTTCGGGCTGGTGATGCTGTTCCGGCTCGAGAACATCGGCACCACCGCGCTGTGGAATCTGAGCGAAGGGGGAACATGGCTGCTGCCGCTGATCGGCGTCGCGGCGCTCATCGACAGCATCAATCCGTGCGCGTTTTCGGTGCTGCTGGTGACCATCGCGTTCCTGCTGAGCATAGGCAAGATACGCTCGAGCGTCCTGGCTATAGGCGGCGCCTACATCCTGGGTATTTTCCTGGTCTATCTGCTGATCGGCCTGGGCTTGCTGCAAACGCTGCACATTTTTGACACGCCGCATTTCATGGCTAAGGTCGGCGCCTCGGCGCTGATCGTGCTCGGCTTGATTAATATCACCAAGGAGTTCTTCCCCGCTTTCCCGCTGAAGCTCGGCATCCCGCAGGCCGCACACGGGAAAATCGCAGTGCTGATGGAAAAAGCCTCGGTGCCCACCGCGGTGGCGCTCGGCGTACTCGTCGGCTTGTGCGAATTCCCCTGCACCGGCGGGCCCTATCTGATGGTGCTCGGCCTGCTGCACGATCATGCGACCTATTACACCGGCGCTGCCTACCTGGTCATGTACAACACCATCTTTGTCCTGCCGCTGGTGCTCATCCTGCTTATTGCGAGCGACCAGACTCTACTGGGCAAGGTGCAGGCTTGGCAGCAGGGTGAAAGAAGGGTAATGCGCTGGGGCGGCGGACTGGCCATGGTCGCGCTCGGCGGATTCATTTTTGCTATTTGACGCCGTGACCGCGATGGTTGCGACGAAAACCGGGGTGTCTGCATTCCCCCAATGAAGGGAAGGATATGACCGAAAATATTATCGCGTCCGACGCGCCCGCGCCTGCAAGCCGCACGCGCCTGGCGGGGTATATACCCTTGCTCGTATTCGCCGTTATGGCGGTGTTCCTGGGCATCGGCCTCACCATGAACCCCAGGGACATACCCTCGCCGCTGATCGGCAAGCCGGTGCCCGAATTCAGCCTGCCGCCGGTCAAGGGGGGCACCCTGGGACTTGCCAGCGCAGATCTGCGCGGCGAGGTGTCGATCGTAAACGTGTTCGCCTCCTGGTGCGTCGCCTGCCGCGAAGAGCACCCGATTCTGATGGGGATAAAGGAGAAAGGCCTGGTGCCACTGCACGGAATCAACTACAAGGACAAACCCGATGACGCGCGCGCCTGGTTGGACGAAATGGGCGATCCCTATACACGCATAGGAGCGGACATTGCCGGCAAGGTGGCGATTGACTGGGGCGTCTATGGCGTGCCCGAGACCTTTGTAATCGACCGCGAAGGGCGTATCGCCTATAAGCAAATCGGCGCGGTTACGCCTGCGATACTGCGCGAAAAGATCATGCCCTTGGTCCGAGAACTGCAGAAGTGATGATCGCAAGCTCCAGTGCCCGACGCTGCGCTGGACTTTCATGGCCACAGATTCCGGGTTTGGCCAGCCCGCCGAACCCGCATGATTGACGTATCCGCATTCGGGCTTCTGACGGCATTCGGCGGAGGAATCATATCGTTCCTGTCCCCATGCGTGCTGCCCCTGGTACCGGGCTA
>JACZJV010000019.1 GCA_014860355.1 Burkholderiales bacterium | reverse complement strand
AACCCAGCCAGCGGCCAGGATATATTTGATCTGCCGGAGTTTGCCCGTCGCGGCATATCGCTGCATTTCGCACAGCCTAGGGAGTTTATTTACGGTACTGCGCCGTACCGATACGAACCCAACTTGTCCATCCTCGATGTGTTGATGTGGAATCCACCTGCCGTTGTCGCCGAAGCGCTTCGCAACGGGCTAGTCATAAAGGATGCCAGTACTGGTTCCCAAGGGTAGTCAATTTTTACACGTGAGCGGCTGCGAATGTTGTGACCAGGGGCAGGGTTAGCCTTTCGGCCTGTTGATGACGCTGCTTCACTCGTTCTGACTGGAATTTACCGGCAAAGTCGGCCGGCGAGATCTCTCACAAAACCCTGTGAGGACGGCTCTCGTTGTATTTGATGCGCCACGCCTGGATCAGCATTTTCGCACCTTCCATCGAATCGAATCACTGAACATTCAGATATTTGTCTCTGAGGCTTCTGTTGAACGACTCAATAAATGAGTTATCGGTCGGCTTGCCTGAGCGACCGAGCCTTGTTCGCTATGTGGAGCCGCGTTAGTGAGCAAGTTCGGGAAAAACCTACTTGCGGGCGCATACTCCATAGACATCACGCCGGCGTCTTTTCCAGTCATCGTCAACGGCGGCTTCCTCGAAAAAATAGCGCCAAGCGCACAGGATCGGCTGCACGCACGCAGTCTCGTGCTTGATGATGGGGCGACCCGAGTGGCCATCGTCATAGTGGACTCGACCATGTTGCCCCGGGAACTCATTGACGCCGTAAAGGATACTGCCAGCAATGCAACAGGTATTCCGGTCGATCGAATGCTTATCGCCGCCACCCACACGCACGGGGCGCCGGCCAGCATGGGGGCACTCGGGTCCGGCGAGGATGTGAACTACGCGCAGTGGCTTCCTGGACGCATCGCCGAGTCTATTCGGCTTGCATCGGAGCGAGTTGAGCCAGCGCGTATCGGCTGGTCGGTCGCTGCGGACTGGCAGCATACGAACTGCCGCCGCTGGATTACGCGTTCGGATAAGATGCTGGAAGATCCATTCGGTGTGACGAGTGTTCGGGCGATGATGCACCCGGGTTACCAGAACCCTGACTACGTCGGGCCGGCCGGGCCCATCGATCCAGACCTTTGGCTGCTCGCGGTTCAAGCAATTGACGGGCGCCCCATCGGGCTGCTTGCTAACTACTCGATGCATTATTTTGGCGCGATTGCGGTTTCGGCCGACTATTACGGTAAGTTCGCGGAGGGAATTGGGTCTTTGATCGGTGAACGCCGAGGCGGCCCGCCCTTCGTTGGCATGATGTCTCAGGGCACGAGCGGTGATTCACACTGGATGGACTACAGCCAGCCCAAGCGCAATGAATATACAATCGCTGCGTACACGAAGGAGGTACTCAACCTCGCAGCGGCCACATATTCCAGAATCCAATTTCAGGATTGGGTGCCGCTCAGTATGGCAGAAGTGAAATTATCGCTACGTAGACGCGTGCCAGATGGCATGCGAATGGCGTGGGCGCGAGAAATCGTTGCAACCATGGCGGAGCGCGCGCCCTCCAACAAGACCGAGGTTTATGCCCGCGAGCAGCTATTCCTCAAGGAGTCGCCACAGCGCGAGCTAAAACTCCAGGCGCTGCGCATTGGAGACCTCGGAATTACGGCGATGCCTTGCGAAGCATTCGCCATAACCGGACTGAAGCTCAAGGCGCTTAGTCCCCTCCATGCAACATTCAATATCGGGCTGGCCAACGGCGCTGAGGGCTACATTCCACCGATAGAGCAACACAAACTCGGCGGATATGCTACGTGGGCTGCGCGCACTGCGGGTTTGGAGGTGACGGCTGAACGAAAAATTGTGCAGACGCTACTCCGTCTGCTCGAAAAGGTGTCCGGAAAACGTCGGCGCAAGGTTCAGGACACCCACGGCCCGTACGCGAAAGCGGTGCTTGAAGGCAAGCCGTTCGCATATTGGCGGCTCAACGAGTTTGGCCCGCCTACTGCGTTTGACGCAACCGAAAATGCGCGGCACGCGAAGTACGAGGATGGCGTGGCATACTATCTCCTTGGAGCTCAGACACACTCCGGTGGAATTTCTACGTACCCGGATATTCCGTCGTCTTTCTCGGGAAACCAGGTTAATCGCGCCCCCCATTTCGCTGGTGGACGGGTCAGGGCGAGCGTGGACGGACTTGGCGCATCATATAGCGTTGCGCTCTGGATATGGAATGGCCTAGCCAAAGAATCTCCGCTCATTACCAGTTATTTCCTATTCCGCGAATCGGGAGAACGAAAGGGCGAGTCTGGCGACTACCTCGGGCTTGGCGGGGCGATCGCCGCGCCCGGTCGAGTATTCTTCACCAACGACACTGTGGCCGGCAAGCGCCTCTTCGGGAACACGCAGATAGCCCCGCGGACATGGAACTACGTGGTCCTGGTGCGAGGCACACGTTCCGTGCGCGTGTACCTCAACGGACAAGCTCACCCGGAAATTCACGCCGAAGAGTGCGTATGGCCATCGGCTACGGGATCAACACTTTGCATTGGTGGTCAAAGTGACGATAGTGCGGGCTTCCAGGGTAAGCTGGGCGAAGTGAGTGTCTACGATCGCGAGCTTTCCATAGCGGAGATTGCGCGGCACTACCGCCTTGCTTGCGGTGGTGAGTACGGGGCTGTTAATAAGGCGATTGCGTAACGTGCTGCTGCGTTCCGCCAGAGCGCGCGATGCGATCAGCCCGCAGGCACGCGGCTTCGGCACGCCGCCATGGCAAGCACAGGCGACCCACTCGCGCCGCGCCTGCGGGCTTGCAACTTCTTTCGATCTATCTCGCGCATCAGATCAATTTCCAGATCGGGTTCGGCCAGCCGCTTTTTGAGCTTGCTATTCTGAGCCTCCAAGGCCTTCAGCCGCTTAATGCCTTGCGGCTGCAGCACGTTAATGCGACCTACCCAGCTGTAGATCGTGTTCTAGCTGAGCTTATTTTTTTGGCCGTCTCCGCCACGCCAGTTCGCCCAACTACCCGACGCTGGGCCACGATCTGCTTATCAGTGAGTCGGATCTTCCTTTCTCGCGAAAAGCCGTCATTCCAGAGTTTATCGGCCGGAAAATATCGGGCAGGTCAATAGCAGAATGAACATCAGATGGAACGTAGTTGCCAACTATGTCGGTCAAGGTTATTCGACCTTGATCGCTATAGTGATGCTGCCGTTCTATCTGAAGCATCTGGGCGCAGAGGCTTACGGGCTGGTGGGGTTCTTCGCCATGTTGCAGGCGTGGTTCGCATTGCTGGATATGGGCTTGTCCCCCACCCTCTCAAGACAGATGGCGCATAAGCGGGGCCAAGCAGTAAGCGGCTGGGGCGAACTGCGAAAGCTGCTGCGCAGCATCGAAGTTCTGTTCATGCTGTTGGCATTCGTAATCGGTCTGGGAATCTGGCTAAGCAGCGATTGGATCGCGACTCGTTGGCTCACGGTGCAAACACTCTCTCACGACGAGGTTGCCTACTGCATCACTCTGATGGGGATTATGTTTGGCATGCGCTGGTTCGCCTCGCTCTACCGCGGTGGCGTTCAAGGAATGGAACGGATGGTCTGGCTGAATGCGGTTACCATTGTTCTTGCCACTCTACGCTTCGTTGGAGTCTATGCACTCCTGCTGTGGGTAACGCAGAAGCCGCGGCATTTTTTCGAATTTCAATTGGCGATAAGCGTCATCGAACTGTGGATTCTGGCGGCAAAGTTATATCGTCTAACGCCGCATAGGACCGATGCAGGCGAAGTGTGGTTTTCTTGGTCCGCGCTCAATGCGGTCTTGCCCTTTGCCAGCGGCATTGCCTATACCTCTGGCTTGTGGATATTGCTTACGCAAGTCGACAAGCTCATCCTTTCCCATGCTCTGCCACTCAAGGAATTTGGCTATTTCACACTTGTTGCGGTCGTGGCGAATGGTCTGCTCAGTCTGACGGGCCCGGTGAAACAAGCCATCCTGCCAAGAATGACGCTGCTGCTATCGCGAGGCGATGCGCCAGCCATGCTCGACCTATACCGCAAAAGCACTCTGGTGGTCGCGGGAGTGATTTTTCCGATTACGGGTACCGTTGCTATCTTTTCAACCGAATTGCTCTATGCCTGGACAGGTGACAAGGCAGCCGCTGACTGGGCGGGACCAGTGCTGAAGTGGTTCGTCTTGGGCAATGGCATTTTGGCTATAGCCGCATTTCCGTACTACCTGCAGTTTGCTTATGGCAGGATAAGGCTCCATGTCATCAACTCAACCATCAATGCGGTGATCCAGGTACCTATTCTTGCTTTTGCAGCATACCAGTATGGCGCGCTGGGTGTCGCCTATGCATGGTTTGGCGTTCGACTGTTCGGGTTTCTGATTTTCCCGGCGATTGTGCATCACCAATTAGTACCCGGATTCCATAAGAAATGGTTGTTGAGAGACGTGCTGACCCCCGCCTTGGTTACGGGCGTGGTAATAGGCATGGCGTGGCGTGTACTGCGTATCGAAGGTGACTGGAGCAGGCTGGAAATGCTGGTAGCGATTGCTACCATGGTGATGGTGACCTGCCTGTTCAATTTTGTGGCGATGTTATATTCCAGCAAATTGTGGAAGATGAGGCTAAGTAATGGGCAGTGAAGAGAACCTCAAGCACGGCGGTGACCGGCCTCTCCCAAAAGTAAGCGTAACGGTTATTACATATAACCACGGCAGCTGGTTGGCAGAGTGTCTAGAATCAATTGTCACGCAAGAAACAACCTTTCCGTTTGAGGTTATTGTTGGAGACGATGCATCGACCGACGGTGTGACCCAAGAAATTCTCCGAGGTTATGGGATCCGATACCCAAACATAATTGTCCCGGTATTCCGGAAAACAAATATAAGTGGCATCCAAAATTATCTGGACGTGGTGCGCCGTACCCGAGGCGAATATATTGCTCATATCGACGGGGACGACATGATGCTACCCGGCAAGCTGCAGAAGCAGTCCAATTTTCTCGATCAGAATATCGATTGCAGTCTTGTGGCACATAACGTTAAAACAATTACCGGAAATGGCGAGTTGATTTCGAATCATTTTGTCGACTTCGAAGTGCCGAGGAAGGCAGACATAAATTACTTGTGTTTAAGGGGATGCTACTTTGCTGGCACCAGCAAAATGTATCGTCGTAGTTCGATGATCAGTGAATTCAGAGATAGAAGAACCATCGATCTTTTTTTCCATTTTGAGCAGGCTTCAAATGGAAAGATAGGTTACCTAGATGAAACTCTAGGTGTATATAGGAAAAGCTCGCTATCAGCCACGGATCCGATGAGTGCAATTGCAGCAACGACTGAGCAAGCGATGTACGATGCTTTTCGAAGGGCAGAGGAGCTTGGCGTTGATAGTTCTATCGTTAAGCGAGCGGAACTTAGCGTGGCATATGCGCGGGCCGTCAGTTCTCTTTTTCGCGGCAATTATGATGCTTTCAAAAATACAATTTCTATTAGCAAGGATCATGAGAAATATGCTGGATTCAAACATAGGATATTGAATCTACTGAAAGATAAGCCATTCGCCATCCGATTTTTGATGAAGCTTAAACGTATGGTGGCACCTGGTTTCATGAGGGTGGCTTAAGCAAACTTCAGATTAGCACTGCGACCCTAGCAGATGGTTTCCATGCGCAGGTCAGAGTGCTTAATGGTTAACAATGGGCAGCTCACCTCCGTGCTGGCAAACACAGTGGATTAAAGCATGATAAAGATCGCGCTACGCGTACTGCTTTTCTTGCTCTCATTCGTCCCGGCGATAGTGTCCGCGGGTAGCTGCGCATCCACAACAAATCCAAAGCTACACCGCGACGCCGTGTGCGCAGATACGGCAAGCATTGCACCAGGCAATCGGTCAGAGAGGATTGAATTAAGTCAAAACGGAGCAGGTGCTGTTGCGACCAAGGTGACGGCTAAAATACGCGAACGCGCAAGCATCAAAGACTTTGGCGCGGCTGGGGACGGGGTAACAAATGATTTCGATGCATTCCGGTTGGCGGCAGCGTCATTGACAGACGATTCAACTGTTGCTTTTCCGCCCGGCGAGTATTTGATCTCATATTCAGGAGGCTACAAGCCGGAAAAAATACACGGCGAAATTGCTTTTCCCATATTTAATGTTAAAAACGTAAAGATAGTTGGCGAAGGGGCAACAATCAAAATTGCTGGTCACAATATTACGACGAACGGCGGGCTAACGGTTTTTGGATATGATGGCACACAAGGTTTGGAGATATCCGGATTCAGGTTCGATTTGAACTACACGGGCCGAAACGATTCGGACGCATATTATCCGTTCAATGGTGCCATAGTTGGGCGCGACACATCTGGAACGGCAGGGAGCAGAACGGGACGGCAGCTATCGTCAGGAATAAACATAAATCGCAACACATTTAATATATATCACCCGCTTGGAGCATATTCAACCGCTCTGAAACCCTACCGGCGAGACCCGAACAACGGGTTTAAGATTTTTTCATTTACCGCATTTGGAGACACTTTAGCAACCGCACGGGCAAATCAAAATGCCGATGTGCAATTTAACAGCAATAGATTTTTGGCTACGCATAACGCCTATGGTGTGTGGATATGGGCCTATAACAATGCGTTGGTGAGCCAGAACGTTGCGGATTCATGGGCAAACCATTCGACGGATGCACGCGGCAAAATCCGCGGTGGATATATTCCCTTCATCAGATACCACCAGTTTTACACATCGGGAGTGATCGTTTCTAACAATAGAATGAACGCACGGCCTATCAAGGATCGTGTGGGCGGTTACACAGGAACCGCGGGTTTCGCGCACCTCACAACTAATAATACCGACGATCTAAATCATGGCGAAACCAGCTGTGTATCAAATCAACTGTCATTACGTACTGGAGATTCAGGAATTCTGGTCGGCGTGTACGGAGTGGCAAACATTGCCGACAACATTATCAAGGGCGTGGACATTGCCGATCGCCCGGTTGCCGCCATCGACCTGCAACCAAATGTTAACGGAAAGGCCTATTACACAATACAAGGAAACCGCACCAACAGGTTGTTTAGTGCGCCGTTGGTGCGCGTAAATAGCGGCGCACCGGCAAAAGGAAAGCGTCGACTGAAAATCTTGACGATAAAGAATAACACGTCCCTTAATTCTTTCGGGTCGGCTATTTCTTTCGTCAATATGGGGGCGGCAGCCACATTCGGCGTCGAGAAAATGTATGTTTCGAACAACGTTTTCGACGGTGAAGCAAGCGAATTTAGTCATGCGAACACTAATGATTCGGCAATATATGCCGAGGGGTCTACAGAGGGGACGGACAGATACTACATCCAGGATAATAAGATCAGGTATTTTTACAACTTGGAAAAAAGCGGGCGTGCCGTTGCAAAAGTCACGGGGAACATAGGAGATCACGTATCTCATTCAAGCAATTACAACTATTTCCAGACTGTCCACCATGTTCGGCAATCCAAAACTGTTGCCGCTGGAACTGTTCCTCGCGTGGGGACCAGCAACAAGGGACTATTTCGCTATACCGCAAGGCGAGTGGTGTTGTCATCGGCGGCTATTAAGCAAACATTGTCTGGAGAGGTCGCAGGAGGCTCATCTATTGCTGGCGCGACTCCGGCAGGAGAGGCATGGTATATAGACCAGGTATTGATCGCGAAGAAAGGGTTTTAGGCAGTGACGGAGCGAATTCAGATGCTTGTGTTGGGCGAGAGGAGGCCATTCTTGATGGCGCCCAATAAGCATGTTTAGATTTGCGCTGCTCGCGCTGTTCTGCTTCAGCGCAGTATATAGCATCAAAATTGCGGTCATTCCTGTCACCCTTGGAATTATTTTATGGCCGATCTGTGCGATCTTGTTATTTTGGCGTCGGCCAGCTCAATTTATTCCGCAAGTCACAAAGGGCGGCGTGTCGCTGCCGTTTATCTGGATCTCGGCCCTATTTGTATATAGCGTTTGCATTAGCATTTTGCGAGGCGGCGGCCAGGATTTTTCAGTTCCATATAATTTCTCCGTTTGGGCACTGCTTTTTGTCCCTTCAGCTTTCTTGCTTGTTGCGGCGGTACAGGAAGGTGCAGGGGGCGGTCTATGGCGCGGAATGGATATTCAAGACTTGTTGGTGATTGTTATATTGTCACAGTCCGTCTTCATTTATTGGAGCTTTGTATCGGTAGAGTTTCGTGGGGTTTCCTCAAGCATTCTGGGCGATCTTTCTGAGGGTACGCTTGATATAGGCGGAAGCCGTGTTAAAGGGTTTTCGAATGGAGGAGGAGCATTGCTCTCTCTGACTCAGGCTATTGGAGCCGCCCTGAGCGTTAAGCTTTTTATCGAACGGGATAGGTGGAGATATGTCTTTTTCGCAGCCGTAGTAGCTGGATCGACGTTACTTACTGCTAGAACCGGGCTGATGTTTATCGCATTGTTCCTCGCGATGTATCTGCCATATTGCATAATTTCGCGGAGGATTAGATGGCGAATATTCTTGTTTGTAATTGCGATTGGTGGCCTCCTATCGTTTTATCTTTACAATAATTTTGTGGAAGATAATTACAAAATTCTCTTCGAAGAATACGTTTTGACGCGGAGTTTTGATATTTTCGTGAGCATGTTTTCTGGTGAAGTCGGGGAAAATTCTGCCGTACAGGCTATTGCGAATATGTACGTCGTGCCGGATACATTCGCGGGGCTGATCTTCGGATCTGGTTTGTTCACTGTGGGCGGGATTGGTTATGTGGGAGACCCAGGGTACATAAAATATATTAATTATTTCGGGCTATTAGGGTGTCTAGGAATGTATGGTTATTTCTTGCTGATCATGCTCATGACCGTCAGGCACAGCGCTTCATACCCAGAGAAAGTGTTTATTTGTATCGTGTATTTCCTGTTTTTCGTTGTGGAAACAAAAGAACCTTTCTTTGCAAAAGCGAACATCATTCTCCACCTATTATATTTTTACACAATACATTCGGCCGCTATTCGAAGACGGAAGACTGTAGGCGTGAGCACAGAAATACCCGAAGTCGCCTTGGCTGGTCAGGGTGGGTAGTGCCAGAGGCTGCCGATGACAATGTCGCGCAATGACGATCAAGTCAGGCTTATCGCGCACCGGCGAAATCTCCCGGGGGGACAGGGCGGTGCGTTTACGCGGGCGGCAATTGCGCGCGGCGGTGCGGCATAATGTGCGGCATCGTCGGTTACTATTCGCCATCGACCTCAACGTTTTCGAACGATTGGTTTGATCGCTGCCGGGACAAATTGAGCCATCGGGGGCCGGACTCTTCGGACAGCATGGAGGACCGCGGTCTGCATTTGGGGTTTCGGCGTTTGGCGATTCTGGATTTGTCGCCAACAGGCCGCCAGCCCATGGTGAGCAGCGATGGACGTTACGTCATCGTCTTGAACGGCGAGATCTATAATTTCCTCGAGCTCCGCGCCGAGCTTGAGGCTGAAGGTCTGCGCTTTCGGAGCAGCTCGGACACCGAAGTCGTCCTCGCGCTGTTTGCGAGACACGGCATTGCCTGTTTGCAGAAGCTCAATGGCATGTTCGCCCTTGCGATATACGACAGGCTCGAGCGCACCGTGCATCTTGTACGTGATCGGCTCGGGGTCAAACCGCTTTTCTACCTGCATCGCGGAAGAACGCTCGGTTTCGCCTCGGAGCTGCGGGCACTGCGAAGTTTCCCCACTTTTCCGACGGAGATCGATTCCGAGGCCCTGGGTTTTTACTTCAGGTTGGGCGCGGTTCCGGAGTGGAGTTCGATCTATCCGGGAGTTACCAAGCTCGCACCAGGCTGTTGGGTGCGGCACCATCTCGAGTCGGGGCGCCTGGACGGGCCAACAACCTATTGGGATTTACCGCCGGTCGGAGAGCAGGAAGAGCGCACGGAAGACGCGTGGGTCGACGAGATAGAAGCTTTGCTGTGGGACGCTACGCGCATTCGATTGCGCTCGGATGTTCCGCTCGGTGTCTTTCTTTCCGGTGGAATCGACTCAGGGTTAGTCGCCGCCGCGGCGGTCGCGTATTCGAAGGGTTTGACGGCCCTCACGATCGGTTATAACGGTGAGGAGGATGAAACTTCGCTGGCTGCCGCAACAGCGCGGCAGCTGAGTTTGCACGCCGTGATCCGGAAAATCGATTTGCGAGAGGGCATGGAGGTACTGCCGCAGGTCATGGCTCATTTTGACGAGCCGTTCTCTGACACATCGGCGTTGCCAACGTCCCTGGTCTGCGCCGAGGCGCGTAAAGAGCTTACGGTCGCGTTGAGCGGCGATGGAGGAGACGAAGTCTTCGGCGGATACCGCAATCACGTTAGGGCATGGACTTGGCGCTCGATCGACAGGGTGCCGTCATGGTGGCGCCGTGCGGGAGGGGCTTTGTTTGCCTCCCTCATGCCTCGCGATTCGGCTTCGCGACGCTTCTTCCTGCGTTTGCGCCAGCCAGTCGGGCGCTTTGGCCTCGGCGCCATGCTCTACCCGCATGCGGACTGGTTGGACGATTGCCTGAAGAGCGAATTCAATGTTGCACCGGACCGGATAATCCAACGTTACAGCGATCATCTGCCGGCGTGGCAAGGCGCCAGCAGCGTTGACATGTCGCAGCGAATCGACCTCCGCACGTATATGCTCGAAGACATACTTGTGAAAGTGGATCGCATGAGCATGATGCATTCGCTCGAGGTTCGGTCACCGTTCTTGGATTACCGCCTGGTCGAACTCGGATTGCGAGTTCCATCGCGTTTGCGGGTAAAAGACGGACAGAACAAGTATCTGCTGCGCCGGCTTGCTGCACGGCACCTGCCGACCGAAGTGTGTCTTGCGCCCAAAGCCGGGTTTGGAATTCCGTTGCTCTCGTGGTTGCGAAGCAAGTCGAACCAGAGCGGGCTACCGCGCGCGCTGGCCGACAACCACCACGGCTATCCGGACCCTTTTGTGCCGGGCGGAGCGAAGCGGCTGTGGCGACTTGGACTGGCAAATCCGGGTACGACTTACGCACTGCCGCTGCTGCTGGGTTACCGCTGGTGGTGCGAAGGTCAGGCTGCCCCATTGCCTTCCCGGGCCGTCGCCCTCTGACACGAGGTCGGGCGCCCCTTGAAGGTATTGTGCGTGATCGATAACCTCGGCTCGGGCGGGGCTCAGCGGCAGTTGGTCATGATCGGCTGCGGACTGAAGGCTCGCGGACACGAAGTCGAGTTTTTCACCTACTATCCGAGCAGTTGGGAATTCAAGACGCAGTTGGACTGCGCCGGTATTCCTGTTCACGTGTACGCGAAAAAGTCCAGATTCTCGCTGGGTCCCCTTGTTGGGCTCCATCGCACGGTTCGCGGCGGTCGTTTCGACGCTGTGATCGCATTTCTGGAAACCCCGGCGCTTTATGCGGAACTCGTCGGCCAGATGGGGCGTGACTGGGGATTGGTCGTCGGGGAGCGCTCCGCCAATCCGGCAATGCGCGCCGGTTGGAAGCGTTGGATTCGCTGGCCACACCGCTTCGCCGATGCCGTAGTTACAAACTCGCACAGCAACCGGCTGCTGCTCGAGCGCAGTTGGCCTCGGCTCGCTCCTAAATTGACCACGATCTATAATGCGGTTGACTTGGACCGATTTCGTCCGGCATCGACGGGACTGTCCACGTCGAACGGGCTGACTATGGTGGTCGTTGCCAGCTATCAGCGCCTCAAGAACATGCTCGGTCTGGCCAAGGCGCTGCTCCTGCTCAGGGATAGTGGTGGGCATAACCTTGTTATCGACTGGTTTGGCGCAACGCCATCAAATGCCGAGCCGCTCGCAGAGGCGAGAGCATTTGTCGAAGAGCACGAGTTGCAGGAGATGCTGCGTTTTCATCCGCCTAAAGAAGCAATTGAGACGGAATACCAGCGCTGCGATGTCGTCGGGTTATTTTCCGAGTATGAAGGCCTGCCCAACGTCATCTGCGAGGCTATGGCCTGCGGCAAGCCGGTCATTGCGGGAAATGTCAGTGACGTTCGCCTCCTCGTTGAGGATGGTCGAACTGGCATTCTTTGCGATCCTGGTGATCCCGAGAGCGTTGCACGCGCGCTGCGAGAGTTCACGTCGTTGACGCCGGATCGGCGGTCGGCAATGGGTGGGCGAGCGCGTGAGCGAGCGCAAGAGATATTCGCTCCGTACAAAATGCTCGACGAATATGAGCGCATCCTTTCGCTCGTCCGAAAGCGCAAACATGATGCACACTGAAGACCTCGCCCTTTCGCGGAGCCTGATCCGGTTTCCCGGTCGATCCCTTGTTTTTGCGAACCGGGTGATCCGTAAGATCCGCATGTGGATCTTACGGCCGCTGTTCGGTGCATACGGCAAGAAATTCTGGTTCGATCCGGCGGGGTTTTACAGCTACCGAAATATCTACGTTGGTGACGACGTGTTCCTCGGTTTGAGGCCCCGCCTACAATGTGCTCTGGCTCGAATAGTAATCGGCAACAAAGTCATGTTCGGACCAGAGGTATGCATCCTGGCGGGCAATCACAACGTCAGCCTCGTAGGGCGGTTCATGTGTGACGTCACAAACGCCGAGAAGCGGCCGCAGGATGATCTGGGTGTTGTCATCGAAGACGATGTCTGGGTCTGCGCCCGGGCGACCATTCTCGACGGCGTCACGATCGGACGCGGAGCTATAGTCGCCGCGGGGGCAGTAGTGTCCAAGTCTGTTCCCCCGTATGCTCTGGTGGCTGGCGTTCCCGCCCGGGTCATCGCCTTCCGCTGGGACGCAGAGACACTCCTGCGGCACGAGGCTGCGCTGTATCCGGAAGTAGAACGCCTAACCAGTGAACAGCTCTCTTCGGGACTTCGTGTAGGCCAGGAAAAGCACGTCTGATGTGCGGCATAGCCGGAGCGGTCGACTTCTCGATCTTCTCATCGGTAAGTGCGGAAAGTATGTGGCGCATGACCTCCATGTTGCACCACCGCGGCCCCGATCGCAGCGACGTTGTTATCGACGGCGCAGCCGGTCTCGGCCACGCACGCCTCAGTATTATCGATTTGTCCGATGCCGGTCATCAGCCTATGCATTCTGCGGATGGTCGCTTTGTGATCGTTTACAACGGCGAGGTATACAACTTTCGTGAATTGCGGGCGGAGTTGGAAAGGGGGGGGATATCATTTCGTGGCCATTCCGACACCGAGGTGGTACTGAACGCGTGGGCGCGATGGGGTCCAGCGGTATTGACCCGCCTCAACGGCATATTCGCATTCGCGATCTGGGATCGGCATGAGCAAGAATTGGTATTGGCGCGAGATCGGTTCGGCGTCAAGCCCTTGTCTTTCCACCGCTTGGCGAACGGAATCGTGTTTGGATCAGAGATCAAGGCCATCCTGGCCTCCGGTTTGGTCTCCGCCCAAGTGAACCCTCAGGCGTTGCACGAATTCGCCTACTTCGGCGCGTCGTTGGGACGCAGCACGCTTTTTGACGGCATCGAGCGCCTGGAGCCGGGGCATTGGCTGCGGCTAAGCGACGGTCGGTGCGAAATTCTGCCGTATTGGCGCGCAGAAGATGTTTGCCGGATCGAAGACGACGACGCCACTGCGGTTGAGAAGACTCGCGTCCTGGTCGAGGCGGCCGTCCGGCGCCAGTTGGTGAGCGATGTCCCGGTGGGGGTGTTTCTCAGCGGAGGGATCGATTCTTCCGTAGTGACGGCCTTTGCTTCCCGTCACTACGAAGGAACAATCAAGACGTACTCCGTCGGCTTCGACTTCGACCGCGGCGTCAATGAACTGCCGAGAGCGCGCCGTGTCGCCGAGCGCTTCGGAACCGATCATCACGAATTTCATCTGGCTGGCGGGAGCATGCCAGCGGTGATTGAAGACCTGGTGCGTCGCCATGACGAACCGTTTTCCGATGCCGCGAATATTCCCCTGTACCTTCTCTGCCGGGAGCTGAACGGCGAGCCCCGGGTGATTCTGCAGGGTGACGGAGGCGATGAGATATTTGGGGGTTACAGGCGCTACGCGCTGTTGAGCTATTACAACTTGTGGAAGGCACTTTCAACAACGCGCGGTTTTCTCCCCGACGTGGGCAACGGAAAACTCGCTCGGCTGCATCGGATTCTCGACGCATTTGGCCAGCAAGAAGACGCCATGCGCATGGCCTTGCTGCTGACAATGGACACCTCGCGGACGTCGTTCGTACAACTATTGTCGCCTGCTTGGCAGTCACGACTCAGACAGACCGATCCATTTCGCCGCTATCGTGAAATGGCGCAACGCTTGCGCGCGCTTGATCCCGTGCAGCAGATGCTCTACTGCGATACAAACGTCTTGCTGCCCGATGTGTTTCTGGAGAAGGTAGACAAAGCGACCATGGCGTTCAGTATTGAGTCTCGCGTGCCATTGCTCGACAACGATCTGACGGACTATGCAATGGGACTGCCGTCCCGCATGAAGGTACGCGGTAGCAACAAGAAGTGGCTGCTAAAAAAAGCTCTGCGAGGGGTGGTGCCGGATGAGGTGCTAGACGCACCTAAGACGGGTTTTGGGGTACCGTTTAGTTATTGGTTGGCGACTTCTTTGCTTGATTATGCCAGGGTAGTCTTCAACGAAGCCGTGGCACGACCTGATTCATTCTTCGACAGCAAGACACTTTTTTCTGTGTTCGAAACACATCGGGCAAAGCCTGAATATCAAAGCGGATTCATTTTGTGGAAAGCCCTCAATCTCGCGATTTGGCAGCGGCAGTACCTTCGGCAATGAATAATCGACCAAAATTGATGATTGTCGGTGCGTTCCCTTCGAAAGACAAGATGGTATTCGGAGGCATCGTCACGTCCTGCAAAGCGTTGCTGGGTTCGTCATTGCCAAAGCGCGTTGAACTTGAACTGATCGATAGCACCCAAATTAGTAATCCGCCACCAGTCTTGTTCTTGCGATTACTGATTGCGATAAGGCGTGTCGTCGAATTCTTAATTCGATTCGAAGCATTCAGGCCCGACGCAATATTGGTATTCACGTCTACAGGTGCGAGCCTCATAGAAAAGGGGGCAATGGCGCGATACGCAAGGCTGAGGGGTGTCCCTGCTTTGGTTTTTCCGCGGGGAGGTCGGTTGCTGGATGATTTTGATCGGTCATGCTTTAGTCGCTGGTCCGCGCGGTTTTCATTGTCGCGGGCCACGAAAATACTATGCCAAGGTGAACAGTGGCAGGAGTTTGTGACTACCAAACTACATCGAGCAATCGAGGATGCTCCTCTAGTCAGGAATTGGACCGCGACAAACGAACTGTTGGAGATCGGACAGAATCGGAGGACGCGCGATTTTAATTCGCCAATACGACTGCTATTTGTCGGTTGGCTTGACCGGAAAAAGGGTGTAATGGACTTGCTGGAGGTGATGGCGCGGTTTTCAAATACCAGAGACTTGGTGCTTGATTGCGTAGGGGAGGGGAATGTCTCCCAGCTTGCTCGTCAGCGGGTTGGGGAATATGGCTTGGCCGACAGGGTTAGATTTCGCGGGTGGTTGCAGGGCGAAGTATTGGTCAAGGTTTTTCGTGACGCAGATATATTTGTGCTTCCGTCGTGGGCGGAAGGTCTGCCCAATGCCATGATCGAGGCCATGGCGGCGCGACTTGCCATTGTGGCTACAGCAGTGGGAAATATCCCCAGCGTAATCGCGGACGGCGACAATGGACTCTTGGTCCCGCCAAAAGATCTCGAAGCGCTCGAGCGCGCATTGGATCGAATGATTACCGATGTAGCCATGCGGAATGTCCTGGCCGATCATGCTTACAATTTCGCAAAAGATCAATTTGGTGTGGAAACCGCGGTGGGAAAGATTATTGGCATAGTTGAGGACGTGACAGGCATTTCGGCTCGTCCACTTGCATTTGACGCTGAGTTTCTGCCGGACGATGGGCGCGCAAAGTGAAATGTATCGACATCATCGCCGGTGCTCGTCCTAACTTCATGAAGATAGCACCGATTTTCCAAGCTCTTGAGGCGAGAAAGCGGGCTGGGAACTGCCTGGGCTACCGCTTTGTGCATACGGGCCAACACTACGATGCGCGGATGTCCGGGGAATTTCTTACCCAACTGCAAATTCCCGAGCCAGATGTGAATTTCAATGTGGGCTCTGGCACGCCGGCAGAGCAAACTGCCGCCATTATGGTGCGCTATGAAACACTGCTTCTTGAGCAGCGTAGCGATTTGTGCGTTGTGGTAGGGGATGTCACCTCGACCATGGCTTGTTCCATCGTCGCTCGCAAGTTGGGGGTGCCGGTGGCACATGTGGAAGGCGGAATCCGCTCGGGTGACTGGACCATGCCGGAGGAGATCAACCGCGTGGTAACCGATTCGATTACCAATTGGTTTTTCACCACCAGCGAAACGGCCAACGAGAATCTGCGCCGGTCGGGGGTGAGCAATGATCGCATCTTCTTTGTTGGCAACACGATGATTGACACCCTGCTAACGCAGATGCCACGCTTGCGCCCGCCTGCGCTCTGGGACGAGCTAGGCTTACACTCGGGGCGTTATTTAGTGGTGACGCTCCACCGGCCAGCCAATGTGGATGGCGAACAGCAGTTGTTGCGGCTGTTGCATGCAATCGCCGATGGCGCAGGCGGGCTGCCGGTGGTGTTTCCGGTGCATCCGCGCACTGCCAAGAACCTGCAGGAACTCAGGGGCAAGATCCCAGGACTTCACTACGTTGATCCGCAGGGGTACCTGGAATTCAACTACCTGGTAAAGCATGCTCGTGGGGTGATTACCGATTCCGGTGGAATTACTGAAGAAACCACAGTGCTCGGCGTGCCCTGTCTGACGCTGCGGGACAACACCGAGCGTCCTGAAACGGTAACTATAGGAACCAACGAGCTGATCGGGACAAACCCAGCCAATCTGGGCCCGGCGCTGGCTCGCCTGCTGGGTGGGCGCTGGAAGAAAGGCGGTATTCCGGAAAAGTGGGATGGCAAGGCGGCGGTGCGGATAGTCGCGGAGTTGGAACGGTTACTCTTAACATGATGTTCGGCGACAGGATGGCTCGATGAAGCAGGTGCTGCAACACTTAGCCACGGGTGTAACGGAGATGGTAGAGGCTCCGTGTCCGCGTGCTTCAGCTGGGCAGTTGCTGATCCGAAGCTCGCGTACCCTGATTTCCGCCGGCACCGAACGCATGCTGGTGGACTTCGGAAAG
The DNA here is from genome assembly GCA_014860355.1 of Burkholderiales bacterium. Classification (GTDB taxonomy): domain Bacteria; phylum Pseudomonadota; class Gammaproteobacteria; order Burkholderiales; family SG8-39; genus 2-12-FULL-64-23. The sequence goes on along the minus strand of JACZJV010000019.1, from coordinate 35,043 downwards.
GCTTCTCTGATCGAAAAGGCCCTTCAGCAGCCCGACAAGGTCAAAATGGTTCTGGAGAAGATCAAGACAGATGGCTTGATGGTCACGATCGATGCGGTCCGCTCCAAGCTCGATCAACCTTTGCCGCTGGGCTACTGCAACGTAGGTGTCGTAGCGGAGGTCGGGAGCGGGGTTGAAATATTCAAGGTGGGCGATCGAGTGGTGTCCAATGGTCCCCATGCCGATGTGGTCAAAGTGCCGAAGAATCTGTGCGCCAGGATTCCCAATGACGTTGACGACGAATCTGCCGCATTTACCGTCGTTGCTAGCATCGGATTGCAGGGTATCCGCCTTGCTCAGCCGTCCTTGGGCGAGGCGTTTGTCGTAACAGGCGTGGGCCTGATCGGGTTATTGACGGTACAGTTGTTGCGCGCCCAAGGTTGCCGGGTGCTGGCGGTCGATTTCGACGAACACAAGCTTGCGCTGGCCGAGTCCTTTGGTGCGGAGATCTGTAATCCTGGTAAGGGCGAAGATCCTGTTGCGGCAGGCACGGTGTTCAGCCGAGGCCAAGGCGTAGATGGCGTCATCGTCTGTGCATCCACAAAATCGAACGAGCCAATTACTCAGGCTGCTCGAATGTGCCGCAAACGCGGGCGCATCATTCTTGTGGGCGTGACGGGCCTGGAATTGAATCGTGCCGATTTCTATCAGAAAGAACTTACGTTTCAAGTATCTTGCTCCTACGGACCGGGGCGATACGATCCGAACTACGAGGAAAAAGGGCAGGATTACCCTTATGGCTTGGTTCGCTGGACCGAGCAGCGCAATTTTGAGGCAGTGCTCGACTTGATGGCCGCGCGAAAACTGGATGTGCAACCGCTCATCAGTCATCGTTTTCCTTTTGATGGTGCACCGCAGGCCTACAAGGTGCTTACAGAAGACCGGAGCGCTCTCGGCATTTTGCTCGAATATCCGGACACCGGAGCAGACTGGGCGGTGCGCGAAGTTGTGCTCGATGTTGCGAAGATGTTTGAGTCGGCGCGCCCTGTACTTGGGTTTATTGGCGCAGGAAATTACGCCTCGCGAGTGCTGCTTCCGGCGTTCAAGAAGGCTAACGCACAATTGCACACGATTGTCACCGAGGGCGGCATCAATGGGGTGATACATGGGAAGAAAGCCGGCTTCAGCGCGGCGTCCACCGATGTTGAAGCGATGTTGGCCAAACCGGAGGTAAGCGCGGTTGCCATCGTCACTCGGCATAACAGCCATGCCAGGTTCGTAGTCGCGGCTTTGCGCGCGGGCAAACATGTGTTTGTGGAAAAGCCCTTGGCGATCAACGCCGATGAATTGGCCTTCGTGCAAAAGGTGTATGAGGCTGCCCATCAGAATGGGCCAGGACCGCACCTGATGGTGGGGTATAACCGGCGTTTCGCGCCGCAGATTATACGGATGAAATCCCTGCTGGCATCGGTCAAAGAACCCAAGTCGTTCATTATGACCATGAACGCAGGGGCGATTCCGCCAGAGCATTGGACACAAGTTGCTGAGGTCGGCGGTGGCCGGATCATCGGCGAGGCCTGCCACTATATTGACCTGATGCGATCTTTGGCAGGAAGCCCCATCGTTTCTGTCCAGGCCCGCCGTATGGGTGACAGTGCCGGTGTATCGGTGACCGACGACAAGGCGGTTATCGTGCTGGGTTTCGCCGACGGTTCTTTTGGCGCCATTCATTATCTGGCAAACGGTTCCGCGAGTTTTCCAAAGGAGCGGGTGGAGGTCTTCGCCGCAGGCCGAGTCCTGCAACTGGATAACTTTCGCAGACTCAGTGGTTATGGCTGGCCTGGATTCAGCAAGATGAATCTATGGAAACAGGACAAGGGCCAAGCGGCCTGTGTTCAGGCGTTTATTGATGCCATATCGAACGGTAAGGCAACGCCCATCGCAGACAACGAAATTTTCGAGGTAGCGCGGGTCACGATCGAGGTCGCGGAATTACTGCGTCGTCAATAAGCCAGCTGCTGGTCAAGGGGCGCACCTTTCTCGCGCTGGGTGCACTGAACCTGTGGTGGGTGGCGACGTACCGCCTGGGGCTACGCACGGGGCTGAGTTCTGTGCAGCGCCTCAAGGTCGATCTGCCAGAGGGGCCTTTTTTTGGGGTATCTCGGCGAACTGGCGCTAGGCCGCCCCCATCCTCGGCATGGCAGGATGACGCGAAATATTTCGGTTGGTTTTCCGTTTCGCTAGCGGAAAACAGCTTTCCTGACTGGCGCATCAATCCGCTGAGCGGCGGCCGGTTTGCAAATCCCGATCGCCCTTGGTGGCAACTTCCGGATTTTGATCCAGCGGTCGGCGATATCAAAACAGTCTGGGAGGCATCCCGATTTGATTGGGTTTTGGCGATGGCGCAGCGGATATGCACCGGACACGCAGCTGAACTGGATCGGCTGAACGCATGGATCAAAGACTGGTGCCAGGTGAATCCCGCGTACCTGGGGCCGAACTGGAAATGCGGTCAGGAAGCATCGATTCGGGTGATGCACCTGGCGATGGCCGCCCTGCTGCTTGGACAGATTCGCAACACAGAAGTGGCCTTGATACAGTTGGTGCGCGCGCATCTCGCCAGGATTGCCCCAACCCTCGGCTATGCACTTGCGCAGGATAACAACCACGGCACTTCTGAAGCGGCGGCTTTGTTTATCGGGGGCAGTTGGCTTGCGGCGCATGCAGATGATACTGGGCGTGTCGAGGCAGAGCACTGGGCTCGAAGTGGTCGACTTTGGATCGAGGAGAGGCTGAATCGGCTGGTCGCAGAAGACGGCAGTTTCAGCCAATATTCCGTCGTCTATCACCGGGTTTTGCTCGACACCTTGAGCATGGTGGAAGTATGGCGCCGCGCCCTCGGATTGCAGTCGTTTTCTGCCCGCTTTGTTGAGCGTGCACGCTCAGCCGCAATCTGGCTCAAGGCATTTACCCAAACGACTGACGGTGATGTGCCAAACATCGGCGCCAACGATGGCGCCCGACTCTTGCCCTTGAGCGATACCGATTTCCGCGATTTTCGCCCTTCCGTACAACTCGGGTGTGCGCTGTTCGCGGATGCCAGAGCCTTCGCGGCGCCGGGGTCTTGGGATATTCCACTCCAGTGGCTCGGCATACCACCGCCTGATGTGGTGCTGCAAGAAGAAAACAATCGTCTCTGCGACCAGGGAGGCTATGCAATTCTACGTAAGGCGTCCGCGAGCGTTTATCTTCGCTATCCGCGATTTCGCTTTCGGCCCGGCCATGCCGATGCCCTGCATCTCGATCTGTGGGTAGACGGCCGAAATGTTCTGCGCGATGCGGGCAGTTACAGTTACAACACAGAGCCCGAGTGGACATCGTATTTTCCCGGCACTGCGGCGCACAACACGGTCGAGTTTGATGATCGTGACCAAATGCCGCGGCTTGGCCGGTTTCTGTTTGGAGACTGGCTGCGAACGAGTGAACGGTCCGACATCGAGGGGGAGGGTGAAGAGACGCGTATTTCCGTTGGCTACCGGGATAGACAAGGGGCGAAGCACCGCCGACACCTTATCCTTGGCGCTTCCCGCATGCTTGTCGAGGACAACGTTGCCGGCTTCAGCGAAAAGGCGATCCTGCGATGGCGACTCGAGGCTGGAATCTACCAACTCGATGGTGCTTCGGTTTTCAATGATCGATTTCGCTTAGCAGTCACAGCTAATATTCCTCTGCACCGAGTTGAATTGGTGCAGGGGTGGGAGTCGCGCTACTACCTCAATCGAGAACCTTTGCCTGTGCTGGAGGTCGAGATACGCGCGCCGGGCACTTTCAGGACAGAATTGAGCTGGACTGCGTGAGGGTTCTGTATTTCCATCAACACTTTTCCACCCCGCAAGGGGCCTCGGGCACGCGTTCCTACGAAATGGCGCGCCGCCTCCTGGAAAGGGGACACCAGGTTACGCTCGTCTGCGGATCATACGGCGCGGCCCAAACCGGACTGGTACAGCCCTTCATTAAGGGTGCGCGGCGCGGATCGGTCGATGGTATCGACGTCATCGAATTTGAACTGCCTTATCGAAATCACGACCGTTTTTCCCGTCGAACAATTACATTTCTCAGGTATGCCTGGCGCAGCGTCCTTTTCGCCTTGCGGCACGACTGCGATCTTGTGTTTGCCACTTCGACACCCTTGACCGCCGGTATCCCGGGGATCGCGGCATCAGTTGTGCGCCGCAAGCCGTTTGTATTTGAAGTACGGGATCTATGGCCGGAATTGCCGCGGGAAATGGGCGTGATTTCCAACCCGCTGGTTCTTGCGGCAATGTCGGCTCTCGAGTGGGCCTCGTATCACGCCGCCCGGGCCTGCATCGGGCTGGCCCCCGGGATAGTCGCGGGCATTCAGCGGAGGGGCATTGCAGCCGATCGGGTACACCTGGTGCCCAATGGTTGCGATCTGGAATTGTTCGGCGAGGCGGCAGGGGTGCCGTGGCGCCCGGAAGGGGTTTTGGAGACCGACCTCATGGCAGTGTTTTCCGGGGCCCATGGTATTGCAAATGGCCTGGATGCAGTATTGGATGCCGCCGCGGTACTGAAAGATCGCGCTCGCAATGACATCAAGTTAGTGATGATCGGTGAGGGCAAGTTGAAGCCCGCTTTGATGGATCGGGCTCGACGCGCAGGCCTGGACAATTGCGTTTTTTGTTTGCCAGTGTCAAAAGTCAAGCTCTCCGGGCTGATGCGCTCCGCCAACGTCGGGCTGATGATTCTGGCCAATGTCCCGGCCTTTTACTTCGGGACATCGCCCAACAAGTTTTTTGATTACATCGCTTCCAGTATCCCCGTGCTCAACAACTATCCGGGCTGGTTGGCCGGCTTGATCGAGGAGCATCGCTGTGGCGTTTCCGTGCCGCCGGGTAATGCGGCTGCCTTCGCCGATGCTCTCGAGAAGATGGCCGACAATCGCTCGGCGCTGCAGGAAATGGGGCGCAATGGGCAGGTGTTGGCAACTCGCGAATTCGACCGTCGGCTGCTTGCGGATCGCCTTGTGGATGTGCTGGAGGCAGTAGCCTCGACATGATCAATCTCCGCGATATCCTCCTGATGTTCGTAATGCCCATCGGCATTACCATCTCGCTGGTCGTGAGCGGACTGGTTTTGCGACGCAAGGCGCTTTGCTGGACGGGGATCGCCGTTCTCTGGCTGGCCAGCACTTCGCTGGTCGGACACGCGATCATGCGCGCGACGGAGGGATGGCAGGTTCGCCAGCCGCTATCCGCTATGCCTGTGGCGCAAGCCATCGTCGTATTGAGCGAGGGCCGTGTCCGGCCCCCAGGGGACGCCGGCGCAAGCGAATGGACAGATGCGGATCGTTTCTACGGCGGCGTAGGCTTGTACAAGAGTGGCAAGGCGCCAATTTTGATCTTTACCGGCGGCTGGTCTCCCAGGCAGCCGAATGCCAGACTTGAGGGCGAGGTACTGATCGGCTACGCGATGGATCTGGGCATTCCCCGCGATCGCATGCTGAGCACCGCCAAGGTTCAGAGTACCGAGCAGGAAGCCCACGCCGTAGCTGACCTGCTGGCAGCGCGGACGGCGCCGAGCACTAAGTCGCGGGTGCTGCTCGTCACCTCGGCCCTACATATGCGCCGGGCACGGATGCTCTTCGCCCGTGCCGGGTTGGAGACGATAGCTTTTCCCGTGGATTTCAAGGTTTCGGCGGGGAGGGCATTTACTCTGCTCGACCTCCTGCCCAATGCCGCGAGCCTCAAACTAACCGAGACCGCATTGCGTGAGCTTTATGGATTCGCATTTTACTGGTCGCAGTCCCGGATTTCTTGAGGTGCAAATCCACCAGGAAGGTACAGGTTGAGAAAAAGGCTGTTTGATATTTGCCTATCGGGCTTGGCCGTGCTGCTGCTCTTGCCCTTGCTCGCGGTACTCGCTTTTATTGTGCGATCTAGGTTGGGCTCTCCCGTTTTCTTCTCCCAAACGCGCCCTGGATTGCACGGCAAACCGTTCACCATGTACAAGTTCCGCACCATGGCCAACTACAAGGATGGCCATGGCCAACTGTTACCCGATGCGGAGCGCCTGTCGGCGTTTGGATTGTTTCTTCGCAGTACCAGTCTTGACGAACTCCCGGAGCTTTGGAATGTGCTAAAAGGGGAGATGAGTCTGGTGGGACCGCGCCCATTGCTGATGGAGTATCTGCCGCTTTACTCGCCGGAACAGGCGAGACGCCATGAGGTCTTGCCCGGCATCACCGGTTGGGCTCAGGTGAATGGCAGAAACGCGCTGTCGTGGGAGGAAAAATTCAGGCTGGATGTATGGTATGTAGACAACCATTCATTTTGGCTGGATATTGGGATCTTGTTTCGTACGATCATGAAGATATTTACCCGGCATGGCATTTCTGCGGAAGGCGAAGCGACCATGCCACGGTTTAAGGGGCAGCAGCGATGAAGTCGCTGGCGGTTTTGGGTGCCAGTGGCCACGGCAAAGTAGTTGCAGATGCGGCCCTCGCTGGCGCTTGGGGCGAGATCAGGTTTTACGATGATGCCTGGCCGACATTGAAACATATCGGTCCGTGGTCCGTGGTGGGCGCCACCAAGGAATTGCTGCAGGATTGCGGCAGCCTGGACGGCGCCATAGTGGCCATCGGAGATAATAAGACCCGGCTGGCAAAGATGCGGCAGATAGGTTTGGGAGTGCCTCTGGTGTCGATCATCCACCCCGCCGCCGTGGTGAGTCGGTATGCTTCAATCGGCAAGGGTTCTGTTGTCTTCGCCGGCGCCGTTGTCAATGCCTTTGCCAGCCTGGGTATGGGTTGCATTGTGAATACCGGGGCCACGATTGATCATGACTGCAATCTGGGCGACGGAGTGCATGTCGGTCCCGGCGCGAATCTGGGGGGGCAGGTTGTAGTGGGCGCAGCAACGTGGATCGGCATTGGCGCATCTGTGAGGCATGGCGTATCTCTTGGCGACCATGTCGTCGTCGGTGCCGGCGCGGCAGTGGTCGGCGATATTGTGGCGGGACAGATCGTTGTCGGTGTGCCGGCGCGGCAGCAACGCTGATGCAATGCTAGATACCGAATTTCCGCCCTGGCCCAGTTTTACGCTGGAAGAAGCCGACGCCATCCGGGATGTCGTGCTATCCAACAAGGTCAATTACTGGACAGGCTTGGAATGCCGCGACTTCGAACGGGAGTTTGCAGCATGGGCTGGCGTATCGCATGCCGTTGCGCTCGCGAATGGCACCGTGGCTCTGGATGCCGCACTGAAGGCTCTGAACGTAGCTGCAGGTGACGAGGTCGTGGTTACGCCGCGCTCGTTCCTCGCCTCGGTATCGTGCGTCGTGACTGCGGGCGCAATACCGGTGTTTGCGGACGTGGATCGTGATAGTCAGAACATCACTGCCGAAACGATACAGGCCGTTCTAACTTCACGGACCAGGGCCATTATTTGCGTGCATCTGGCCGGGTGGCCGTGCGAGATGGATGCAATCATCTCCTTGGCGCACGATCATGGTCTGGTGGTGATCGAGGACTGCGCGCAGGCGCATGGGGCGAGGTACCGGGGGCGCAGTGTCGGCAGCATCGGCGAAGTCGGCGCGTGGTCGTTTTGCCAGGACAAGATCATGACCACGGGGGGCGAGGGCGGCATGGTGACGACACGCAACCCCGAGCTGTGGTCGCGCATGTGGTCGTACAAGGACCACGGAAAAAGTTGGGAGGCGGTGTACGGGCACGAACATGCACCGGGCTTTCGTTGGTTGCACGAGTCGTTCGGCGCCAACGGGCGTATGCTCGAGATGCAGGCGGCGATAGGGCGGATTCAGCTGCGGCGCCTGGCGCAGTGGTCGCAGGCGCGCCAGCGCAATGCGCAGCGAATCTGGGCGGCGGCTCGCGCGCTGCCCGGCTTGCGCGCGCCCGAGCTGCCCGGGCACATTGAGCATGCGGCATACAAGTGCTATGTGTTTGTGGAGCCGGAGCGCTTGCGCGTCGGGTGGGATCGCGACCGCATCATGGCGGAGATCATCGACCGGGGCATACCCTGTTCTTCGGGTTCGTGCTCGGAGATTTACCTCGAAAAGGCGTTCGACGGAACAGGCTGGCGACCGGCGCAGCGCTTGCCCGTGGCGCGTGAACTTGGCGAGACCAGCCTCGCGTTGCTGGTTCACCCGAGCTTGCAGGAAGAACACATCGACAGGACTTGCGCAGTGTTGCGAGCAGTGATGGAATCGGCGGCAAGATAGATGCCGCGCGTCCGAGAACGTGGTCACCGGATAAAACTTAAGAGCGTATTGCAGAATTACAATGCCAAGAATGGTCATTTCGAGTCCCGTTCGTCCGGCAATCTTCGCGAAAAATCTGCTTGAACGGTTCCTTCGGTTCCTTCTGGGAAACTGGGAGGCGGCGGGGTGAAGAAACCGGCGAAAGTGGTTAAACTTACCAAAACCTCATGAAGGGAGCGGAATTATGGGCGCAACTGAACGTATTGCGGAACTCATGAAAGTCATGCACGAGCGCGAGATCGGCGAGATGCTGGACTTCGCCGAATTCCTGCTCGCCAAGCGCGACCGGGAGACGACCGAAGCACGGGCTACGCTGGACAAATACGCCGGCCGCTATGATGGCGCTAAGTGGCAGCGCGAGGAACTCTACGACCGTGCCGGCCTTCGTTGATACCAACGTCGCGGTCTACGCGCTCGGACGCGATAGCGACAAGAAGGCGCGAGCCAAACAGATACTCGATGACGCACCGATTGCCAGTAGTCAGGTGATCAACGAGGGGATTCGCGTACTCATGGGCAAGCAGCGTTTTTCGCGCGAAGAGGCATATGAGGTCGCCGATGCGCTCATGAAGCTGGTGGCGGTGGCGCCCGTCACGGAGAACACCGTGCGCGACGCCATGACCGTCGGCCTGCGCTATGGCCTGAGCCACTGGGATTCGTTGATAGTGGCTGCCGCGCTCGCCACCGGCTGCGACACGCTGTATTCCGAGGACATGCAGGACGGGCAAGTCTTCGGGGACCGATTGACGGTGAGGAACCCGTTTACTCCTCAGCCATGAGTCGACTGATCAACGAGGCCCTGGAAACGATGCGCAAATCACGAGATCGGCGTCGTCGACAAGCAGACCCTGCGCGACTTCGAGGCGCAGTGCCTCATCCGAAGAAAGTGTTGACGGTCGATCCGGCCGGGTTGTCCGATAAGGCCGAGCGTGTGAATTTCACCTTGTCCGCTTGCGCTTTGCGTTGCATCGATACCATCGCGACGTCCCCCTCCTGGAGCTGAGGTGGTAGCCGTGTCCTACACCTGATATTGGAAAGCCAGTGCCGTCATTCTCAAAACTCGAAGCCCTGCCGCGCTCAGCCAAGACAGCCATTCTGGTCGCCAACGATTCATTGATGGCCGCCGCCGCCGTCTGGGTCGCGGTGCTGCTGCGCGCGGGCGGCGTGCCGGTATTGCCCGGGCTGTACGTCGCAATTGTTACCGTGCTGGTAATGTTGCTGGTACCCGCCGTTGCGCTCGTCTTTGGCTATTACCGCCTGGTATTGCGCTTCGGTACCCCGACCCTCGTTGCGAGGTCAGCCCTGGTGAGTGGAATTTCGGGCGTGATCCTGGGTGCCGTCGGCTGGTACGGCGGCACCACGCTGATGAGGGCGCTGGGCTTGGCTGCGGTGTTTGCGCTGGTACTTTTTTCAGCGTTCGTCCTGAGCAGGGCCTGTGCACACTACCTGCTTACGCGCAATGGCGATGTTCGGCAAGGCGTGGTGGTGGCGATTTACGGGGCGGGCGCCGCTGGGCAACAACTGGTGGCCATGTTGCGCAGGACCGCCGAATATCACCCGGCGTTCTTCCTGGACGACGCCCCGGGCATACACGGCCGGATGGTGGAAGGATTGCCGGTACTGGCGCTGGGCGATGCGAAGTTGGTCGAACGGCTGCAATCCAAGGGCGTACGGCAAATATACCTGGCGATCCCTTCGCTCAAGGCGACCCGGCGGCGCGAGATTCTGGAGTCGCTGGGGGCGCTTCCCTTCCATGTGCGGTCGGTACCGGCATTGCCCGAGCTCATGGAAGGGGGCGCCAAGCTCGATCAGTTGACCGAAATCAGCATCGAGGACTTGCTGGGACGGGACCCGGTTCCTCCGCTTCCGGGCCTGCTGGAAAAATGCATCAGGGGCAAGGGGGTGCTCATTACCGGAGGCGGCGGCTCGATCGGTTCCGAATTGTGCCGACAGGTGCTGGCATTGCGGCCGCGGGAGCTGGTGGTGCTGGAGCGGAGCGAGTTTGCCCTCTATCTGATCGAGCAGGAACTGCTGCCGCTGGGTGCAGCATTGGGCGGAGTGACTGAGTTAAGGTTTCAGCTGGGGTCGGTGACGGACGCACCACGCCTTCAGAGAATATTCGCCGAGTTCGATATCGATACCGTGTACCACGCGGCGGCATACAAGCATGTGCCGATCGTGGAGCGCAATCCTGCGGAGGGTCTGCGCAACAACGCGCTGGGTACCTGGAAACTGGCCCGGGCGGCGGCTGCGGCCGGGGTAGGGCACTTCGTGCTGATTTCGACCGACAAGGCAGTCCGGCCTACCAATGTGATGGGCGCCACCAAGCGTGTGGCCGAGCTGGTGGTGCAGGCGCTGGCGGACGAGTATCCGGAGAGTGTCTTTTCCATGGTGCGCTTTGGCAATGTGCTCGATTCCTCCGGCTCGGTGGTACCCTTGTTTCGCAAGCAGATCGAAAGCGGCGGACCGATTACCCTGACCCACCCGGAGGTGACGCGGTTTTTCATGACCATCCCCGAGGCGGTCCAGCTGGTGATCCAGGCAGGCGCCATGGCGCGCGGCGGCGAGGTGTTTGTGCTGGACATGGGCGTGCCGGTGAAGATTCTGGATCTGGCGGTAAATATGGTTCGCCTGAGCGGGCTCAAGGTGCGCGACAGCGCCAATCCGCAGGGGGACATCGCCATCGAGGTAACCGGGCTGCGGCCGGGTGAAAAACTCTACGAGGAACTGATGATAGGCGGGGACGTGTCCGGAACGGAGCATCCGCGCATCCTGCGCGCGCAGGAAGGCAAAGCGGATTGGAAACGCCTGGAGCACGAGCTGGAATCGCTGGACAGGACCATGCGCGAGGGTGGCGCAGCGCAGGTGGACGTGCCGGAAGTGCTGGGAAGATGGGTAGCAGGGTACCGCCAACAGGAGGCTTGGCCTGCCGGCCGCGCCGCCCCGGTGATTGAACTCGGGGCCGCGCGCCCGACGGCTTGATCCGCCCATGCGCGGGTACGGCTGCGGTTTGACCGGCGCGAAGATGGCGCTTAGTAGTCACAGTCCGGATATTTGCAACAGTCCGATTACCCGTGGAAACTACGATCCTGGAGGGCCGGGGGTCTGACGTCCGGACGGGCCTGACGTTCCGACTTGCAAGCACCTGGTTTTTTGTGGATAATGAATCACCCAGATGCTATGAATTGGTCTTACCATTTGGCCTTGCCATTTGTTCAGGTCACTACAGGAGAGAAAAAATGAAAAAGTTGCTGGCTGTGTTGGTCGCTTCGATGTTTTTTGCAGGTAGTTCGTTCGGACAGCAAGCCGGCGCTGGCGGGGCAACGGGCGCGGCAGCTGGTGGGGTCACCGCCGGCATGGTCGCAGCAGCGGTGGCGGTGGTTGCAGTGGCGGTGGCTGCATCGCAAAATGACGACAATCCGGCACTTCCCGCTACGCCGACAGTCACGACACAGTAAGCCGATTGTCCCGCAAAAAAATCCTTGGCCTGTCGCCAAGGATTTTTTGTTTCTGTAGTTCCAATAATATATTCCTTGCCAACTTTGCAGTGAGCACGTTTAGACGATAGGGCGGTCCTCGGCGAGGGTTCCGGGCGAGGGTGGAGTCAGGTGAAGATTCGAATCCTAGCCGCGGTACTTGCTCTGCTCGCTGCGATTTCCGGCTGCTCCTCCAGCGGCAACGCAATCCTGCAGACCCTGCCCTATGCGTACGGGAGAAACCCCGGCATAGACAAGGCCAGGCTGAACCCGAATTTCCAGTATCTCAGGGTCACCGTCAGCGGCCGCGTCGCACTGCTTGCTCTCGGCGACGTGGACAAACATCCTCAGGGTCCGATCCAGGTCTGGTACAGCGCCGAGCGCGAGGTGCTGCGCTTGCAAAATGGGCGCCTGGTCGGCGCGGTGGGTCTCACCACGGAATGGCGCAACGTAATCCTTCCCGAACTGCCTTCGTGGTCGGCAGTTGCAGGTGCAGACCAGGCGTTCGAATGGACTCGCACCCGCGATGTCATGCCGGGATATCGATTCGGCGTGACTGATGAACTCGCATTGCGCGTCGCTGCGGCGCCGGCGAAGAGCGAATTGCGGGGCTGGGATCCGCAGACGCTGACCTGGTTCGAAGAGCGGGTCGAGGCGGACTCGGGTCGCGGCTACTCTGCGGTTCTCGGCAAGGTTGCTGGTGCCGACGCCCCATTGCCGCCGTCGCGCTACGCGGTCGATATTCGGAGCGGTCTGGAGACGGTAGTCTATGGGGAGCAGTGCCTCACTGCCGACCTCTGTTTTAGCTGGCAACGCTGGCCCGTGTCTGCGCAAAGTTCTGCGGGGCAGAAGTGACCAGGGTGCGCTTGGCCAAGGCCGCAGGATATGCGCGAATCCACCGGGAGGCCTCTTTGCGTAGCGCAAGCCCCCTTCTGCAACGATTTTGCGTTGCTCTCGCTGGATTGATCCTGCTGGCGCCGTCTTTGCTGTACGCGCAGATGGCCCCAAAGCGCTTGAGCGACTGGTTGCTGGAACAAGCCGTCGACCCGAATGCCTATCCTCTCGGGCTAAGCTGGCGGGTGCGGGGGGAGTTGGTCACGCAGAGTGAACTGCGGCTCAACTTGCTTGGAGGTCTCTCGGGGCTAGATCGGGAAGTCAAGGCTGATCCGCAGGCACTGGGGCGGCTGCGCGACCTGGTGAGCAGCCTGCCCGCTACCGGGCGCGTTCCGGTCGCGGTGGCAGATGCGCGCTGGCTGCAGGCGAATCCCGCGCGTGACCCGGTGCTGCAGGCAGGGGACAGCGTCGTACTGCCTGGACGACCGCGCACGGTAACCGTGCTTACCGCGCGCGGCACGCGCTGTGCCGTAACGCACGCACCGGGCATCGAAGCTATCGCATATGTAGATGCCTGTGGTGCGACCAGCCCGGGAAAAACAGACTGGGCCTGGGTCGCGCAGCCGGACGGGAGGGTGCAGCGCTACGGCGTGGCAAGCTGGAATCGCGAGACGCAGGACGAGCCTGCGCCGGGCGCCTGGATCTGGGCACCGCCTCGTGATGGTGGCTTTCCGGAGCGCCTGTCGCAGCAGCTCATTGCTTTTCTCGCCACGCAGGGGCCGGCTGCAGATCCCATTGCAGATATTCCTGCGAAGACCGACAGCGGCTCTGGCGCCCCCCGGGCTAGCTCTGGTCTGGCTGCCGGGGCCTGGGTGCCCCCGCCGCTGCCTGAACTTGGCTTTGCAGGGGTCGGGTCGAAAGACAGCGATAGTACGCAGGTCTTGACCCCGCCAGCGCCTTCCTCGCGCTCCCTCAGCCGGCAGACCACGGCCAGCGACTGGGGCGGGGTAGGCCTATTGCAGACACCCAGCGCGCGCATGGAGCAGCCCGGCAGTCTCAGCGTCAACTTCAGCCGCATCTATCCCTATACCCAGGGCAACATCATGGTGCAGCCCCTGGACTGGCTGGAAGCCGGATTTCGCTATACCAACATAAGCAACCGGCTTTACAGTCCGGACCCGAATTTCAGCGGTGATCAGGCGCTCAAGGACAAGAGTTTCGATGCGAAATTCCGGCTGTGGCGCGAATCGGCCTATGTGCCGCAGCTTGCGGTCGGCTTTCGTGATTTCGCCGGAACCGGGCTTTTTTCCGGCGAATACTTGGTGGCGAACAAGCGCACGGGTTCGTTTGATTGGAGCTTGGGAATGGGATGGGGTTATGTGGGCGCCCGGGGCGACTTGTCCAACCCGCTCGGTTCGTCATTCGATACGCGGGAGGCGGATTCTGGCCAGGGAGGCAGTCTCAGCTTCGGAAACTATTTTCATGGTCCTGTCGCACTGTTCGGCGGCGTGCAGTACCAGACCCCCTGGGAGCCGCTGATCCTTAAGCTGGAATACGACGGCAACGACTACCAGCACGAACCGCAGGCCAACAATCAGCAGCAAAGCTCCCCCTGGAATTTCGGCGCGGTGTACCGGGCCGGACGCTCTGTGGACATTACCTTGGGCGTGGAGCGTGGCAATACAGCCATGCTCGGCTTGACCTTGCATACCCAGCTGGACGGGCTTTCCATGCCCAAGCTGGGCGATCCACCGCGAGTGCCGGTGAGTGCGAACCGTCCGCAGCAGGCGCCCGACTGGTCGGTCACCAGCCGCGACATTGCGGCGCAGACGGACTGGCATGTGCAAAGGATAGAACAGCGCGGGCGCGAGCTCAGGGTGACGCTTGACGATGCTCAAGCCGTTTATTGGCGCGAGCGCACCGACCGCGCGGCGGCAGTGCTCAACCGCGACGCGCCGGCGAGCGTGGATCGCTTCGCGCTCAGCTATCGCCAGCGCGGGGTGGACGTGGCCGAGCACGTAATCGAGCGCGACGCCTGGGTTGCACAACAGCTGGGAGCCTTGCCGCCGCGCGAGCAGCGTGCAGCGCTGATGGCGCGCGCGCCCGAAGCACTGCCACCCCAAAACGCGCTGTATGAGGGCACGCGGCCGAAATTCGAAACCAGCGTGGGCCCCAGCTACCAGCAGACGCTGGGCGGCCCCGATGCCTTCCTCTTGTTTCAGATCGGGGTGGTTGGCAACGCCAAGCTGCGCCTGCGTGAAGACACCTGGTTGCAGGGCACAGTGCAGCTGGGCCTGTACGACAACTACGACAAATTCAAGAACACCGGGTCCAGCGACATGCCGCGGGTGCGTACCTACCTGCGCGAATACGTAACCACCTCGAAGCTTACTGTGCCGAATCTGCAGGCGACGCACATCGGCAGGCTGGCCGAAAATCAGTACTACAGCCTGTACGGGGGCTATCTCGAACCGATGTTCGCCGGCGCCGGCGCCGAGTGGCTGTACCGGCCGTTCGCCAGCCGCGTCGCTTTCGGCGTGGACGCGAACTATGTGCAGCAGCGCAGCTTCGAGCAGGACTTGAGTTTCGACAATGCAGGGGACCAGACCGGCTATCGCGTGGCTACCGGACACGCGACCGCGTACTGGGATACGGGTTGGAACGATGTGCAGGCAAACCTGAGCGTCGGGCGCTACCTCGCGGGCGACGTTGGCGTGACGGTGGATCTGTCGCGATCATTTCGGAACGGCGTCAAGTTCGGCGCGTTTTTCACCAAGACCAATGTGTCGGCCGAAGTATTCGGCGAAGGCAGCTTCGACAAGGGTGTGTATCTGACCGTTCCCTTCGACGCCTTCCTCACCAAGTCGAGCAACGGCAATGCCAACGCCGTGTGGAAGCCGCTCACGCGCGACGGCGGCGCCAAACTGCTTCGAGTCGTGCCCTTGTACGACCTTACCCGCGCGCGCGACGAGCGCGCCCTGCAGATCCAGGCGGCGCCGCCGCGAAACGAAGACTCGATTCCGGAAGACCGGCGAGAAAGCTGGACGCCGCCGCGCCAGGGACCGGAGCCCTACACGCGCGTCGTCGCGCGGCCCGAGACCGGGCAATGGACCGCCGACCCCCAGGGCTACGAGCAGCGCCTCATCGACGCGCTTTACCGTCAGGAGTTTCGCAACATTCGCCTCGCCTACGATGCCACCCATCGCCTGGCTCTAACGCTTGCCAACGACAGCCTGCGTCCCGCCAGCCGCGCGGTGGGGCGCGCGGCGCGCACCGCGCTGCACCTGGGACCGCTGGACATGCGCGAAATCCGCGTTGCGTTTGCGCGCGGCGTGGATCCGGTCGTGACTTACGACTTCGCCGATCTGAAACGGCTGCAGCGCTATTTCGATGGCGAGATCAGTGCCGCGCAGCTCGCGGACGCGGTCGCGGTCGACTATCTGGATCCGTCGGCGCGCGAATCCGATCCGCTCGCGCTGCTGAATGATGTGGATACCAGGGCGGATGAGCGCAGTCTCGCCGACGTGCTGCTGCCAGAACCGGGGACCTTCGGGCGGATCAAGCGCGACTTCGCCGGTGCCGGGCGCACCGCGGCCGATATAGACTGGTTGCGCATGGGCGTATTCGGCACCGGGCTGGTGCTGGCGAGCAGCACTCTGGACGAGCGTGCCGACCAATTCGCCAAGGATCATGCCGAAAGCTCCTGGCTGAAGGGCATGAACAAGGTCGGCGATGCGATACCCTGGCTCGCGCTGGCCGGGGCCGGGGTGGCGGCCATGGATGGGAGCGATCCGCTGCGTTCGCGCACCGGCTACGCCGCGCTTGAGGCCGGCGGTACCGCCCTGCTGGCGGTGACCGGCCTGAAATACGCGTTCGGCCGTGCGCGCCCGGAAAAAGGGCTGGGCAACCACGAATTCAAGCCATTTTCCGGGGAGTCCGGCTACGATTCCCTGCCCTCGGGCCATACGATCATGGCCTGGGCTGTCGTGACGCCCTTCGCCGAGGAATACGACGCGCCCTGGCTCTATGGTCTCGCCGGGATCACCAACCTCGCCCGCGTGGGCAGCCGCCAGCATTGGCTGTCGGACACCGTGGCCGGCAGCGTGCTCGGCTACGCAATCGGCAAGATTTTCTGGGAATCCTCCCGCGCGCCCGAGAAAGGCGCTCCGCGCGTGTTCGTCCATCCGACCGGGGTCAATCTGGCGTGGGAGTTCAATTGACGTCGCGGTTCGCGAACGAACTCGCTCCTGCAACGCTGGCGTTGTTGGTGGGAGTAGTAATTTTGGCATCCTTGCCTTTGGGCGCAGGTGCACAGGCCGCGTGCCGCGTACTCGATCCGGAACTCGCAGGGATCTACCAGGGCGGATGCAGGGGCGGATTGGCCGAGGGCTATGGCGAGGCGAAGGGCCTGGCGCAATACCGGGGCGATTTTCACGCTGGCCGCAAGCACGGCAAAGGCGTCAAGACCTGGTCCTCGGGCGACCGGTATGAAGGCGAATTCGTGGAGGACCGCAAGGAAGGCCCCGGCGAGTTCACATGGAGCCCGCGCGGCCCCTCTGCAGGCGAACGCTACGCCGGCGCCTATTTGAACGACCGGCGCCACGGTTACGGGGTGTACGAATGGCCTTCGGGCGATCGCTATGCCGGCGAGTGGGTGAACGACGCCGTGACCGGCATGCCGACGCGGGCAATGATCGCGCGCGCACGGGCGAAAACGGAAACCCTCGCCGCAGTGGCCAAGCCCGGGGCCAAAGTGTGCCGCGCGCTGCCGGTCGGCATCGCGGTGCGCGACTGGATACGCGGTGAGGTGACGGCAGTGGAAGCCGAGCGTATCGCCGTGCGCATCGACGTTCCGGGCGCACAGCCGCATGAAATCGACGGCCGCCCACTTGTCAAAGGTATGACCGTATGGTCCGAGGCAGAGGAGTGGACGCCGTGTCTCTTAGCAAGCGTCAGCCTGAATTAATACGAATTGTAGGAGCGAGCTTGCTCGCGAAAAGCGGTACTCGCACACCCCCCAGAATGGCAAGCTTCGGGGCGCAAGTGCGCCATCGCAGTTGAACTGCCAGCAGAATCTTGGGGGGCTGTAAAACGCCCCCCAAGCCAATTTAGAACGGATGCGGTGCGTTTGTGTTCGTCGCGCTTATCGGGAGATCCGAGCTTTCCGACGATGCCGCCCCGACGGCCACGGCAATTACCGCGGCGCCTGCCGCGACCATGCCTGCGGTGACCCCGCCGGCGGCCGCGCCTGAAGCTGCGCCTGCTCCGGCCCCAATCGCGACCGAACTCAGATTGCTGAAGCTGGCGGCGACGGAGGCAGGCAGTGCGGAGGCCGGGATTGCCACCGCCAGCGCCGTGGCCGACGCCACTGTTGCGGTTGCGCCGGCCGCGAAAGTCGCCGTTCCCGCCGTGTTGGTTGCCGCGATCGAACCCTGCAGTACCGAAAGATAAGCAGGATTGACCAGCGCAATCATGAAGTCGGTGCCGCGTATGCCTATGGTCGCCTGCGGCGCAAGCAGCGCGAAGGAGTTGCGGCTTCTGGACACGATCAAACCGCTCACCGAGCGCATCGCGCCTTTCAGGAGTCGCATGGCGATATTGTCGCTTTGCGGCTTGTCCTTGTCGAAGCTGTATTGAGCGACGAGGAATTCGGTGTTTTCATTCAGGACCACGGTGTGACCGTCATCGAAGCGAATGACCGTCTGGGCGCCGTTTCCGGTGGTGACGGTGGTGCCCGGAACGACGCTCTGGTTCTTGCTCACGCTTACCGGCGCGGCCGTGCCTGCTGCAGCTCTTACGTCGCCGCTGACGCTCTGGAATATGCCATTGGCATAGCCCAAGGGTGCAGCAATCAGGGACGATAAGCCGAAACATAGTGCGAACAACGATGACCGTAGCATCTTAGCCTCCCTTAGAGTTCATTTCAAAATGAGCGAATACCTCCCCTCATGCTCGCCTAGATCAGGGGCCATTTCGGAAATTCTGCAATGGCCCGTTAGTAGCTGATAACAATATCGGGCAATCAGGCATTCGCGACTTGCCCGCCCGATCGCGAGCTTGTATCGTCGGTGAACTAATCGGCCAGCATGTTGAGAATAATCATACTTTGGCAAATATCGTGCGTCAGAGCTAACTCTAGGCCGGTTTTCAGTAAAGCTCAATAAATTGTCGATGCCAGTCAAGTATCTTTTCGCCTCGCGCCGTCTGCGCTCGATCGCGCTGGCGCTGCTATGCCTGCTCGCAACGCAGGCAAAGGCGGATGCGGAACCGGCGATAGCCGTAGACGTCCGCATGCAGGGCGGGCAGGTGTTCGTCGACGTGAGCTTTCACGTCCGCGTCACGCCGCAGGCGGCCTGGG
The DNA here is from genome assembly GCA_014860355.1 of Burkholderiales bacterium. Lineage (GTDB taxonomy): Bacteria > Pseudomonadota > Gammaproteobacteria > Burkholderiales > SG8-39 > 2-12-FULL-64-23. The sequence goes on along the minus strand of JACZJV010000019.1, from coordinate 16,101 downwards.
CGGTGATGACGGATTACGGCCATGCCACCGAGTTCATCTCCAGGCTGGAAAAGAGCGTGATCCTCTCGCGCACGGACGAAATGCTCGTGGTGTCGCAGAAAGGCAGCATGGGATGGGGCCCGTTCTCCGTGCCGATAGAGACGGTATCGGAAGTGCGTCTGAGCCCCTACCAGGAAATACGCGGGCGCATGCTGAGCGGCAACATGAAGAAGAACCAGTCCACCACCCGGCTGATTGCGGACGCAGACGGGACCCGCGTCGTATATCACCTGGAGTCGATTCCGGAAATCTGGATACCGCCGCTGATCGGCCGCGCCCTGGTCGAGTTCGAGACGCGCGCGCGTTTTCGCCAGCTGGTAGGCGAAATTCTGCGGCGCAAAGCCTTGGCGGATGCGAAGTAGTGAGATTGCGCGCGCCTGCTCGCGAAATCCGACGTTCGCGAGCAGATTCGCTCTCGCGAAGGCGTCCTTCGCGGCCCCTCCTGCAAGAGACCTAATCGGGCATAATCCCCGTGTCGCCGTCCGCCCAGGCCATACGCCCAACCGATGCCTAGCCCTTATTTGACCGCTCGCCTGCGCAGCGTCGGCCACGCTCTGCGCGGCCTCGGGATATTGCTGCAATCGCAGCAAAACGCCAGGATCCATGCCGCGGCCAGCATTCTGGTCGTGGCCGCAGGCGCAGTGTTCCGGATTTCGCCGGCAGAATGGGCGCTGATAGTGACCGCCATCCTGTGCGTGTGGGTCGCGGAAGCGATAAATACCGCGATCGAGTTTCTGGTCGATCTTGCATCCCCGGAGCTCCATCCGCTGGCCGGCAAGGCCAAGGATGTCGCTGCGGGCGCGGTCCTGGCCGCTGCGGTTGGAGCGGCAGTGATAGGCGGCTTGGTGTTCGGCCCGCACCTTGTGGGAATGATGCTCGAAAGCTGAGGCCTGAGGCTGCGGCATGGTGGTGCAACATGCTGATAAATAATAAAATCTTTTTATTTCGATGAGCAAGGACCAGGGTACGGCTTTCGCCTTGACAGCCTCATTGGTGCAGTGCAAAATGCCCCGCTTCAGCCAGTCTTTCTCTGGGCTTGCCGAGGCTGAGCTGGCCCATCCTGGTGCACCGCTTACGGAGACCCGTACTCCCGTGCAAGAGCGCAATTCCGACGATAGATCAGGCGCCTACGCGCAAGCGGGCGGAGCGCTGCTACAGAAATTCTTGGGCCTGTTTCCGGCAGGCTCCGAGGCCGGCCGGATATGGCAGTCACTGCTCGCCGGCCACGGCGCCGACCCTTCCCGGCTGGCAGCGCTGCAAGCCGGCTACATCCAGCAGCAGATGGCCCTGTGGGGGAAAATGCTGGCGCGCGAATCTGGCCGGAGCACAAGCCTTGCCCTGGCGACCGGCAAGGGCAAAGATGACGGCGGCCGCGACATGCGCTTTGCCGGGCGCGAGTGGCGAGACAGCGGCTATCACGACTATCTGCGCCAGGTCTATGAGCTCAATTCCCGTTTTCTCAACGAGCTGGTGGATACGGCCGAGCTGGACGGGCCGGCGAAGCAACGGCTGCGCTTCTATACGCGCCAGCTGATCGATGCAATGAGCCCGGCCAACTACGCCGCCACCAATCCCGAAGCGCTGCAGCTCGCGCTGGCCACCAATGGCGAGAGCCTGCACAAGGGCATCCGCCACCTGATCGAGGATGTCGAGCTGGGGCGGGTGTCGATGAGCGACGAGTCGGCCTTCGAGGTGGGCGGGAACCTCGCCACCACCCCTGGCGTAGTGGTGTTCGAAAACGAATTGATCCAGCTGATCCAGTACACGCCGGCTACGGCGAAAGTGCGCAAGCAGCCGCTCCTGATGGTGCCGCCCTGCATCAACAAGTTCTACATCCTCGATCTGCAGCCCGAAAACTCCTTTGTGCGCTACGCGGTGGAGCAGGGCAACACCGTGTTCATGCTGTCCTGGCGCAATATCACCGAGGAAAGTCTGGGCGGGCTCGGCTGGGACGATTACATCGCCGACGGCGTGTTGCAGGCCATCGAGGTCGTGCGCGCGATCAGCAAGTCGGACAAAATCAACGCTCTCGGTTTTTGCGTGGGCGGGACCCTGCTATCGGCCGCGCTGGCCGTGCTGCGCGCGCGCGGCGAGGAGCGCGTGGCGAGCGTGACGCTGCTCGCGACCATGCTCGACTTCAGCTATCCCGGCGACATCGGCGTGTTCATAGACGAAGCCAGCGTAGCGGCGCGCGAGGCTGCGATAGGCTCGGGAGGCATCCTGTCGGGCAAGGAACTGGCTTTCGTGTTTTCGGCGCTGCGCGCCAACGACCTCGTCTGGTCCTACGTGGTCAACAACTACCTCAAGGGCAAATCGCCGGACGCGTTCGACATTCTGTACTGGAACGCCGACAGCACCAATCTGCCGGGGCCGATGTACTGCTGGTACGTGCGCAATATGTATCTGGAGAACAAGCTGCGCGAGCCAGGCAGGCTCGCCATGTGCGGCGTGCCGGTGGACCTGGGCGCGATTCGCCTGCCGACCTATATTCTGGCGACGCGAGAGGACCACATCGTGCCCTGGAAAACCGCCTATCTTTCGACGCGGCATCTCAAGGGCGACACGCGTTTCGTCCTCGGCGCGAGCGGCCATGTCGCCGGCGTGATCAATCCGCCGGCCAAGAACCGGCGCAGCTACTGGAAGAACGATCGCCTGGACGCAGGCGCGGACGAATGGCTGGCCGGCGCCGAGGAACTGCCCGGCAGTTGGTGGTCGGACTGGGATGCGTGGCTGCAAGCCTATTCCGGGGGCGAGCGCGCGGCGCCGAAGAAGCCGGGCAATGCCAGGTACAAGGCGATCGAGCCCGCGCCCGGCAGGTATGTGAAGGTGAGGGTGTGATCCGTTCTTTGCTTTTCGCGAGCAAGCTCGCTCCCACAAGAACGGGGTTTGTAGGAGCTCACTCCCACAAGAACGGGGAGTGTAGGCGCGGGCTTGCTCGCGAACTGTGGAATTTGCGAGCAAGCTCGCTCCCACAGAAATCAGGGTTTGTAGGAGCGGGCTTGCTCGCAAATACAGGCCGCGAAAATCGGTGGCATGGGACCGCCGCCAACGTTTAACGGAGGTTCAAATGACAGACGTAGTGATCGTGGCCGCGGGCCGTACCGCGGTAGGCAAATTCGGCGGGGCGCTGGCGAAAATTCCGGCAGCCGATCTGGGTGCGCATGTGATCAGGGGGCTGCTGGCCAAGACCGGCTTGAAGCCGGAGCAGATTTCGGAGGTCATCCTGGGCCAGGTGCTGACCGCGGGCGTGGGCCAGAACGCGGCGCGCCAGGCGGCGATCCGCGCCGGACTCCCGGACATGGTGCCGGCGATGACCATCAACAAGGTTTGCGGCTCTGGCCTCAAGGCGACACACCTCGCCGCGCAGGCGATCAAGGCGGGCGACGCCGAGATCATCATCGCCGGCGGCCAGGAGAACATGAGCATTTCGGCGCACGTGCTCGCCGGCTCGCGCGACGGCTTTCGCATGGGCGACGCCAAACTCGTCGACAGCATGATCGTCGACGGCCTGTGGGACGTGTACAACAACTACCACATGGGTGTCACTGCGGAGAACGTCGCCACCAAGTACGGTGTGACGCGCGCCGATCAGGACGCATTCGCGCTCGCCTCGCAGCAGAAGGCCGAAGCGGCGCAGAAAGCGGGCAGGTTCAAGGACGAAATCCTGCCGCTCGAAATCCCGCAAAGAAAAGGCGCGCCGCTGGTGTTCGACATGGACGAATATCCCAAGCATGGCAGCACCCTGGAGGCGCTCGCCGGGTTGCGCGCCGCATTCGACAAGAACGGTACGGTCACCGCGGGCAACGCCTCGGGCATCAACGACGGGGCTGCGGCCGTGGTCATGATGTCGGCGAAGAAGGCGCAGGAACTGGGCCTGAAACCGCTTGCCACCATCCGCGCCTATTCCTCCGCCGGCGTCGATCCCAAGATCATGGGCATGGGCCCGGTGCCGGCGAGCCAGCTGTGCCTGAAGAAGGCCGGGTGGGGCGTAGGCGAGCTCGACCTGATGGAAATCAACGAGGCATTTGCGGCGCAGGCTATCGCGGTCAATCGCAAGATGGAGTGGGACACGAGCAAGGTCAACGTCAACGGCGGCGCCATCGCCATCGGCCATCCGATCGGTGCGTCCGGCTGCCGCATCCTGGTGACCTTGCTGCACGAGATGATCCGGCGCGACGCGAAAAAGGGTTTCGCCAGCCTGTGCATCGGCGGCGGCATGGGTGTCGCGCTGGCGGTGGAACGTTGAAATTCGCCGGGCACGCGCACAACGTGCAATCGCGTCATTCCGGGGCCGGGGGCCGGGAAATCTCGCTTTCTGCTCCCCGCGAAAAGCGAGATTCCTCGCGAAGTTTATCCCCGGAGGGGGACCCGGAATGAAAATTGTTCGGAGCGAAAACCTGCAGTTTTTGAAAGGAAGTGAATATGACTGAGCGGATAGCATTCGTGACCGGGGGCATGGGCGGCATCGGCACCGCGATCTGCAAGCGTCTGGCGGCGAACGGCAACAAGGTGGTGGCCAATTGCCTGCCCGGCTATGACAAGAAAGACGACTGGCTATCGAGCATGCGCGCGCAGGGTTACAGCGTGCACGCTGCCGAAGGCAATGTGGAGGAATTCGATTCCTGCGCCGATATGTTCTACCGCATCGGTTCCATCATCGGGCCGGTGGATATTCTGGTCAACAATGCGGGCATCACCCGCGACGGCGTGTTCAAGCGCATGTCCGAGAGCGACTGGTACGACGTGATCAACACCAACCTGAACAGCGTTTTCAATGTTACGCGCCAGGTGGTCGAGGGGATGACCGACCGGGGCTGGGGCCGGATCATCAACGTGTCGTCGGTCAACGCGCTGAAAGGCCAGTTCGGGCAGACCAATTATTCGGCGGCGAAGGCCGGGATGCACGGTTTTTCCAAGGCGCTGGCGCAGGAAGTGGTGCGCAAGGGCGTGACCGTGAACACCATCTCTCCCGGCTATGTCGCGACGGAAATGGTGATGGCGATCCGCACCGAAGTGCGCGATCAGATCGTCGCGACCATCCCGATGGGGCGGCTGGCGCAGCCGGACGAAATCGCAGGCCTCGTGGCCTACCTTGCCTCCGACGACGCCGGCTACATCACCGGCGCCAACATTTCGATCAACGGCGGTCTGCACATGGCCTGAGGGCAGGTGTTTATGTTATGGTGAAACCGATACCACAATTACCCGGCAAGATCGCCGGGGACGGTATCGGACCATATCTACAAAGGAGGAATGATCGTGACTATCGTGCCAAAAAGAATCGCACTGATTACCGGCGGCATGGGCGGGCTGGGCGAATCCATCAGCACCAAGATGTATGACGCAGGCTTCCGCGTGGTGGTGACGCACTCGCCGGGAAACAAAAATGCCGCGGCCTGGAACGCGGAAATGAAATTGCGCGGCTACGATTTTCATCCCGTGGCGGTAGACGTGGCCGACTACGACTCCTGCCAGGCCTGCGTGGCCAAGATAGCAGCCGATGTGGGGCCGGTGGAGATTCTGGTCAACAATGCCGGCATTACGCGCGACATGACTTTCAAGAAAATGGAAAAGCCCGATTGGGACGCGGTAATGCGCACCAACCTCGACAGCGTGTTCAACATGACCAAGCCGGTGTGCGACGGCATGGTCGACCGGGGCTGGGGGCGGATCATCAACGTGTCTTCGGTGAACGGTTCGAAGGGTGCATTTGGACAGACCAATTATTCCGCTGCCAAGGCCGGAATGCACGGATTCACCAAGGCGCTGGCGCTGGAGGTGGCGAGAAAGGGCGTGACCGTGAATACCATCTCCCCGGGTTACATCGGCACCAAGATGGTGACGGCGATACCCAAGGAAATTCTCGACAGCAAGATCATTCCGCAGATTCCTGTGGGGCGTCTGGGCAAGCCCGAGGAAGTGGCCGGTCTGATCATCTATTTGTGCTCGGAAGAGGCAGCCTTCGTCACTGGCGCCAACATCGCCATCAATGGCGGACAGCACATGCAATAAATAAACCCTCTCCGCCGAAACGCAGGAGAGGGCTTGAGTATGGGTACGGTGCAGGTCCCGCTCGGGGCGGCGGGACAGAAAATATGGAGCGGGAGCGCTTACTTTTTGCCGGGGGTCTTGAATATGCCGGCCGTGGCGGCCTTGATGTTGGCTTCGGACAGTTCGGCGAACTGCTTGGTGGCGCGGTTGAGGTTGTCCATCATGGCGTTGGTCGCTGCCAGGGCAGATTTCACCGCGGCAGCGGCCACTTCGGCTCCCGGCGCGCCCTTGCCCAGTTGCTCGGCGCCTGCGGCGGCCTCCTGGTTGAGGCGCGAATACTGCTGCTCGCCGAGTTTGGTCAGTAGAGCTTGAGATTGACTGACGATTTCGTAGATGTTCTGGGCATAGCTGGCGGATTGCTGCATGTTCGCCTGGGCGATTTTGGCGCGTAGTTGCACCAGTTCCTGCGGGTCGTCGATGGAGAGCAGTTCGCGCGTGTTCTTGCCGGCCTGCTCGAGCGAATTGCGAGCGGCCTCGAGATTGAGTTTCAGCATTTGCTCGGCGCTGGCGATGCTAGCCTGCGCGTAGCTGAGCGTAGATTCCAGGGCAGCTTTTTGCCAGGCTGCAAGTTGTTCTTGGGGGTTGGCCATCTTGGGCTCCTCGGTGAAAGAGAGTGGTGTGATGGAATCAGAAATTTGGTATGCTGCGGTGCAACACGAGTAATTCTACTCTGTTGCCCGAAAAAGTCAAGAGGAATGCTGCAATGCAACATAAGAAGGAAACTGCTGTAAATCAAACTGATAGCGCTGCCGGCGCCGCCGCCGATGCCCTGCGGATGATCAAGAAATATCCGAATCGACGCCTCTACGACACCCGCACCTCGAGTTATATCACGCTGGCCGACGTCAAGGAACTCGTGCTCAAGCACGAACAATTCCAGGTAGTGGATGCGAAGACCAGCGAGGACCTGACGCGTTCCATCCTGCTGCAAATCATCCTCGAGGAAGAAGCCGGCGGCATGCCCATGTTCACCTCGGATCTGCTGTCGCAGCTTATCCGCTTTTACGGCAATGCGATGCAGGGCATGGTCGGCAATTACCTGGAGAAGAACATGCAGACTTTCGTCCAGGTGCAAAAGCAACTGCAGGAGCAGTCGCGCTCGATGTACGGCGACAGCGGCAAGATCAACAAGGATCTCTGGGCGCAGTTCATGAATTTCCAGGGTTCGGCCATGCAGGGCATGATGTCGGCCTACATGGATCAAAGCAAGAATGTTTTCATGCAAATGCAGGAAAAGCTGCAGGACCAGACCAAGAACATGTTCACCGGCTTTCCTTTCCCCGGCTTTCCCGGGCAGCCGGTGCCGCCCAAGAAGGACGAGGGCGACAAGTCCTGAAACGTCGTCTTGCGGGCGGGCCCCCTTGTTGCGGTGGGCGTGCAGATCTGTCATTCCGAGGAGCGTAGCGACGAGGAATCTGCTTTTCTACAATTCACAAAAAGCAGATTCCTCGCTTCGCTCGGAATGACATTTAAACAGAGGGGTGCGCTTGCCCTGTCCACTGTACAAAATAAACAAATGACCATTACCCCCAAAGTCGGATTCGTTTCCCTGGGCTGCCCCAAGGCCCTGGTCGATTCGGAGCGCATCCTGTCGCAGCTGCGCGCCGAGGGCTACACCATCTCTCCATCCTATGAGGCGGCCCAACTGGTGGTGGTGAATACCTGCGGTTTCATCGATTCCGCGGTGGAGGAATCCCTGGCCGCCATCGGTGAGGCACTGGCCGAGAACGGTCGCGTGATCGTCACCGGCTGTCTCGGCGCCAAGGGGGACATCGTGCGCAGGACCCATCCCAAGGTGCTGGCGGTAACCGGGCCGCACGCGGCCGACGAGGTGATGCAGGCAATACATGCGCATCTGCCGCGGCCGCACGATCCTTATACCGACCTGGTCCCGCCGCAGGGCGTGCGGCTTACGCCTGCGCATTACGCCTATCTCAAGATTTCCGAAGGCTGCAACCACCGTTGCACGTTTTGCATCATCCCTTCCATGCGCGGCGATCTGGTGAGCCGGCCGATAGGCGAGGTGATGCAGGAAGCGGAGAATCTGGTCAAGGCCGGAGTGAAGGAACTCCTGGTGATTTCGCAGGACACCAGCGCCTACGGCGTGGACCTGAAATATCGCACCGGATTCTGGCAAGGCCGCCCGCTGAAAACGCGCATGACCGAACTGGTGCGCGCCCTGGGCGAACTCGGCGCAGCCGCGGGCGGACCGTGGGTGCGCCTGCACTACGTGTATCCCTATGCGCACGTGGACGAAGTCATTCCGCTGATGGCCGAAGGCAAGCTCCTGTCTTATCTCGACGTGCCGTTCCAGCACGCCAGCCCGCGCATACTCAAGCTGATGAAACGGCCGGCCTCGGGCGAAGTCAATCTGGAGCGCATCCGCGCCTGGCGCGCGATCTGCCCGGAGATCACCATCCGCAGCACTTTCATCGCCGGCTTTCCCGGCGAGACCGAATCCGAATTCCGGCAGCTGCTCGAATTTCTCGAGGATGCCGAGCTTGACCGCGTCGGCTGCTTCGCCTATTCGCCGGTCGAGGGCGCGAAGGCGAATATGTTGCCCGACCCGGTGCCGGCGGAACTGCGCGAAGAGCGGCGCGGGCGCTTCATGGCGGTACAGGAAAAGATCAGCCGCAAGCGCCTGAAGCGCAAGCTTGGACGATCGATCAAAGTCCTGGTCGACACGGTCGACAAGAAGGGCGCAGTCGCACGCTCCGGGGCCGACGCCCCGGAAATCGACGGCGTGGTCATCATCGCGGACGGCAAGTCGCTCAAGCCCGGGGACTGGGCCACCGTCAGAATCGAGCGCGCCGACGCCCACGATTTGTGGGGAAGTTTGGTCGAATAGAAAGGACGTGTGAACATCGATTACCGCAAACTAAACAATAGCGGCGTTGCGCGCGGGGCGCGCCAACCGTGTCTTCGGTACGGATAAAAAGTGCATCCGTACCGAAGACACGATGATTGACAAGGGGCAAACCCGGCACTGGGTTTTATCCAAGATCGCCGATTGCGCGCGGATGGGCTTTTCATCCGTGCGCAATCGACGATCCGCGCGGACAGTTTCTCGTCCGCGCCAAGGTTGATAGTGTTGTTCAGAGGAGTATGAAAATGGAGTACAGAAAACTAGGCGCGAGCGGCCTCAAGGTTTCACCCATCTGCCTGGGCGCGATGATGTTCGGCGAGCGCACCGACGCGGCCGAAGCGGGGCGCATCGTCGCTTCGGCGCGCGCCGCGGGCATCAACTTCGTCGATACCGCCGACGCCTATGCCAAGGGCGAGTCCGAGCGCATCACCGGCAAGCTGATCGCGGCGGAGCGCGAGCAGTGGGTGCTGGCGACCAAGCTCGGCAATTTCATGGGCAAGGGGCCCAACGACGGCGGCCTGTCGCGTGCCTGGATGATGCGCGCCGTAGACGCGAGCCTGGAGCGCCTGAATACGGACTGGATCGACATCTACTATTTTCACCTCGACGATGCATCGACGCCGATCGAGGAATCGCTCACCGCCATGGCTGAAATCATCGCCGCCGGCAAGGTGCGCTATTTCGGGATATCCAATTTTCGCGCCTGGCGCATCGCGCAAACCGTCGAACTGTGCGCCAGGCTGGGGGTGCCCGCGCCCATCGTTTGCCAGCCCTACTACAACGCCATGAACCGCATGCCGGAGACGGAAATCCTGCCGGCCTGCGCGAATTACGGGCTGGGCGTGGTGCCCTACAGCCCGCTTGCGCGCGGCGTGCTCACCGGCAAATATGCGCCGGGCCAGGCGCCCGCCGCGGACACGCGCGCCGGGAACAAGGACAAGCGCATGATGGAGACCGAGTTCCGCGAGGAATCCATGGTGATGGCGCAAAAGCTCAAGGCGCACGCCGAGCAGCGCGGCATGAGCGCAGGCCAGTTTGCGCTCAACTGGGTGCTCAATAACCGCCTGGTCACTTCGGTGCTGGCGGGGCCGCGCACCATGGAGCAATGGACCGAGTACCTTGGCGCGCTGAAACATTCGTTTTCCGCCGAGGACGAGGCGCTGGTCGACTCGATGGTGAAAAGCGGGCATCCGTCGACACCGGGATTCAACGATCCGAAGTACCCTCTTACCGGGCGGCCAGCGTACATCTGAGGCGCTTGAATCGCGCCGCTATTCGGGTCCGGGCCCCTGATGTAGGCTAAAATCGCGCATATTCAAGATGCTCAACTCAGTCGTTTTCTTAGCGCGCGAGATTCTTCCTTGCTGATCCCCGTCATTCTGTCCGGCGGCGCCGGCACCCGATTGTGGCCGGTGTCGCGTGTAGCCCACCCCAAACCCTTCATCGTTCTGCCGGACGGGCAGAGCCTGATGCAGAAGACGCTGCTGCGCGCGGCGGCATTGAAGCCCGATGCCATCCTCACCATCACCAACCGCGACTATTTTTTCATCACCCGCGATGCCTATGCCGAAGTGGCGCTGGCTCCGGGCATAGCGCTGGACTATCTGCTCGAGCCCGCGGGCCGCAATACCGCGCCCGCGATCGCGGCGGGGGCCTGGCGCCTGCGCGAGCAGCATGGCGACGCGGCGACCATGCTGGTGCTGCCTTCGGATCATTTGATCAGCGATGTCGCCGCTTTTGCCGCAGCGGTGCAAGCTGCAGCGGAACTTGCGCAACAGGGCTATCTGGTCACTTTCGGTATCGCGCCCACCGGCCCGGAGACCGGGTTCGGTTATATCGAGGCCGACCAGGGGCGCAAGCTCGGCGGCGCGGGGATGGCCGTGCGCCGATTCGTCGAGAAGCCGTCTCGCGAAACGGCCGAGGAATATCTGGCTTCGGGGCGCTATTACTGGAATTCCGGCATGTTCTGCTTTCGCGTCGGCGACTTCCTCGGCGAGCTCGCGCGCTGCGCGCCCGAAGTGTCGGAAGCGGTGGCGGCTGCATGGCAGGCGACGAAGCGCGGCGAGACACCCGTCACGATCGATGCCGAATCGTTCGCCCGCATAGCCGATATCTCGGTGGACTATGCTGTCATGGAAAAGGCCGCGCGCGTCGCCGTGGTGCCGGGACGATTCGACTGGAGCGACATCGGCTCCTGGCAGGCGCTGGGCGACTTGGTACCCGCCGACGCCTCGGGCAATCGCGTCCAGGGAGAGGCCGTGCTGGTCGACAGCAAGGATTGCTTCGTGCGCAGCGAAGACCGGCTGGTGGCGGCACTGGGCGTGGAGAACCTGCTGGTCGTGGATACGCCGGATGCCTTGCTGGTGGCCGACCGCAGCCGCGCGCAGGATGTAAGGAGCATCGTCCAGCGCCTCGATGCCCAGGGTCACGAAAGCGCGCGCCTGCACCGCACCGTGCACAGACCCTGGGGCACTTACACCGTGCTGGAGGAGGGGCCGAGGTTCAAGATTAAGCGCATCGTGGTCAAGCCCGGTGCTTCGCTGTCGCTGCAGTATCATCACCGCCGCAGCGAGCACTGGGTGGTGGTGTCGGGCCGGGCAAGGATTGTGAACGGCGAGCGCGAGATCATCCTGGCCGCGGACCAATCGTCCTATATTCCGGCCGGTACCGCGCACCGCCTCGCCAACCCGGGCGATATAGATTGCGTCATGATCGAAGTGCAGAGCGGGGACTATCTCGGAGAAGACGACATCGTTCGCCTGGAAGACACCTATGGCCGCTCGTGATACAGGAGAGCGGCTCCCGCGCAAATGCAATGCCTGACGAATCAATCCAAACTGGAGTGGCGATCACATGCCTAAGACTGCACTAATCACCGGTATCACCGGCCAGGACGGCGCCTACCTCGCCGAATTCCTGCTCGGTAAAGGGTACATGGTCCACGGCATCAAGCGCCGCACCTCGCTGATCAACACCGATCGCATCGACCACCTGTACCAGGACCCGCACGAGCCGAACCGCCGCTTCATACTGCACCACGGCGATATGACTGATTCGAGCAGCCTGATTCGTATCATCCAGCAGGTGCAGCCGGACGAAATCTACAATCTCGCCGCGCAAAGCCATGTCGCCGTCTCCTTCGAGGAGCCGGAATACACTGCCAATTCCGATGCGCTGGGCGCGTTGCGCGTATTGGAGGCGATCCGCATACTTGGCCTGGAAAAGACGACGCGCTTCTATCAGGCATCCACTTCCGAGCTCTACGGTCTGGTCCAGGAAACGCCGCAGAAGGAGACCACACCCTTCTACCCGCGCAGCCCCTACGCGGTTGCCAAGCTCTACGCGTACTGGATCACCGTCAACTACCGCGAGGCTTACGGCATCTATGCGTGCAACGGCATCCTGTTCAATCACGAGTCTCCTGTCCGGGGTGAAACGTTTGTTACGCGCAAAATTACGCGTGCACTGGCACGCATCAAGCTGGGACTGCAGGACCGCTTGTACCTGGGAAATCTGAATTCCAAGCGCGATTGGGGGCACGCCAGGGACTATGTTGAAATGCAATGGCTGATGCTGCAACAGCAGGAGCCTGAAGACTACGTCATCGCTACCGGCAAGCAATTCAGCGTCCGCGAATTCGTCGAAGCCGCCGCCAAGGAGCTCGGCATTCACATTACATGGAAGGGGAGCGATGTCGACGAAATGGGTTACGATCAGGCTGGAAAGTGTATCGTCGCCGTCGATCCCCGCTATTTCCGGCCGACCGAGGTGGAAACGCTGCTGGGAGACGCGACGAAGGCAAGAGTCAAGCTCGGCTGGGTGCCGAAGACCACCTTTGGCGAGCTCGTGACCGAGATGGTGCGCGAGGACTTGCGATCGGCCGAGCGCGACGAGCTCGTCAAGAGCCATGGGCACAAGACCTTCGAACGCAACGAGTAATGGACAAAAAGGCGAAAATCTACGTCGCCGGCCACAGCGGCCTCGCCGGTTCCGCCCTGGTCAGGCAACTGCGGCAACGAGGCTACGGCAACTTGTTGTTGCGCACCCATGCCGAACTGGAACTCGCCGATCAGGCCGCGGTACGCTGTTTCTTCGAGCGCGAGAAACCTGACTACGTGTTTCTCGCGGCGGCCAAGGTCGGGGGCATCGTCGCCAACAACAGCTATCCGGCAGAATTCATCCACGGCAATCTGGCGGTGCAGACCAATGTGCTGCACGAATCCTGGCGCGCGGGGGTGAAGCGGCTGCTGTTCCTGGGGTCTTCCTGCATCTATCCGCGCGACTGTGCGCAGCCGATCAGGGAAGAATACCTGTTGACGGGTCCGCTGGAGCCGACCAACCGGCCCTATGCCATCGCCAAGATCGCCGGAATCGAGATGTGCTGGTCCTATAACCGGCAGTACGGCACGAGCTTCCTCGCGGCAATGCCGACCAATCTTTACGGTCCGGGTGACAGCTACGACTTGAACAATTCCCATGTGCTGCCGGCGCTGATCCGGAAAATGCACGAGGCGATGAAGCACCGCTCCGAGGAAGCGGTCATCTGGGGCACGGGTACACCGCTGCGCGAGTTCCTCTACAGCGAAGACATGGCCGAGGCCTGCGTTCATCTGCTCGAGCTTGCGCCGGCGCAATTCGCGCAATTGACAACGGACACCCATCCGCCGCTGGTGAACATAGGCTACGGCGAGGATCTGAGCATCGCGGAACTGGCGCGCGCGGTGGCGGGCGCGGTAGGTTTTCGCGGGCGCTTGCGCTTCGACACCTCCCGGCCGGACGGCACGCCGCGCAAGCTGCTCGACTCGGCCCGGATCAACGCACTGGGATGGAAGCCGCGTACGCGCATGGAGGACGGTATCGCGCTGGCCTATCGGGATTTTCTCGAGCGCTATCCGGGCTGAGGCCGGCATCGGCCCGATGCGGCTCAGGCGCCGGGCGCGCTTTCCCGCATCTCGGCGCGCTGTTGCCGGTCGGACATTTGCTGGTGCGTGGCGATATAAATGCCGCTCACCATGATCACGGCGATCCCGATCAGCGACCAGTAATCGGGGAAATGGCCGAAAACCAGGTAGCCCATCACGGTCACCCAAATCAGCTGCGTATAGCTGAACGGCGCGAGCGTGGACGCCGGCGCATAGTCATAAGCTTTGATCAGCACCAGGTGGCTCAAGCCGCCGATTATGCCGATCACGACGAACAACAGCGCGTGAAACGGGCTTTGCGGCCAGATCCAGACATAGGGCAGGGTAAGCGACATCATCACGCTGCCGACCAGGCCGGAATAGAAAATCGAGACATAGGGGCTCTCCAGATTGGCGAGCTTGCGCGTCAGTATCTGATAGCAGGCGAAGCAGGCTGCCGAGCCCAGCGGCAGCACCGAAGCCCAGCTGAACACGCCACCGCCCGGGCGGACTATGATCAGTACGCCGGCGAATCCGCCGGCTACGGCGAACCAACGCGCGGTGTCCACCTCTTCCTTCAGAAAGAACGCACCCATCAGTGTGACCAGCACCGGGGCGATGAAAGTGATCGACGAGGTCTCGGCCAGCGGCATCTGGCTGATCGCGAAGACGAAGAACAGGGTCGAACCGGCGAGCAGCAGGCCGCGCACCAGTTGCAGGCCCAGACGCTTGGTGCGCACCAAACCCATGCCCAGGCGCGGACCGAGGGCGATGACCACCAGGACCACGTGAAAGAAGTAGCGCGCCCAGACGATGGCCGGCACCGGATAAAAGCGCGACAGGTACTTGGACATGGTGTCCATGACGACGAACATCGCTACCGCCGTCATGATCATCAAGGGGCCGCGCGGGCTGCGCGTATGCGCGGTATGGCCTGCGCTCATCGCCGCAGGGGTGGGGGTGTATTGGTCACGGCGGGCGGATTATAGCCGTGTGCGCTTCGGCCTGCTCGCCAGGATCGAAACGAGGCCTGTTGCGGGAGGCCCGCACTCGCGCCTGTCAGTCTTCGAATACTGCGCCGGTCCGGGCGAGGGCGCCCCTCCTGCGCAATTCAGGATTGCGTCAACGAGAGCACCGCGCGCCCGGCGAAATGCGCGCCGGCGCCGAGCATCTCCTCGATGCGCAACGCCTCGTTCCACTTGGCCATGCGTTCGCCGCGCGCGAACGATCCGACCTTGAGCTGCCCGGCATCCCAGCCGGTGGCGAGGTGCACGATGGAGAGGTCCTCGGTCTCGCCCGAGCGCGCCGAAACGATGCAGCCCCAGCCTGCAGCCTTGGCCAGATCGAGCGCGGCGCGCGTTTCGGTCACCGTGCCGCACTGGTTGGGTTTGAGCAGCACCGCGTTGCAGGCCCGGTCGGCGATCGCCGCCTGCACGCGTGCTGCGCTGGTGGTCAGATAGTCGTCGCCTATGATCTGCACCCGGTGACCGGCCGCGGCGGTGAAGCGCATCATGCCCTCGCGATCGTCCTCGGCCAGCGGGTCCTCGACCGAGACGATGGGATAGCGCGCCAGCCAGCCGAGCACCAGTTCGCACATGCCGTCGCTGTCCAGGCTCTTCGCGTCCAGGCCGAGGCGGTAGAGGCCGCCGCTGCCAAACTCGGAGGCCGCGATGTCGAGCGAAATCGCGACCTCGTCGCCGGGCACGAATCCGGCGCGGGCGATCGCGCGCACCAGTGTTTCTATCGCCTCCTCGTTGCTCGCGAATTCGGGCCACCAGCCGCCTTCGTCGGCGACCCCGCGCAGCTTGCCGGCGTCGCGCATGAGTTCGCCCGCCGCGTGATACACGCGCGCCGTCATCTCCAGCGCCTCGTCGAAGCTGGCGGCTGCAAGCGCCATCACCATCAGGTCCTGGATGTCGATGCGCCGGCCGGCATGCGCGCCGCCGCCGAATATCTGGATTTCGGGCAGCGGCAGGCGCGCCGGCTTTCCCTGCGCAAGGTAGCGGAACAAGGGCAGGCCCTGTGCGCCCGCGGCCGCGTGCAGCGTGGCGAGCGATACGGCGACGGTGGCGTTCGCGCCCAGCCGCGCCTTGTTCTGCGTGCCATCGAGTGCGATCAGCGCGCGGTCGATGTCTTCCTGCAGGTTAGCGTCCATGCCCGCGAGCGCCACCGTCGCCGTATCGCTCGCCACGCTGCACGCGGCCGCGGGCGCACAGGGCCTGCCCTTGTTCCGCTACCTTGCGC
>JACZJV010000137.1 GCA_014860355.1 Burkholderiales bacterium | reverse complement strand
ACCATGGCTGGAGCCGGCGCGATCGAGGCATGTGCCGGGCGCGCGGCGCAGGCGCAGGGTCCGGGGGGCGATGGCCTCGAATGCCGCGCGGGCATGGGGCAGCTGCGCTTCGTGCGGGCAAAGCCGCGCGGGCAAAGCCGCGGGCAAAGCCGTTGCGGCGGGCCGGCCGTTGATGTAGATTGACCGCTCGTTAAAAAAATATCTATCTAAGTCCAGCTAATCAATTCCTTAAGGAGGAGTGCATCATCATGACTAAGATTCCTGCGCGTGTTTTGTTGGGCGGCGCCATCATGGGCCTAGCCATGGCGTTTTCCGCGCCTGCTCAAGCCGCACCCGAGTTTGTATTCAAGCTGCACCACTTTCTGAGCGCCAAGGCGCCTGCGCAAACCAAGATGCTGGAGCCCTGGGCGGCGCAAGTCGAGAAGAATTCCGGCGGGCGCATCAAGATCGACATCTATCCGTCGATGACCCTGGGCGGCGCGCCGCCGCAGCTGATCAACCAGGTGCGTGACGGTGTGGTCGACCTGGTCTGGACGGTCAACGGCTACACCGCGGCGCTGTTCCCGCGCACCGAAGTGTTCGAACTGCCGTTCATCCACACCAACAATCCCGGCGCGACCTCGCGCGCGATGTACGACATGTTCAAGGACGATCTCGCTTCCGAGTACGGCGGCGTGGAGGTCATGTTCCTGCACGTGCATGCGGGCCAGGCCATACACATGGTCGACAAGCTGGTGCGCACCCCGGCCGACCTGGCCGGCCTGAAGATGCGCATCCCGGGCCGCACCGGTGCCTGGGTCATCGAGGCGCTCGGCGCGACGCCGGTCGGCATGCCGGTGCCGCAGCTGCCGCAGGCGCTGTCGAAGAAAATCGTCGACGGCGCGCTGATCCCCTGGGAGATCATTCCGCCGCTCAAGCTGCAGGATCAGACCGAGTACAACATCGAAGGTCCGAACAAGAGCCGTTTCGGCACCACCACCTTCCAGGTGTCGATGAACAAGGCGCGCTGGGACAGCCTGCCGGCCGACATCAAGAAGGCCTTCAGGGATGCCTCCGGCCCCGACTGGTGGCAGAAAGTCGGCGAGATCTGGGGCGCGAACGATGACGGCGGCATCGCGGTCGCGGTGAAGTCCGGCAACAAACATATCATGCTCACCGACGCCGAGATGGCGGCTTTCCGCACCAAGCTCGAGCCGGTGGTCGACCGCTGGATCGCCGAAGTCAAAGGCAAGGGCATAGACGGCGCCGCGCTGGTGGCGAAGGCTCGCGCACTGATCGCCAAGTACTCCAAGTAAGTTGGCCGCCGCAAAGCCGGAAAAACGGGGCTGGGCGAGGTTCGACGACCTCGCCCGTCGCATAATCGAGGGGTGGGCGCTGGCCGGCGGGGTGCTGCTCCTGCTCATCGCCCTGATGAACACCTGGTCGGTCATCTCGCTGGCTGTGCTCGGCTACCCGGTACCCGGCGACTTCGAACTGGTGCAGATGGGCGTAGCCATAGTCGCATTCAGCTACCTGCCGTACTGCCAGCTCAAGGGCGCCAATGTCACCGCTGATATTTTCACCGCCGGGGCATCGCGGGTAACTGTCGCCGTGTTCACGCTGCTGGCGGCACTCGTCGCGGCATTCTTCTGCGTCCTTCTGCTATGGAAAATGTCGAACGGGATGGTCAGTTACCTGCGCTACCCTGAGGTTACGACCATACTGAACATTCCCCAGTGGGTCGCCTACCCGCCTATCCTGGCTTCGCTCGCCTTGCTGGTGCTCGCGGCGGGGGTCACCCTCCACGAAGCCATAATGGAGATGCGTCCGGGCAAACGTGCATCACCTGATCCGAATTAAGTGGAAGCCCACCTACAGACCGGATTGATCGGGCTGGTCGCGCTTGTTGCGCTGATCGCAATCCGCATGCCCATCGCGTATGCGATGATCCTGGTCGGCGGGGTAGGCACTTCCATCCTCAACGGCCCGGATGTGTTCCTGGCGCAGCTCAAGAACCTGGCCTACTCGCAGTTCTCGATCTACGACCTGTCGGTCGTGCCGATGTTCGTGCTGATGGGCTCCATTGCGACCCAGGCGGGGCTGTCGCGCGATCTTTTCGCGGCCGCCAATGCCTGGCTGGGCTGGTTGCGCGGCGGGGTGGCGATGTCGGCCATCGCCGCCTGCGCCGGGTTCGGCGCGGTCTGCGGTTCGTCGCTCGCGACCGCCTCCACCATGGGACAGGTCGCGCTGCCGGAGCTGCGTCGCTATCACTACAAGGACGCGCTGGCCACCGGCACCTTGGCGGCCGGCGGCGTGCTCGGCATTCTCATCCCGCCGTCGGTGGTGCTGGTCATCTATGCCATCATCGTCGAGGCCAACATCATCACCATGTTCATGGCGGCGATGCTGCCCGGCATCCTCGCGGTCATCATGTTCCTGATAACGATCGCGCTCTACGTCGCCTTGTATCCGGAATCCGGGCCCAAGGGCCGCGCGGTCGAACGCGCCGAGTTCATCAGCGCGACGCTGCGCGTCCTGCCGGTCGTCGCGATCTTCGGCACGGTCATAGGGGGCATCTATTTCGGCCTGTTTGACCCGACCCCGGCCGCAGCCGTCGGCGTGGTACTGGTCGCGCTCTACGGCGTCGGCCGCGGCGCGGTGAAACTGCCCGAGATGAAGCATGCCCTGCTCGAGACGGCGCGCACCACCGGCATGATCTACCTGATCCTGCTCGGCGCCGAAATGCTCAAGATTTTCATGGCGCGCGGCGGCGTACCCCAGGCGATGGCGGCATGGATGGTCAACTCCGGGCTGTCGGCCATGTCGATCTTGGTCATCCTGCTGGTTGCGCTGATACTCCTGGGCTGCCTGATGGACAGCCTGTCGATGATTCTGCTGGCGATTCCGTTTTTCTGGCCGGTGCTGGTCACCATCAACGGCGGGGACGGCGTCAGCGCCGCCGACGCCGCGTTCGGCATGAGCGCCGAAGACCTGAAGATCTGGTTCGGCATCCTCGCGCTGATCGTGGTCGAACTGGGGCTGATCACGCCGCCGGTGGGCATGAATGTCTTCGTCATCTCGGCGATGGCCCCGGATGTGCCGATGGGCAAGATCTTTCTCGGCGTGATGCCCTTCTTCATTTCCGAAATGTTCCGCGTGACCATCCTGGTGATGTTCCCGATCATCACCCTCTGGCTGCCGAGAATGCTCAACGGCTGAGCGCCGGGCGCCGCCGCGTGCGTGAACGCCGGGCCTGCAGGGAGGACTGTCCGCCGCTGCGCCGGCTCAGCCCATCGGGTTGGTGGGCCTGCGCTCCTGCAGGATGTCTTCCATGCGCCACTGGATCGAGGGCTTGATGCGCGCATGGGTGAGGATGTAAAAGCGCTCGTCGCGCACCGCTTCAAACACTTTTTGCGCCACGTCCTCGGCGGAGAGTTTGCCTGAAGTCACCGCCTTGCGCAGCAGCGCCTCGCGCGCCTGCTGCTCGGCGGACTTTTCCTGCGCCGGATTCTGCAGCGGCGCCGGGCGGTTGCGCTCCGAGTCGACGATTCCGGTCGGCACGTAGGCCGGGCACAGCACCGAGCAGCCGATGCGCGCCTGCTTCAGCGCCAGATCGTGGTACAGGGTCTCGGTGAGCGTCACCACGGCGTGCTTGGTGACGTTATACATGGCCGAACCCGGCGGTGAAATCAGCCCCGAGACCGAAGCGGTATTGACGATGTGCGCCTCGCCGCCTTGCGCGAGCATGATCGGCGTGAACACGCGCAGGCCGTGGATCACGCCCCACAGATTGACGCCCAGGGTCCATTCCCAGTCGGCGACGCTGTTCTCCCAGGCATTGCCCAGCGGCGCGACGCCGGCGTTGTTGGCAAGGAGGTGCACCGCGCCGTAGGCGGCGAGGGTCGCTTGCGCCAGCGCCTCCACATCCGCCGCCTTGGAGACGTCGGTGCGCACGCCGATGACTTTGGCACCGGCCGCTTTCATTTCGGCTTCGGCCCGGGCGAGCGCACCGGGTTCGACATCGGCGAGCACGATGCTCATGCCCTCGCGCGCGAAACGCTCGGCCATGGCGCGCCCGAGGCCGCTCGCGCCGCCGGTGATGACTGCGACCTTGCCTAGAAAGTCTTTCATGGGACCAATACTCCGGCGTGGAATGAAAGCAGCATCATACTGAATTGATGCGCGCGCCGACAGGCCGCGTATATCATCGCCCTGCACGGGCCCGTGGGAACGCCGCTATTTTGCGGCCAGCAGCGGCGGCACGGCGCGCGGTCGGCGGTCTTTGTCGGTCGCGACGTAGGTGAGCGTGGCTTCGGTCACCTTGACCACCTCGATTTCCTCGGGATTGCGCTGCGCGTACACCTCGACGTTGACGGTGATCGACGTGTTGCCCACGCGCACGATCTCGGCGTACAAGGAGAGCAGGTCGCCGATCTGCACCGGCTGCTTGAACTGGAAGGAATTCACCGCCACCGTGGCCACGCGGCCGCGCGCATGGCGCGCGGCGAGCACGCCGCCGGCAATGTCGACCTGCGCCATGATCCAGCCGCCGAAAATATCGCCGTGGTGGTTGGCGTCGGCGGGCATGGGCAGCACCCGCAGCACCGGTTCCTTGCCTTCGGGGAGTCTTAGGGCTTCGGCCATGATGCCCGATATTACGCCAAATCCCCTCGCGCCGGCCCCGGGCCGGCGGCGCTTAACCGCGGTCCGGTTTGGGCGGCAGCACCGGCGGCACGTAGGCCGGCGGCGGCGCAGGCGG
>JACZJV010000136.1 GCA_014860355.1 Burkholderiales bacterium | reverse complement strand
GCCAGCGCGGCGATTCTTACCACATTCAACGAAGTCAACATGCAGCCGGTGCTGGACCTGCGCGCGAAACACAAGGACAAATTCGAGAAAGAGCACGGCGTGAAACTCGGCTTCATGTCCTTTTTCGTCAAGGCCGCGGTCTACGCCCTGAAGAAGTTTCCGCTGGTGAACGCCTCGGTGGACGGCAATGAAATCGTCTATCACGGCTATTTCGACATCGGTGTCGCGGTGGGCAGTCCACGCGGCCTGGTGGTGCCGGTGCTGCGCGATGCCGACCAGATGAGCTTCGCGCAAATCGAAAAGACCATAGCCGATCTGGGCAAGCGCGCCGGCGAGGGCAAGCTCTCCATGGAAGAACTCACCGGGGGTACTTTTTCCATTTCGAATGGCGGCGTGTTCGGCTCGATGCTGTCCACGCCCATCATCAACCCACCGCAGTCCGCCATACTCGGCATCCACGCCACCAAGGAACGGGCCGTGGTGGAAAACGGACAGGTCGTGGTCCGGCCGATGAACTATTTCGCCCTGTCCTACGATCACCGCATCATCGATGGCCGCGAGGCGGTGCTGTCACTGGTGGCGATGAAAGACGCGCTGGAAGACCCGGTGCGCCTGCTGCTGGAACTCTAAGCACCTGACACGGGGCCACAACCATGCTGAAATCGTTTGAAGTCGTAGTCATCGGCGCCGGCCCGGCCGGCTATATCGCGGCGATCCGCTGCGCCCAGCTCGGGTTTTCCACCGCGGTCATCGACGAATGGAAGAACGAAAAAGGCGAGTCCAAACTCGGCGGCACCTGCCTCAACGTCGGCTGCATTCCGTCCAAGGCGCTGCTCGAATCCTCGGAGAACTACGAGCGCGTGGCCTACAAGTTCGGCAACCACGGCATCTCGGTTACCGGGGCGAAGATCGATGTCGCCAAGATGCAGGCGCGCAAGGACAAGATCGTGTCCCAGCTCACCGGCGGCATAGAGATGCTGTTCAGGAAGAACAAGATCACCTGGCTCAAGGGCCATGGCAAATTTACCGGCGGCACCGAGAAATATACGATCGAAGTCACGAACGGCGGTTCCGCCGAGATCGTCGAGGCGAACCACGTCATCATCGCCACCGGCTCGAGCGCGCGCCATTTGCCCGGTCTGGAGGTGGACAACGAGACCATATGCGACAACATCGGCGCGCTTGCCCTGAATGCCGTACCCGACAGGCTGGGCGTCATCGGCGCCGGCGTGATCGGACTCGAGCTGGACAGCGTGTGGCGGCGTCTGGGCGCCAAGGTCACCATCCTCGAAGCCCTGCCGGATTTTCTGGCCGCCGCAGACGACGCCGTGTCCAAGGAGGCGTGGAAGATATTCGTCAAGGACCAGGGGCTGGACATCAGGCTGGGCGTGAAGATCGGCAAAGTCAGCCGTGGCAAACGCGGGCTTACCGTCGAGTACCAAACCGCCGAGGGCAAGCAGGCGCTGGACTGCAACAAGCTGGTGGTGTCGGTCGGGCGCGTCCCCAACACGCGCGACCTCGGTGCCGCGACCGTCGGGCTGAAGATCGATGAGCGCGGCCTGATAGAAGTGGACCAGCATTGCCGCACCAGCCTGCCCAATGTCTATGCAGTGGGCGACGTGGTGCGCGGTCCGATGCTCGCGCACAAGGGCATGGACGAGGGGGTGATGGTGGCCGAGCGCATTGCCGGCCAGGCTGGCCAGGTCAATCTGGAGACGATACCCTGGGTGATCTATACGGCGCCGGAAATCGCCTGGGTGGGCCAGGCCGAGCAGCAACTGAAGGCCGAGGGCGTGGCCTACCGTGTGGGCCAGGTGTCGTTCTCGCACAACGGGCGCGCGATGGGGCAGGACGAGACCAGCGGATTCGTGAAAATACTCGCCGACGCCAGGACCGACCGTATCCTCGGCATCCACATCATCGGATCGCATGCGTCGGAGATGATCGCGGAGGCGGTGGTGGCGATGGAATTCGGCGCCAGCGCCGAAGACCTCGCGCGCATCTGCCACGCGCATCCCTCCCTGTCCGAGGTCGTGCACGAGGCGGCCCTGGCGGTGGACAAGCGCGCACTGCACATGTAGCGTCTAGCAATGATACATGGGGACTTGAATCGCACCCATCCGTTGTTGCAAGCTTGCAATATTGCGCGGACGAAAATCCGTCCGCGCGGATCGTCAATTGCACGCGGATGAAAAGCGCAGCCGCGTGCAATTGACGATCTCGGATAGAAGCAAGCCCAAGCCGTTCTTGTTTATATCCGGAACCGTGCTTTTTGGTACGGATGGTTTCTATCCGTACCAAAAAGCACGGTTGGCGCGCGTGAGCGCGCAATGGTCGCTGTTGGCATGCGACATCATTTCAGACGCTGTATATAGAGACTAGAATCTGATTTTCGAAAACAGGGGTATCAAGGCATGGACAAATTCAAGGCATACAGCATCAACGAGGTGGACAAAAAGACCGTCGCCGGGTTCGTCGACATGACGCGCGAGGATCTCGACCCGGGCGACGTGCTCATACGCGTCGCCTATTCGGACGTCAACTACAAGGACGCGCTGGCCGCCACGGGCGCCGGCAAGGTCATACGCCGCTACCCCTGCGTCGGCGGCATCGACATGTCCGGTACGGTGGTGGAGTCGGGCGATGCGCGCTTCAAGAAGGGCGATGCCGTGATCGCCACCAGCTACGATATCGGCGTGGCCCACCACGGCGGCTATGCCGAATACGCGCGCGTGCCCGCCGACTGGGTGGTGCCCATGCCGCGCGGCCTGAACCTGTTCGAATCCATGGCCCTGGGTACGGCGGGCTATACCGCGGCGCTGGGCGTGGTGCGCATGCAGGTGAACGGCCTCGCTCCTGGCAGCGGGCCGGTGATCGTCTCCGGCGCCAGCGGCGGCGTCGGCTCGATCGCGATCGATATTCTCGCGGGCCTGGGCTATCAGGTGGTGGCGCTTACCGGCAAGGAAAGCGAAACCGGCTACCTCAAGGGCCTGGGCGCGCAGGAAGTGAAACTGCGCCAGAGCCTGGACCTGGCCAAGATCCGGCCCCTGGACAAGGCACTGTGGGCGGGGGCAGTGGACAACCTGGGCGGCGACGTGCTCGCCTGGATCGCAAGCACCATGGCCCAGGGCGGCACCATCGCCAGCATCGGACTCGCGGCGAGTCCCACGCTCAACACCACCGTGCTTCCCTTCATTCTGCGCGGGGCCTGTCTGCTCGGCATCGATTCGGGCTATACGCCCATGCCTTTGCGACAGCAGGTATGGCAGCGCCTGGCGACGGACATGAAGCCCAGGCACCTCGCCGGGATGACGCGCACCATCGCCTTCGACCACTTGCCGGGCGTATTCGACGATTTCATCAAGGGCAAGGCCAAGGGCCGCATCGTCGTTGACCTGGCTGCGTGATAACAGCGCATATTTACGCCATCTTAACTACCACCTGTTGCGAGAGGCGAGCATTGCGCGCTGCGCGCGCCAACCGAGATTTCTGCGCGGATGAAGAACGCATCCGCGCGGAAATCACGGTTATGATTATTACCAAACAGCGCGTGGGGCGGTTTATACAAGATCACCGATTGCGTGCGGATGGATTCATCATCCGCGCGCAATCGGCGATCCGCGCGGACGGCTTCTCGTCCGCGCAATATCGCAATTCAGCAAAATCGAGTGGCGGGAATCCGGTCGCTACGCATAAACGGCACCCGTAAGCCCCGAGTAAGCTGCGTGTAGCATTGTTTTCCGGGCCGAGGGGCATGAGTAACGTCCATATGTAAAGGGGGGAGACGATGGGGACCAAATACGAGCAATTCCACGAGCGTTCGATCAGCGATCCCGAGGGATTCTGGGGTGAGCAGGCCAGTCTGATCGATTGGCACAAGCCCTACGGCAAGGTGCTGGATTACAGCCGGCCGCCGTTCGCCAGGTGGTTCGTCGGCGGCGAAACGAATCTGTGCCACAACGCGGTCGACCGCCATCTGCAGGACCGGCCCGACCAGAATGCGCTGATATTCATCTCCACCGAAACCGACGTGGAGAGGGTCTACAGTTTTCGGGAACTGCATGCCGAGGTCAATCGCTGCGCCGCGGCGATGCAAAGCCTGGGCGTGTGCAAGGGCGATCGCGTGCTGATCTACATGCCGATGATCGCCGAGGCCTGTTTTGCGATACTCGCCTGCGCGCGCATCGGCGCGATCCATTCGGTGGTTTTCGGCGGCTTCGCTTCCCACAGTCTGGCGAGCCGCATCGACGACGCCAAGCCCAAACTCGTCATCAGCGCCGATGCCGGCTCGCGCGTGGGCAAGGTGGTACCCTACAAACCCCTGCTCGACGAGGCCATCCGCCTGTCGAAATTTCCGCCGCAGAAAGTGATCCTGGTCGACCGCGGCCTGGTGCCGGACATGACGCGCGTCGCCGGACGCGACCTCGACTGGGCCGAATTGCGCGCGCAGCACATGAACGCGCAGGTGCCCTGCGTCTGGCTCGAGTCGAACGAGCCTTCCTACATCCTTTATACCTCCGGCACCACCGGCAAGCCGAAGGGGGTGCAGCGCGACGTCGGCGGCCACGCGGTGGCGCTCGCCGCATCGATGAAGCACATCTATTGCGGCAACCCGGGCGAGACCTATTTTTCGACTTCGGACATAGGCTGGGTCGTCGGGCATTCCTACATCATCTACGGGCCGCTCATCGCGGGCATGGCCACGATCATGTACGAGGGCACGCCGGTGCGGCCGGACGGGGGCATCCTGTGGAAAATCGTCGAGCAGTACAAAGTTGCGGTGATGTTTTCCGCGCCTACGGCGATACGCGTGCTGAAAAAGCAGGATCCGGCATTCCTCAAGAAATACGATCTGTCCTCGCTCAAGTACCTATTTCTCGCCGGCGAGCCGCTGGACCAGCCGACGGCGCAGTGGATATCGGAGGGGCTGGGCAGGCCCATCATCGACAACTACTGGCAGACCGAAACCGGCTGGCCGATACTGTCCAATCCGATGGGCGTGGAGGACATAGCGCGAAAGTTCGGCAGCCCCGGCTTCGCCATGTACGGCTACAACCTGAAATTGCTGCACGAATCCACCGGCGAAGAGGTGGGCACGGACGAAAAGGGCGTGGTCGCGATCCTGCCGCCGCTGCCGCCCGGGTGCATGAGCACGGTGTGGGGCGACGACGAGCGTTTCGTCAGTACCTATTTCGAAACCATCCCGGGCAAGCTGGCGTATTCGACCTTCGACTGGGGCATACGCGACAAGGACGGCTATTACTTCATACTCGGCCGCACCGACGACGTGATCAACGTCGCCGGACACCGTCTGGGCACACGCGAGATAGAGGAAGCCATCAGCTCGCACGCGGCGATCGCCGAAGTCGCGGTGATCGGCGTGGCCGACCAGTTGAAGGGGCAGGTGCCGGTGGCTTTTGCCGTACTTAAGGACCCTAGCCTGATCGCGAGCGGCGAGGCGCGCATGAAACTCGAGGGCGAGGTGATGAAGACGGTGGACCAGCAGCTCGGCGCGATCGGGCGTCCGGCGCGGGTGCATTTCGTGACGCTGCTGCCCAAGACGCGTTCGGGCAAGGTGCTGCGCCGCTCCATCCAGGCGATCTGCGAAGGGCGCGACCCGGGCGACCTCACCACCATCGAGGACCAGAGCGCCTTGCAGCAGGTACGCGACGCCGTGGGCGCAAGCCGATCGTGAAAAGCAAACCCTGCCTGGCGCTGGAGGACTGCAAGAAAATGGCGGCGGCCTGTGAGTCCGAAGCGCTCCGCAACGGCTGGAATGTCGCCATCGCCATACTCGACGACGGCGGACACCTGCTGTTGCTGCTGCGCATGGACGGGGCCACGCCCGCCAATGCGCAGAATGCCATACTGAAAGGGCACACCGCAGCGGTTTCGCGCCGTTCGACCAAAATCTGGGAAGAGCGCATCGCCGCCGGACGGATATCGACGCTGAGCATGCCGGTGATGGCGGTGCAGGGCGGCATCCCTCTTGCATTTCGGGGCGAGTGCGTAGGCGGCATAGGCGTCTCCGGCGTGAAGTCGCACGAGGACGAGCAGATCGCGCTGGCCGGCGCGGCGGTGCTCGCTGAGTAGGTCTGCGGGCTTGCCGGGAGCGGACTATGTCGCCACAGGAAATCAAGAATATCGCGCAGGAACTGCTGCGGGCGCACGACCGGGCCGGGTTGATTGCGTCGATAGCGGCGCGCGAGCCGGGTTTCGACCTGGACGCCGCCTATCAGGTCGCGGCCGAACTGATGCGGCAGCGCCGCGAGCGCGGCGCCCAGGCCGTGGGGCGCAAGATCGGATTCACCAACCGCACCATCTGGGCGCTCTATGGCGTGGATGCGCCGATGTGGGCGCATGTGTACGCCGACACGGTGAGCTACGCCCGGGACGGAAAAGCCGAAATCTCGCTTGCCGGCACGGTGTCGCCGCGCATGGAGCCGGAGATAGCGTTCAAGCTGCGCGCGCCGGTTCCGGCGGGCTGCAAGGACGCGGAGCAGTTGCTGCGCTGCGCTGAATGGTATGCGCACAGCGTCGAGATCGTGCACAGCCATTTCGACTGGAAATTCAAACTCGCCGACGCCACTGCCGACTGGGCCTGTCACTCGCGCCTGGTCATAGGCGAACCGCAGCCGATCCGCGAGGCGGACATTGCGGCGCTGGCGCGCGCGCTGCCCGCGCTCAGGGTTGCCTTGCTCAAGAACGGGGTCAGGCAGATCGAGGGCGTCGGCGCCAATGTGCTCGGCAGCCCGGCCTACGCGCTCGGCTTTCTTGCCGACCTCCTGGCCGCGCAGCCGTTCATGCAGCCGCTCGCCGCGGGCGAACTGATCAGCACCGGAACCATGACCGACGCCCTGCCGGTCAAGCCGGGCGAAACCTGGTCCACCGAGCTCGGCGGCCTGCCGCTTGAAAACCTGACCATCTCCTATACCGACTGAGCGCCCGGTGATCGGGCTATTGCAGCGCGTCGCGCAAGCCAGGGTGGAAGTCGAGGGGGCGAGCATCGGCGCCATCGGCCCGGGCCTGCTGGTACTCGTCTGCGCCGAGCGCGGCGACGGCGAGGCCGCAGCCGGCCGCCTGCTCGAGCGCGTGCTGGGGTATCGGATTTTCGCCGATGCCGAAGGCAAAATGAACCTGAGCCTGCGCGAGGTGCACGGCGGTCTGCTGCTGGTGCCGCAGTTCACGCTCGCCGCCGATACGCGCAAGGGCATGCGTCCGAGCTTTACCCCGGCCGCATCGCCTGCGCACGGCGAGCGGCTGTTCGAGTATTTTGTCGCCCTCGCGCGCAAGTCCCATGACTGCGTCCAAACCGGGCGTTTCGGCGCGCACATGCAGGTGAGCCTCACCAACGACGGGCCGGTAACCATCTGGCTCAGGGTAGAACCGAATTAGAGCCTGCTACAATACCTTCCCATGATACACACGCCCCCCGAGCGCAAGCCGCAACCCGGCCCCGAGTACCTGCAGAGCACGCGCTTTCTCGATTCGGACAGCGCTGCCGTACGCCGCTACGCCGAGCAGACTGCGGGCGCTGAAACGAGCGACATCGCCCGCGCGGTGAAGCTGTTTTATGCGGTGCGCGACGGCATCCGTTACGACCCGTTCTCGATGCGCCTCGAACCCGGCATCTACGTCGCGAGCAATGTGCTCGCTGCGAAATCGGCGTATTGCATCCCCAAGGCCATCGTGCTTGCCGCCGCCGCGCGCGCGCTGGACATCCCCTGCGCCATCGGCCTGTCCGATGTGGTGAATCATCTGACCACCGAGAAGCTCAAGGCGCTGATGGGCGGTACGACCTATTTCATGCATCACGGTTACGCGGTCCTGTACCTGGAGGGCCGGTGGGTGAAAGCGGCGCCTGCGTTCAATATCGAACTGTGCACCCGCTTCGGGGTGCTGCCTACGGAGTTCGACGGCCGCTCGGACGCGATTTTCCAGCCTTACGACACCAGGCAGCGGCGCCACATGGAATACGTCAAGGACCACGGGATCTGGTCGGATTTTCCCTTTGAACGGGTGGAGGCGGATTTCCGCGCCTTCTACCCGGTCAGCGCGTTTGGCGCTGCTGACCCGGGGGAAAGATTCGAAGACGGCGTGCGCGTGCTCTAGCGCCGGCCACGGTTCAGAATGCAGCAGCCGCTAGCGCCGATTCCTCCCCCGTCCGAGCACCAAGACCTGACGCTCAACGTCGCGCAGGTGATGCTGCAGGGCTTCAACAAGCATTATCGGATTTTCCGCGAAGCCTGCCAGGCGGCCAAGCGTCATTTCGAGACGGGCGACTGGGCCGCGGTGCAGAAGGCGTCGCGCGAGCGCATCGATTTCTACGACAAGCGCGTGATGGAGGCGGTGGAGCACATCGAGCGCGGATTTCCCGTCGAATCGCGCGACGACGCCGCCTGGCAGAAGATCAAACTGCACTACATCGGCCTGCTCACCTATCACAGGCAGCCGGAGTGCGCGGAAACCTTCTTCAATTCGGTGTGCTGCAAGCTCCTGCACCGGACCTATTTCAACAACAACTTCATTTTCGTGCGCCCGGCCGTGTCGACCGAGCACATCGATTCCGATCCCCCCTCATACCGCTCGTACTACCCGGGGAAATACGGCTTACGCACGACGGTCGCGAGCATGCTGCGGGACGTCGGCTTGAAGCATCCGTTTGGCGACCTGCGCCGCGACCTGCGCTGCGTACTGCGCATGTGGCGCAGGATGCTGCCGCGGCCGCTCAACCTGGAGGCGAACCATCAGATTCAGATTCTTTCGTCGCTGTTCTACCGCAACAAGGGCGCCTACCTGGTCGGCAGGATGATCAACGGCAATCAGGACTACCCGTTCGTGGTTCCGGTGCTGCACGGCCGTGAAGGCAAGCTGTACCTCGACACCGTGCTGCTCGAGCGCCGGCAGCTCGACATATTCTTCAGCACCAACCGCGCCTATTTCATGGTGGACATGGAAGTGCCATCCGCGTACGTGCAGTTTCTGCACGGGCTGCTGCCCTACAAACCCCAGTGGGAAATCTACACGCTGATCGGCCTGCAAAAGCACGGGAAGAATCTTTTTTACCGTGATTTTCTTCACCACCTGCGCCATTCCAGCGACGACTTCATCGTTGCGCCCGGCATCCGCGGCATGGTGATGTCGGTGTTTACGCTGCCTTCCTATCCTTACGTGTTCAAGGTGATCAAGGACGTGATCGCGCCGCCGAAGGAAGTCACGCGCAAGCTGGTCAAGGAAAAATACTGGCTGGTAAAGCACCACGACCGCGTCGGCCGCATGGCGGACACGCTGGAATACTCCGACGTCGCGTTCCCGCGGGAGCGTTTTTCGGCGGAACTGCTGCACGAGTTGCGCGCGCTGGCGCCTACGCTGATCGAAGAGGAAGGCGACACCATCGTGATCAAGCACATGTACATCGAGCGGCGCATGGTGCCGCTCAACCTTTTCCTCGACAAGGCCGACGACGAGCAGCGCGACAGCGCGATCGACGATTATGGCCTGGCTATCAAGCAACTGGCAGCGGCCAACATCTTTGCGGGCGATCTGCTGTTCAAGAATTTCGGTGTGACGCGCTACGGGCGCGTGGTGTTCTACGATTACGACGAAATCGACTACCTCGCCAACTGCAATTTCCGCAGGCTGCCGCAGCCGCAGACCGAGGAACAGGAACTCGCTTCCGAGCCCTGGTATTCGGTGGCGCCCAACGATATCTTTCCCGAGGAATTCGCCACCTTCCTGCTGACGGACGAACGGGTGCGCGAGTGCTTCATGCGCCATCACGCCGATTTGCTCGACCCCGCGTCCTGGCAGGCGACGCAGCAGCGCATCGCCGCGGGGCAGATGCAGGATGTGTTTCCCTACGCGGAATCGCTGCGATTCCGCAACCTTTTCGGCCGGGGCTGATCGCCACCGGTTGTGGGACCGAGCTTGCCCGCGAAAGTTGCAATTCGCGAGCAAGCTCGCTCCCACAAAAACACTGACAGCCTAATCCTCTTCGCGCGCCGCCTTGTATTGCGAGGTCAGTTGCTGCTGCATCTGGCCGGGCACCTGCGCGTAGTGGCTGAATTCGATCGAGTACGAGCCTTGCCCGCCCGTGATCGAACGCAGCCGGTTCTGGAAGTCCACGAGTTCCGCCATCGGCACCTGGCCGGTTGTGCTGATGATGTCGCCGGAACGCTGCTGCGTGCCGGTGATCTGGCCGCGCTTGGAGGCGATTTCGGCGGTCATGTCGCCGACGTAGGCCTCGGGTGCGTCGATGTCGATGTTGACGATGGGCTCGAGCATGATCGGCGCCGCCTTGGAAAACGCGTCGATCACGGCCTTGCGTCCCGCTGAAACGAAGGCAATTTCCTTGGAGTCGACAGCGTGGCTCTTGCCGTCATAAACGATGACGCGCAAATCCTCCACCGGGTAGCCCGCGATCACGCCCGAATCCAGCGCCATGCGCACGCCTTTTTCGACCGCCGGAATGAACACGGTCGGAATGACGCCGCCCTTCACCTGGTCGACGAATTCGTAGCCGGCGCCGCGCGGCAGGGGCTCTATTTTCAGAAACACCTCGCCGAACTGGCCGGCGCCACCGGTCTGCTTCTTATGGCGGCAGTGGCCTTCGGCAGCGCGGCTGATGGTCTCGCGGTAGGGGATGCGCGGCGGCCTGGTATCCAATTCGAGCTTGTATTGCTGGGTCAGCTTTTCCAGCTTTGTGCGCAGATGCAGCTCGCCAAGCGCGCGGATCACCGTCTCGTTGGTCGCGGGATGGCGTTCCATTTGAAAACACGGATCCTCCAGTTCGAGCTTGTGCAGGACCTCGAACAGGCGCTGTTCATCGCCCTTCTTCTTCGTCTCCACCGCAAGTCCGTGCATCGGCGCCGGGAACTCCAACGGGCGCAGGTGAATGTGATCCTCGTCGTGGGAATCGTGCAGCACCGCATCGAACTCGATTTCGTCCACTTTCGAGACGGCGCCGAGATCACCGGGCACCAATGCATCGGTCTCGACATAATCCTTGCCCTGCAGCAAATACAGGTGCGCCACCTTGAACGGCCGGGTACCGTTGCCGATGAACAGCTGCGAATCGCGTTTCACCGTCCCCTGGTGCACGCGGAATACGCCGAGCTTGCCCATGTAGGGATCCATGATGACCTTGAACACGTGGGCGAGCACGTGCTTGGCCGGGTCGGGCTCGGCGTGGAATTCCACAGCATCCGCGCCTTCGCCCCTGAGAAACGGCGGTGCGTTGCCCTCGGCCGGATTGGGCGCGAGATCGGCGAGTATGTTCAGCAGTTCGCCGACGCCGGCGCCGTTCCTGGCGGAGACGAAGCATACGGGTATCAAATGTCCTTCGCGCAATGCTTTTTCGAACGGTGCGTGCAGCTGTTCGGGATTGATTTCGCCCTGTTCGAGGTAGAGCGCCATCAATTCCTCGTCGACCTCGACCACCTGGTCGACGAGCGCCGCATGCGCCGCCTTGACCGACGAAAAATCCGAATCGCCGTCCGGGGTGAAGAAACAGTCGACGACGTCCTTGCCCGCGTGCGCCGGCAGATTGATCGGCAGGCATTCCTTGCCGAAGGCTTCCTGTATGTCTGCGAGCAATTCCGGCAGGTCGACGTTTTCCGCGTCGATCTTGTTGATCACGATCATGCGGCACAGTTTGCGCGCCTCGGCCCACTTCATCATGCGCCGGGTGGAAAGTTCGATGCCGTTTTGCGCATTGATGACGATGGCCGCGGTATCCACCGCTGCAAGCGCGCTGATCGCCTGGCCGCTGAAATCCGGATAGCCGGGCGTGTCGATGAGGTGTATATGGGCGTCGTGCCAGGCAAAATTCACCAGCGCGGAGTTGAGCGAGTGCCCGTAGGTCTTTTCCAGGGGATCGTAATCGCAGACGGTAGTGCCGCGTTCCACGCTGCCGGCCGACTTGATCGCGCCGGCGCGCGCGAGCAGGGATTCGGCCAAGGTGGTCTTGCCGGCTGCACCGTGGCCCACTAACGCGACGGCACGGACGGCTTCGGTTGTGTAGATCGGCATGGAGGGCTCCTGAGGTTCGCGTCAACGACGGCGTTGTTTTTTTCCAATGAAGATTTTAGCACCGGGCGCGCATGCATGCGACCAGCGTGGTCGCGTCAATGAGTGCTATTCCGAGTCGTCCAGCGCCTGTTCCAGGTGGGCGATGTCGCCCCAACTGCGCAACTCCCAGGTGCCGCTTCGGTGGAGCAGACGATTGACGCTGGTGTTGTGCAGAGGAAAGTCGCGCGGCGTATCCAGGGGCATCGCTCTGGCGTGGCGATAGAGCATCGCGAGCACGCCGCCGTGGGTAACGGTCGCCAGCGTCAATCCGGCATGGCGTTGGGCGAGTTCGGTGAAACAGGCAACGCTGCGCTCGAACAACTGGCGCATGCTTTCCCCTTCCGGGATGACGTAGTCGGGGTCGCGGGACTTGAAGCGGGCATATTCGTCAGGGTAGCGCGTCCGCACTTCGTCCGGTGTCAGGCCCTGGAAAATTCCCATGCGTCGCTCGCGCAGGCGCGGCTCGACTACGATCTCGTGCCCGCTGCGCATGGCGATGGCGCTGGCGGTCTGCAGTGCGCGGCCAAGATCGCTGGAGAGCAGCAAGTCGAAACGTTCCGCCGCGAGTCGTTCACCCAGGGCCTGCGCCTGCGCCTGGCCTTCGCGGTTGAGCACGCTGTTCAGATGCCCCTGGTAGCGGCCCTCGCTGTTCCATTCGGTTTCACCATGTCGAATGGCGATGAGATGCGTGTCTGGAGACGGCATAGTGGAGTTCAGCGCTTGGCGGTACCCAGTGCGATCACCGCGCCTACCACGACCAACGCGCCCACGATTTGTCGCGGCTCCACGCCCTGACCGAGGATGGGCCAGGCGAGAAACAACACGGCGATCGGTTCGAAATTGAGCGCTGCCGAGTTGTTCAACGCATCCAGGCGCGGCAGCAACACGAACAAGGCGGTGAACGCCGTGCCGTAGAACAGCATTAGCAGGCCGAGCCCCAACCATCCGCCCGGGTTCGACGGCAGGGCCAGATTTCCCGCGACCATGCCTGCGGCCAGCATCAGCACCGCTACCGTACTCATGGTGAGAAATGTGCGCAGCCTGCCGTCCATGTCCTTGAGCCAGCGCGAAGTGAGATATAGCGCCGTGGAGAAAGACACCGCCGCGCCCAGGGCAAAGCCGACACCGGCGCCGATCTCGGCCCAGCGCCCGGCGATGTCGCCGCGCGCGCCGAATACGTCGAGCGCGAGCGCCAGCCCGCACAGTGCGACCGGCATCGCGATCAGCGCGCGCCGCGCCGGACGCACGCCGTCGGCGGCCCAGGATATGAGCGAGAACAGCATCGGAAAGGTGTTGAAAGCGAGCAGTGCGAGCGCCACCGGGATGCGCGCAACCGCCGAGTAGATGCAGTAGCTTTGCACCGCGATGAGCGCGCCGATCGCGACGGCGCGCCAGCGCGTCGCCGCCGGCAGTGCCAGCGGCACGCCGCTGGCGAGGACCAGCACCCCGACGAACAGCGCCGCGCCGATCGAGCGCGCTGCCACCGCAGTCGTGATGTTGACGCCGTGATCGATGGCGTAGCGCGCAGCGATGTGGTTGCTGCCGAACGTGGTGGCGATAACCATCAGTATCGCCACGCTCAGCCAGCGGGGGAACGGTTTGCCCTGCAACGCTATGGCGCTCCCCGCGTCAAGCCAGACCGCGTCACGCTACGGCAACCGGGATCTTGAATTCCTTGATCCGCTTTTCCCACTCCGCCGGGCCGGTCTGGTGGATGGAGGCGCCGCCCGAATCCACGGCCACGGTGACCGGCATGTCCTTCACCTCGAACTCGTATATCGCTTCCATGCCCAGGTCGCCGAACGCGAGCACGCGCGATTTCTTGATCGCCTTGGCGACAAGGTAGGCGGCGCCGCCGACAGCCATGAGGTAGGCGGCCTTATGCTTCTTGATCGCCTCGATCGCCACGGGGCCGCGCTCGGACTTGCCTATCATGCCTATCAGGCCTGTCTTCGCCAGCATCATCTCGGTGAACTTGTCCATGCGTGTCGACGTGGTGGGGCCGGCAGGCCCGACCACTTCGCCCTTGATCGGGTCGACCGGGCCGACGTAGTAGATCACGCGGTTGGTGAAATCCACGGGCAGCTTCTCGCCCTTGGCAAGCATGTCCTGGATGCGCTGGTGCGCCGCGTCGCGGCCGGTGAGCATCTTGCCCGAGAGCAGCATGATGTCGCCCTGTTTCCAGGAGGCGACTTCGGCAGCGGTGAGCGTGTCGAGGTTGACGCGCTTGGCCGCGGCGGCTGGCGCCCAGGTGACCTTGGGCCAGTCCTCGAGCGAGGGTACTTCGAGCTCGACCGGGCCGGAGCCGTCGAGCACGAAATGCGCGTGCCGTGTGGCGGCGCAGTTGGGGATCATCGCGATCGGCTTGTTCGCGGCATGCGTCGGGTAATCGCTGATCTTGACGTCGAGCACCGTGGACAGGCCGCCCAGGCCCTGCGCACCGATGCCGAGCGCATTGATCTTGGTGTAGAGCTCGATGCGCAATTCCTCGATCTTGTTCTTCGGCCCGCGCGCGAGCAGCTCGTGCATGTCCAGCGGCTCCATCAGCACTTCTTTGGCCATCATCATCGCCTTCTCCGCCGTGCCGCCCACGCCGATGCCGATCAGGCCGGGCGGGCACCAGCCCGCGCCCATGGTGGGCACGGTCTTCAGCACCCAGTCCACCACCGAGTCCGAGGGATTGAGCATGGCGAATTTCGATTTGGCCTCG
The DNA here is from genome assembly GCA_014860355.1 of Burkholderiales bacterium. Lineage (GTDB taxonomy): Bacteria > Pseudomonadota > Gammaproteobacteria > Burkholderiales > SG8-39 > 2-12-FULL-64-23. Next base: position 2,670 of record JACZJV010000136.1, on the reverse strand, counting down.
GAGCCGCCGCCCTTGGCCGCAACCGTGACCTCCAGCTTATTGCCGGGCACCACTTCCGTGTGCAACACGGCGGGGGTGTTGTCCTTGGTGTTCTTGCGCGTGAACATCGGGTCTGCCAGCACCGAGCTGCGCAGGGGATTGTCCGGGTTGGTATAGGCGCGGCGCACGCCTTCGTTCACCGCGTCGGCGATCGAGCCCTTGAAGCCGTCCCAGCGCACATCCATGCCGATCTTGAGGTACACGTTGACGATGCCGGTGTCCTGGCAGATCGGGCGGTGGCCTTCGGCGCACATGCGCGAGTTGGTGAGTATCTGCGCGATAGCGTCCTTCGCCGCAGGCGCCTGCTCGCGCTCGTAGGCGCGCGCAAGGTGGGCGAGATAGTCCTTCGGGTGGTAATAGCTGATGAACTGCAAGGCATCGGCGACGCTCTGAATCAGGTCTTCCTGCTTTATGGCGGTCATGTTGATCTCGCTGGATTGAAATGGAAATTTGGATTGCAGTGGCAATGTGGATCGCTAGTCAATGTGGATCGCTGGGCAATGCGCGCCGGGGGTGCCGGTTTCTGCGGGTATCGCTTGCCGGGCCGGGGAACGCGCGACTGCGGATCGCCCGACCCACAGCCGGGAAATCTTACCACCTTTGCAACGCCGCAATCGGCGGCGCGCGGCGGCAGTTTGCTCTAGATCAAACCATCGGCGCGCAGCGCCGCGATTTCGGCTTCGCCATAGCCCAGCCAGGCAAGGACGCCGTCGGTATGCGCCCCCAGCGAGGGTATGTCTCCCATCTGCGTAGCAAAGGCATCAGTGAGTGGCGGCGGCCGCAAGGCCGGGACCGGGCCCGCGGGCGAACCCACGTCCGCCCAGCGTTCGCGCGCGCGCAGTTGCGCATGCTCGCGCAGGCCGTCCACGGTGTTGACCGCGGCGTTGGCGATGCTTGCGGCGTCGAGCAGCGCGATCAGTTCGGCCGAGTTCAATTGGACGAGGCGCTGGCGCAGGATGGATTCCAGTTGCTCGCGGTTGGCACTGCGCTTCGCATTGGCATCAAAGCGCGGGTCGCGCGCCAACTCCGGCGCGTCCAGCACTTTCTCGCAGAACAGGGCCCATTCGCGCTCGTTCTGGATCGCAATCATCACGGTTTTGCCGTCGCCGGCCTGGAACGGTCCGTAGGGATAGATGGTCGCGTGCGTGGCGCCGGTGCGCGCGGGCGGCGCTGCGCCGTCGAACGCGTAGTAGAGCGGATAACCCATCCATTCAGCCAGACAGTCGAGCAGCGACACTTCGATGTTGCAGCCACGGCCGGTGCGACTGCGCAGTATCAGCGCGTTCAGAATGCCGCTGTAGGCGTACATGCCGCCGGCGATGTCGGCGATTGAAATGCCCGCCTTGGCCATTTCACCCTCGCTGCCGGTGATGGAAAGCAGGCCCGCTTCGGCCTGGATCAGCAGGTCGTAGGCCTTTTTGTCGCGATAGGGTCCGCCCTCGCCATAGCCGGAAACGCCGCAGACGATGACGCGCGGGTTGATGCGATGTATCGACTCCGCATCGAGGCCCAGGCGCGCCGCTGCACCCGGAGCCAGGTTCTGCACGAACACGTCCGCGCGCGCGAGCAGGCGGTGCAGCACCGGCAGCGCCTGCGCGTGCTTCAGATCCAGCGTGACGCTCTCCTTGCCGCGATTGGTCCAGACGAAATGCGAAGCCAGGCCGCGCACGCGCTGGTCGTAGGCGCGCGCAAAATCGCCGCTTCCGGGGCGTTCGATCTTGATGACGCGCGCGCCGTTGTCGGCGAGATGCCGCGTGGCCAGCGGCGCGGCGACTGCATGCTCCAGGGCGACGACGACAATGCCGTCCAGTGGTCGGTTCATTTCGATTCGGGGAGCATGAGAGAGGGAGGAAGGGGGGGTGTTGCGACGCATCAGACGCGGGGCAAGTTACCATTTTTCGGCGAGTCGCGTCAATGCGGCCATGGGCGGACGACAAGGGGCGTGCCTGGCTTTACAAAATGCCGGATTAGTGCTTTGATTTGCGTACTGCGGCCTTGGCGTAAGGGTGGCGTAAGGCTGGTTTTTCATAATCACAATAGATGTCGCAATCGCCAAAGCTTGTCGCATACGCCAAGGCGACTCGCCGCGATCCAATTCCGGCTTATCAAGCACGAGCATAAAGAGGAGACCGTTGTCATGTCTGCGCAGATCGAATCGGTTCTGAATGAAACCCGTGTATTTCCGCCATCGGAAGCATTCGTCAAGCAAGCCAATGTCCCCGGCATGGCGGCTTACCAGGCCTTGTGCAACGAAGCGGAACGCGATTTCGAGGGATTCTGGGGGCGTTTGGCCAAGGAAAACCTGCTTTGGCACAAGGCGTTCACCAAAGTGCTGGACGAATCCAACGCGCCGTTCTTCAAGTGGTTCGCCGACGGTGAGCTGAACGCATCGTATAACTGCCTCGACCGGCACCTGAAAACGCAGCCCGACAAGACCGCAATCATATTCGAGGCGGACGACGGCAAGGTCACCCGCGTCAGCTACAAGGCGCTCTACCACAAGGTATGCCAGCTCGCGAACGCGCTGAAGGTGCATGGCATCAAGAAAGGCGACCGCGTCCTCATCTACATGCCGATGTCGATCGAAGTGGTCGTGGCGATGCAGGCGTGCGCGCGCATAGGCGCGACGCA
>JACZJV010000006.1 GCA_014860355.1 Burkholderiales bacterium | reverse complement strand
CGCAGCCAGGTGTGGTGCCGGCGCCACGGCAAGCACGATTTCCTCACGCTCGCCGCCGGACGCGAGCACGGCCTTGCCCGGCATCACCGATTCGAGGAGTATGCCGCCCAGCTCCTCGCCCTGCTCGACGCGTACAGTCTTGCCGCTCGCAGTGTCGCGCAGCAACGCCACCCGCTTGAGCGGCGAAATGCTCACGCCCGTCAGCGTGTAACGTCCGTGGAGCAAAGCGCCGGATTTCGCTGATCCCGCCCGCATCTCGCCCGGCGCCGGGCGTCGCGAGGCGTTGAACAGAGGTCGCGCCGTGGTCTCCCCTAGCTCCAGCACGTAGTCAGGCGGCGGGTAATCCGGCGCCAGCCGGATCTCCTCCAGTGCCAACTTGGGATCTAGCGGCGGCAGGCCGGCCCGCAGCGCAGGCTGGTCCCTGCTGGCAAGGTAGCCGATCCACAGCGCACACGCTGCCATCACTGCGATCAGCGGCACCCTGAGGGCGTAGGTCGGGCTAAGCTGGTATGCGTTCATCTAGCCCCTATTTCCGGATGGCATAGCCGATCAGGTCAAACTGTACCACGAGCCCTGCTTCAGGCAGCGCCGCCTCCTTCATCGCATCGGCTCTTAGCGAACGCACATTGAGATTGTCGACGAACAGAAACGGCTTGCGCGTTTCCAGTACCCGCAATACGTTCTGTATCGTGCCAATGTTGCCCAGCATTTGTACGTTGACTGCGACCCGGCGAAAAGCGCCCTCGTCCTTGTGCGGCTCGATCTGCATGCTCGCAAGCCGCCCCCCGTTGGCTTCGATCAGCGATTTCTCCAGCTCCTGAATCTCCCCGGCGGCCAGTGCAGGTACGGCGCTCTTCAGGAAATAACTCCGGCTATCCAGGGCGCGAACTTGCGCCAGACGCCGCGTCAGTTCTCCGCGGCTCGCCGCCAGCCGCTGATAGCGCACGAGTCGATCTTCGAGATCCGCGAGCTTGCCGTCATAGTGACGATGTACCAGAAACAGCGGCGTCGCCGCCGCGGCGATGGCGACGAGCAGCGCAAGCGCGAGCAGACCCAGCGCCAGGGCCCTGCTGCGCGCATGGTCGAGCGCCTTGCTCATGGTCGCCGCGCCACTAGCCGCTGCGGCGCCCGCGCGGGTGCTGCGGCGCTGTGCGCCGGCGAGCGCTCGCCTGCCACTCGTTGTGGTTTGGGAGCAGGAACCGATTCGAGTTCTGCTCCCAGATTGAAACGTTCGCTCGCCGGCGCCTGTCCCTTGATCAGCGGGGACTTGAAGCCTGCGTCCCGGAACAGCGGCGAGTCGTCGATGACCCTGGCTAGCCGCGAGGAGATCGTGGTCTCGCCTTGAATCTGGATTTCCCAACCCTTCGGATGCGATCTCAGACTTAGCTGCTGCAGCCAGGTGCCGTCGGGCAGCACCCGCGTCAACTCGTCTATTACGACGGTAGCAGCCGGATAGCCATGCTTGCGCTGCAGCAGGAAGTCGTGGGTTTGCACCAGCGCGTCGAGCTCGGTCCTGAGCCTGCTGGCGCCTTCGGCCTGCCCCCTGGCGCGTTCCACCAGCGGCGTGAGCGCGGCGATGGCCTGTTGTTTCTGCCAGACCGGCAGGGACAGCGCTATACCAGCCAAAATCACGGCCAAAGCAGCCAGCGCGGTATTCGAAGCGCTGATGCGCGGCGCGCGCTTCGGACGGCGCTCTGGCGGCAGCAGATTGAGCGGCAGGCACTCGGCACGCAGATCGTCGCCCAGCACCACTGCCGCGGGCCTCGCACCCGCCTGCACAAGCAGGCTCAGCGCCGGATCAACGCGCGTTCTCGGCGCCACCGCGATCTGCAGCGAAAGCTCGCGCCCGCCGGTCGCGCCTTGCGCCAGGCGATAGTCAAAGTAGACTTCGTTCGCCTGGAACGGCGTGTATCGGTTCAGTTCGAACGCGAGTGCCTGGCGCAGATTCTCCTCGGCGGCGTGCGGCAGGTGGATATGTCGAACGAGCGCATCGCCCGGGTGCAGGATCAAGGCCAGCGCGTCGGGCGCGGCGACGCTGCGGCCGAGCCATGCGCGCAGCTCGAGTGGCTGCTCCGCCGCCGGGAGCTGGGCGAGATCCAGCGCGTCCAGATCCTGCAAACGGCCGCCACGGTAGCGTTTCAAGCGTACGCGCTTGCCCTCGATCTCGACGAACGTCGCCTGGTCGAGGAACTGCGCCCCCGGCCGCAGCGCCAGCGGCAGCAATGAGGCGAGTTCCCCGCTCCACCAGGCGAAAAAGCGCCGCAGCGTGCGCGCCGCCGAATCGATGCTCAGGGCCTCAGTCGCGTCGGCCATGTTCATCCCTTCCGGGAGCGGGCGATAGCGGCTGATCGGCCTCCAGCCAGGTCAAGTGACGTACGCGGCCCCGCGGCGCCGGGGGCAGTTGCACGCTGGTGTCACGTATGAACACGCTGCCGTCGGCGGTCTCGGCCCGGGCAACGATGTTGTACACGGCGCTATTCGCCGATGCATACGGCAGCGCCGGCACGAACGGCGCCAAGGGCTGGTTTTCCGCCCAGGCCCGCTCACGCTGGGCAATATATTGCTTGACTGCGTCGGGGTTCACCTCCGGTATCGCGTAAAGGATCTCCGGCGGTGCCGACATGCTGTTGAATCCGGTGCGCGACGAATTCACGGTTAGCAGTCCCCTCAGCTTCCTGAAAAGTTCAGGCGTCACGTTCAGCACCAGCCGCAACTCGTCTACGCTTTCGAACCCGGCGTTGGCTGGTTTGTAGCTTCGGCCCGCTGCCTCGTATTCGCGCGCTTCCGCGCCATTGGGACGCCTGAAATCATCGGGATCGATCCAGTCGGCGATGGCGTCCGCCAGACCTGCGACCTCTTTTTCGTTCAGACCGGTACTCTTCAGCAGTCCTTTGATGAGCGCCTCGGACCCCTGATTTAGATCGATTCTAGCAGATTCATCCCGGAGCACGATGCGCACTACCGCGCCGTCGAATTCCCACACATGGATTCTGCCGTCGGGCTTCCAGCGCGCCGCATCGCCGGCCGGCTTGAACAGTTCGTAGAGCGCGCGCTCGACCCCCGCGTCGGCGAGCACCTGCGCCCTGGCCATGGCGACCTGGTTGCGCGAGAGCAGCGTCTCGGTGCGGCTGCTGAAGGCAAAACTCGACGCGATTATCGTCAGCAGTGTCACTGTCCATAGCACCAGCACCAGCGCGATGCCGCGCGTACGCAGCGGCGCCGGGCTGCGGCCGCAAATCGCGCGCGACGTCCCGCTCATTGCGCCGCCCGCTGGTGGCAGCGCTCGTTCACCGCATCCCAGCCGCGGCAGCCGGCCGCTTCATTCACATGCAGCGCGACCACTACATCGGGCCAGGCCGGGCGGCCCTTGGGACGCAGGCTGACGCGCACCAGCTGCGGCAGCCGCTGCAGATCCTCCCAGCGGTCGCGCCACGAAGGTCTGCCTGCCGGGGTATCCGAGCCGTAATACTCGAAGGCGGCGCCATCCAGGCCTTCGAGCAGCACCATGCCCTCCACTTCTTCCAGCCGATCGAAATCCCGCTGCTCGCGCTGCGGAATCTGCCGCCGCATCAGCAGGCGTACGCCCTGCGCGCTGCCGGCGACGGCGAACTCGACCAGATTCAAGCCGCCCTGGCCGGCGCGCGGCGGGGTGCTGGATACGAACCTGAGACTGTCCCCGCCGCCCATGAATGCGAGATTCATATCCGCGCTGTTCTTCCAGCGATACGGGTAGACCGCCTCCAGTTCGCGCGTGAGCAGGGCCCGCACCAGGCGAATCCGGTTGGAGCGCTCGCCCGTCGCTTCGGCCTCGTCCCAGCCGCGGATGACGAGTTGCAGGCCCGCAAATATCAGGGTCATGATCAAGCCGAGCAGCGCCAGCCCGATCATCAGCTCGAGCAGCGTGAAGCCGCGCTCGCCGCCCGAGCTCATCGCTCCATCCTCGGTGCGAGCCTGAGCGTTACCTGGCGTATGCTGCGGGGCCCGGACTGGTCCCCGTCCCAGCTCACCTGCACCTCGACTTGCAGCAACCGTACCGGCAACACCGCCCGGGCGGGTTCGCCTGCGCGCGCCGCAACCGGCTGGTCGGCTTCGTACCCGGCGAGGCGGACCTGCCAGTGCAATGCATCTTCGCTCTCGCCGCTCAGTTCGCCTTCTTCCAGCGGTATGCCCGCGCCCAGCTGCGCCAGTTTCGATTCGGCCAGCATGACCGCGCGCGCATAGTTTTCCGATTCGCCCACCCGGCTCATGCCCTGCGAAAAAATGCGCATGATCACCGCCAGCGCGAGCACAAGTATGACGAAGGCGACCAGCACTTCGAGCAGGGAGAATCCGCGCGCGCGGTTCGCGCGCGCCTTAGCCGAGTATGGAGACACGGCCCGTCAGCCAGTTTACGTCGATCTCGAGGGTGTGCTCCCCCGAACCCAGCGTGATGCGTCCGCCGTTCGAGCTGCCGTCGGCATAAAAGCGGATCGACGCCCGCTGCTCGTCGACGACTTCCTTTTGCGCCGTCACCAGTTTGAGGGGCAGCTGCCGCGGCAGCCTATAGGTACGCGCATCGCCGCTCACGGTGAAGTCGCGCTTCTCGACATCGAGCGTGAATACCGCCTCGGTACGCCTGCTCACGGCGTAATTGCGGGCCTGGCGCAGGCCGGCGGCAAGCTGGCGCGTGGCGCTCTTCAGTTCCGCGCCGGCGCGCGCGCCCGAGAACAGCGGCGGCACCAGCGCGTAGGCGAGCCCGAGTATGGCCAGCACCACCACCAGCTCGATCAGGGTGAAACCCGTTGCCGGTCTCACTCCCAACTGAGGATGTCCTTGTTTTCGTCCTCGCCGCCCTGGAGGTTGTCGGCGCCATACGAATAGACGTCGTAGACGCTGTGCTTCCCCGGCGCAGCGTAGTGGTAGGGCCTGCCCCAGGGGTCCTTCGGCACCAGTTTCTTCTTCAGGTAGGGGCCGCGCCAGCCCGTGCTTCCCGCCGGCGCCTGCACCAGCGCCTGCAAGCCCTCCTCCGTGCTCGGGTAGCGGCCGACCTCGAGCTTGTACAAGTCCAGCGCGGCGCCTATTTCTTCGATCTGCAGCTTTGCCGTGTCCGACTTCGCCCCGGCGAGGTAGCCGACCACGCGCGGTCCGACCACGCTCGCAATGAGGCCCAGGATCACCAGCACCACCAAAAGCTCTATCAGGGTAAAACCACGGACAAGCTTCTTCGTCATCAAGACAACCTCCAGCAAATCTGCATTCATAAAATTACAATTCGCCGCGCCCCGGCCGATCCGCTCAGCGCGCCAGTTCGTTGACGCTCAGCAGCGCCAGCAGGATCGACAGTATGATTGCGGCAATGACCACGGCCAAGCCGAGGATCAATGCGGGTTCGAGCAGCGCCAGTGCGCGCTTCAGCGATCGCTCGACTTCCTTGTCGTAGACTTCCGCCACCCGCAGCAGCGTCTCTTCCAGCCGCCCCGTTTCCTCCCCTACCATCACCATATGCACCGCGAGCTTGGGAAACACGCCTTCGCGCAGCAAGGGCCGGCCCAGGCCGCGGCCCGCTTTGACCTCGGCCGCAACGCGAGCCAGCGCATCGGCGAGCACGGTGTTGCCCAGCGTCTCCCTGGCGATGGACAGTCCGGGAAGCAGCGCAACCCCGTTGCCGACGAGTGTTGCGAGAGTGCGCGCGAAGCGCGCCACTTCCACCTTTGCGATCAACTCGCCCGCGATGGGCAGGCGCAGCAGCCAGGCGTCCCAGCGCAGCCGCGCAGCGGGAACCTCGAGTCGCCGGCGAAACAGGAACACCGCGCCGGCGAGCGCGATGAGGATCGCCCACCAATAGGCGCGCAGGATGTTGCCGGTGCTTACGATGATCTGCGTGGACAGGGGCAGCGCCTTGCCGGATTCCTCGAGCAACTGGGTGAACTGCGGAACAACGAAAATCAGCAGCGTCATCACCGAGATCGCCGACACCGCGATCAGGATGATCGGATAGATGAGGGCCGAAACCACGGTGGCGCGCAGTTCATCGGCCCGCTCCAGGTGCTCGGACAGGCGCAGCAGCACCTTGGCCAGTGCCCCGCCCGCCTCTCCGGCGCGCACCATGCTCAGGTACAGCCGCGAGAAAATTCCGGATTGGTTGGCCAGCGCCGCCGAAAGCGTCGTCCCGCCGCGCACCTCGTCGCGAACGCGCAGCAGCATATTGCGCACCGCTTCGTCTTCGGCGAGGCCGTTCATCACCTCCAGCGCACGATCCAGAGCGAGCCCGGCGTTCAGCAGTGCCGCAAGCTCGCGCGTGACGGTCACGAGCTGGTCGGAGCCGATGCGCGGACGGGCGAACCGGCGCCGCCGCCTGAGCTCGCCCACTGCGGCCTCCGCAGTGGCCTCTTCGGCCCGCAGCGTCACGTAGCCCATCGCCTGCAGACGCTCGACCACGGCCTCCGGCGCGCGCGCCTCGAGCACGCCCTCCAGCATTTCGCCGTTGGTGGCGACCGCCTTGTAGCGAAACAAGGGCACGCGCCGGTCTCTACACTTCGCGCGTGACGCGCAGGACTTCTTCGACGGTGGTCACACCGCGCAGCGACTTGGCCAGGCCGTCCTCGTACATCGAGTGCATGCCTTCGGCCAGCGCGGCCTCGCGCATTTCTCCGGCGGCGGCGTGGCGCATGATGAGGCTGCGGATCCGGTCGGTCACCGACAGGAATTCGATGATGCCGACGCGGCCGTGGTAGCCGGTGCCCCCGCAGCGTTCGCAGCCGGCCGGGCGATACAGGGTGATCCGCTCGTCTGCGCTGAATCGGCGCAGCCCGAGTTCGCTCACCATTTCGGCCAGCGCCGGGTAGGGCTCGCGGCAGTGCGTGCACAGCGTGCGCACCAGCCGCTGTGCCTGGATCCCGATCAGGGCCGAGGTGAGCAGAAAATCCTTGGCCCCCATGTCGAGCAGGCGGTTCACCGTCCCCGGCGCGTCGTTGGTATGCAGCGTGGACAGCACCAGGTGGCCGGTGAGCGCCGACTGCAGCGCGATCTCCGCGGTCTCGACGTCGCGGATCTCGCCGATCATGATGACATCCGGATCCTGGCGCACGATCGAACGCAGCGCGTTGGCAAAACTCAAATCGATCTGCGGCTTGACCTGAATCTGGTTGATGCCTTCGACCTGGTATTCGACCGGATCTTCGACCGTCAGTATCTTCACGCCCGGCCGGTTGAGCGTGGTGAGCGCGGTGTACAGGGTCGTGGTCTTCCCGCTTCCGGTCGGCCCGGTGACCAGCAGTATGCCGTGCGGCCGCGCGAGCGCCTCGGTGAACCGCGCCAGCGTGTCCGGCTCGAAACCAAGGGCGCCGAACTCGAGCGCCACGCCGCCCTTGTCCAGAATGCGCATCACCAGACTCTCGCCGTGCATGGTCGGAACGGTGGACACGCGCAGGTCCAGTTCCCGGCCTTCGATGCGCAGGCGGATGCGCCCGTCCTGCGGCAGGCGCCGCTCGGCGATGTCCAGATTGGCCATGATCTTGATGCGCGAGATCACCGCGGCCGAGAGCCGCCGCGGCGGCGACTCGCCCTCGTGCAGCACGCCGTCCACCCGGTAGCGCAGGATCAGCCGGCTTTCGAAAGGCTCGATATGTATGTCCGAGGCGCGCAACTCCAGCGCATGGGAGAGGATCAGGTTCACCAGCCGGATCACCGGCGCTTCGGAGGCCATGTCCTTCAAGTGCGCTACGTCGTCGGCATCGACCGCATCTTCGCGGGTTTCGATTTCGCCGACGATCTGGTCGAGCACGGTTTCCCCGGAGCCGTAGAGCCGCTGGAAGGCGTTTTCGAGATCGGCCGGGTTGGCAATGCGCGCGTCGATGTTCCTGCCCGTTGCGAGCTTGAGAGCATCGATCACGTAGCGGTCGCCGGGATCGACCATCGCCACCAGCAGCCCGCTTTCATCCTCGCGCAAAGGCAGCGCCTGCGACTCCTTGAGAAAGCGCGGCGAAACCCGCTCTTCCAGCAGCGGCAGCTCCGGATAGTCCCTGGCCTCGACGACCGGCAACCCGAGCTTGGCTGAGACCGCGTCGGCAATGTCGCGGCCCGACACCAAACCGAGTTTGGTCAGCGTCAACGCGAGCTGGACTTCGCTCGCGTCGGCATTCATTGCGCGCGCGCGCGCAAGGTTGACTCGGTCGAGCTTGCCGTGTTCGACCAGGATCTCTCCGAAAGAGGGGTTCATCGTTTTATCGTACGCGTCGGTATTCACTTTTACAATAGCGTCGAGGCCACGATGCAGGCACCGATGCGGCAAGCTCCCACAAACCTGCGTAGCGGCGCAGCCTCGAGCCATGCGCACGCGCAGGGCAGCCCGAGCGCTAGTCACGCGCGCCGGCGGTATGAAACGTCCAATAGCGATTGCCGGCAAAACTCCAGATAAGAACCAGCCCGGTGGTCACGATCTGGCTGAGCAGATAATGTGCCCCGATCAGGTGGACGCCCACCCACATGAAGAGCGTGTTCAGCGCCAGGCCGACCCCCGCAACGGCCGCAAATTTCAGCACTGCGTCGCGGTGGCGCTTGCTGCTGCTGAATGTGTAGCGGTAGTTCAGGCTGTAGTTGATCCCGGCGCCGAACACGGCGCCGGCGGCCGAGGCCGGCACCGCCGCGGCGCCCGCAAGCTGCACCAGACCGATCAGCAGGCCATAGTGGCCGATTGCAGAGACAAAACCGACCCCGGTGAATTTGACGAACTGGCGTAGCAATGCAACCATGCTGGCGTAATGCGTCATGACGCGAGATCCCCCGAAATGCGTGCTGCGCCCAATTGAAATTACGCGCCCGGGCGGGCACAGCGGAAATCCTTCGGGAACATGCGCGCCTTGCGCCTGGCCCCGCGGGTCGGCTGTGCGCTGCCAACCCGCGCAATATACACGCGCCGGCAGATCGGCAGTAAGCGCCGCTGCATCGGCGTACCGTAACCCCGGCTTGCGCAGCCTGCCCGGCGGCGAACGCAAGCTGACTTTGGAGCAACATAAAATGAACTCCGACAAGACCCTGCCGGCAAGGACCGGCACTGAACTCAGCGTCATCGTGCCCGCATTCAACGAGGCTGAGGGTATCGCTGCATTTCTGGAAATCCTGTTCGGCGTGCTGCGCGGCTGCTGCACACGCTTCGAAGTCTGGATCGTCGACGACGGCAGCCGGGACGATACCTGGCTGCGCGTGCACGCCGTACACGAGCACTACCCCGAGCTGGGCGGGATTCGATTCACGCGCAATTTCGGCAAAGAGGCCGCAGTCCTGGCCGGACTGCGGCAGTCTAGCGGAGCCGCCGTCGTGGTCATGGACAGCGACGGTCAGCACCCGCCGTCACTGCTGCCGGAGATGCTCGATGCCTGGCGTGCCGGAGAAGCGCAAATCATTGCAGCTCAAAAAGCGGCCAGGCCTAGCGACAGACTGATGGAGCGGCTGAACGCACACCTGTTCAATACGCTGATGCGGACCATGACCGGACTGGATCTGTCCGCCGCGTCCGATTACCGACTACTCGACCGGCGCGTGGTCGATGCCTTGCTGGCATTCCCGGAACGCGTGCGTTTTTTCCGCGGCATGACCGTGTGGACCGGCTTTACCACCAAGAACCTGGCCTTCGAGGTAGCGCCCCGGCTTGCCGGCAGCAGCCACTGGAGCACCGCGCAGCTGACCAAACTCGCGGTGAACGCGATTACCGCCTACAGCGCCAAACCGCTGGGACTGGTGTTCCGCTCCGGCCTGGTCGGCATGGTTGCCGCGATCCTGCTGTTCCTGCAGGCCATGTATTCCTGGATCACGGGGATCGCGGTGTCTGGCTGGACCTCGGTGACGGTCGTCATGCTGTTTTTCGGCTCCGCCAATCTGCTGGGCATAGGCGTGCTCGGGGCCTACCTGGCGCAAATTTTCGACGAGATCAAAGCGCGTCCGGAATACCTGATCAGGCAGGAACTGGACGCGGCTGTGCCTATACTTAAGCCCGACAACGCGCGCTGACCGGCGCGGTCCGGCGCACGGTCACGCGCCGCACCGATCGCAGCTCGCACTTTCCCGAAACCGGGTCGCCCTCGCATTCCTGAAACTGGGAATGTGGGGGCGACCCGGTTTCCACATGCAGGAAAAGCGCGCGCGCAGCGGCCGTCTCGCGCCGCCGCAGTGCGCTCGATTCCGCGACGTCGCCAGCAGGTATTTGCGACACCGGGTCCGGAGTGTCTGTTGTTTTGCATGGCGATTGCGTCAGGCATGCGCTGCGACCCGACACCGGCGATGAGGCCGTATCCATCTGCGCTCCAGCGCTGGCATGACCTGTGCTTAGAGATCACAAGACCAGGGTCGGAATCGAATCCGGCGCCGCAGCGGCTTGCGCGCGTGCGCCGGGATCACAGCCCAGGCGTATTGCCCACGCGCTGGTTTCGACATCGATGAATACGCAGGTGCACCCGGTTTCTGCTTAATCGCTTTGAAAGGGAGATTGAAATGAGAGCAAGACGATTTATCAAAGTAACAGGAGGCCTGTTGCTCGCAGCAGGATTGTCGCTAGGCTCAACTGCGAGTTATGCGACCAGTACGTTCTTTTCCAGACTGCTTACAGCGTATCCTGCGTCTGGCGCCACCGGTTGCTTAAATTGTCATACATCCAGTAACGCCAGCGGCAATAACGTTAATTCCTTCGGTTCGGACTTTGGTAACGCTGGCAATCAAGTCACCGCGGCCCTCAGAATTGCCGATTCCGACGGCGACGGGTTTAGCAACGACGCCGAACTGAGCGCTGGATTCAACGCAGGAAGCGCCGCTTCGCATCCGACGCCTACTACGACGACCTCCACCACGACGACTACCACGGCCGCACCGACGACGACCACGACTACGGCCGCACCGACGACGACCACGACTACGGCCGCGCCGACCACGACTACCACCACGGCAGCGCCGACGACGACCACGAC
>JACZJV010000135.1 GCA_014860355.1 Burkholderiales bacterium | reverse complement strand
GCTGCGACCCGATCACCTCCGATCTTTACAGCGCGCAGCAAAGCGGCGAAGTGCCGGGCGAGGCGCTGCAGGCATCATTGGGATGCGGCAATCCGACGGCACTGACGCAGCTGAATCCGGGCGAGACGGTGCTCGACCTGGGCTCGGGCGGCGGCATTGACGTGCTGCTGTCGGCCAGGCGCGTAGGCCCGGCCGGAAAAGCCTACGGCCTGGACATGACCGACGAAATGCTGGCGCTGGCGCGCGCCAACCAGAAGAAGGCCGGCGTCGAGAATGTCGAATTCCTCAAGGGCGAAATCGAGAACATTCCGCTGCCGGATGACTCGGTCGATGTGATCATTTCCAATTGCGTGATCAACCTGTCCTCGGACAAGGACCGGGTCCTGCGCGAAGCATTCCGGGTGCTGAAGCCGGGCGGACGGTTCGCCGTTTCGGACGTCGTGGTCACCGGTGAAATTCCGGCTGCAATTCGCAAGCGCGTGGAGTTGTGGATTGGCTGCATCGCCGGCGCACTGCGCGATTCGGACTACAAGGCGAAGCTAGCGCGCGCGGGATTCACGGACATCGAACTTGAGCCCACCCGCATTTACAAGGTCGCGGATGCGCGCCAGTTTCTCGCCGGACAGGGCATCGATGTGGACGCGATCGCTTCTGAAGTCGACGGAAAATTCATGAGCGCCTTCGTGCGCGCCATGAAGCCCTTGAGCAAGAGCTGCTGCAGCAAGGACTGTTGCGCGTAATCGAACTCCGCCCCGGCCGCGGATTCGTGGACGGTCATTTTCGTTCACGCCGGCATGATGCCTGGCGGCTCGCCCTCCCTCCTAGCGCGGCGCAAACGGCGTGTTCAGTCGCCCTCGAATTCGCACAGCGTGAACACCTTGTGCTTGAGTTTTTGCAGGCGCGCCCGTCCGCCCAAATCAGGTAAGTCGATAACGGCGCAGACTTCCACCACCTTGCCGCCCATTTTTTCGATCAGCTTGATCGCCGCCTCGGCCGTGCCCCCGGTCGCGATCAGGTCGTCCACCAGTAGCACCCGCTCGCCCTTGGCAACTGCGTCGACATGCAATTCGACGCGATCGAAACCGTATTCCAACTCGTAGTCGTGGCCTACGGTTTCGGCCGGCAGCTTGCCCTTTTTGCGTATCGGCACGAAGCCCACGCCCAGCTGGAACGCCAGCGCGGCACCGATGATGAAGCCGCGCGACTCGATGCCGGCGATCTTGTCGACTTTCGCGCCGGTGTAGCGGTGCACGAATTCATTGATGGTGACGCGAAATCCGACCGGGTCCTTGAGCAAGGTGGTGATGTCGCGAAACATGACACCCTGCTTGGGGTAATGGGGAACGGTGCGAATGAGGGATTTGATCGGCATGCCTTGCTCCTAGGACATCATCTCGGCTTCAGCACACGCCCGGCAACGGCGTCCAATCGCTGCATCACATCCGCATCGCGCGCCTCGGGCGCGGTGATCAGCGCATGCTCGAGCGCGCGGCGGCAGCCGCAGCCGGCCGCCGCGGCGTCGCGCTTGATCCTGGGCGCTACCTTCTTCACCAGGGTGCGCGCCTTTTCCGCGTTGGCGAGCAGCACTTCGATGATCGCCTCCACCGTCACGTCGTCGTGATTGGGATGCCAGCAGTCGTAATCCGTGACCATAGCCACCGTCGCGTAGCACATCTCGGCCTCGCGCGCGAGCTTGGCTTCGGGCATGTTGGTCATGCCGATGACATCGCAGTTCCAGGACCGATACAACTCGGATTCGGCCAGGCTGGAGAACTGCGGCCCCTCCATCACCAGGTAGGTGCCGCCGCGCGCCAACTCGATGCCGATCTCGCGCATCGCTGCCTCGAGGTGATCGCCCAGTCGGCTGCACACCGGATGCGCCATGGACACATGCGCCACCACGCCGGTTCCGAAAAAACTCTTGGTCCGCGCGAACGTCCGGTCGATGAACTGGTCGGCGATGACGAACATCCCCGGATGCAGGTGCTCGCGCAGCGAGCCCACGGCGCTGACCGAGACGACATCGGTTACGCCCAGGCGCTTCAGCGCGTCGATGTTGGCGCGAAAGTTGATCTCGGAGGGGGGAATCCTGTGCCCGCGCCCGTGCCGCGGCAGAAACACCATCGCCTGGCCGTCGAGCTCGCCGCAGAGCAACTCGTCCGAAGGTTCGCCGAACGGCGACGATACCTTTTCCCAGTGCTTGCCGGCGAGGCCGTCGATGTCGTAGACGCCGCTGCCGCCGATAATGCCCAGCACCTGCTTACCATGATTTGCGCTCATCGCTCTCCTTCTCTCGTATCGGCACTGCAAGAAGAAGTCCTTGGAGCGCAGGCCGCTGACATTGCCGGAACCGGCTGCGCCCGGTTCATTCAATTTGGTGCCGGGTAGAGGAGTCGAACCTCCGACCTTCGCATTACGAATGCGCTGCTCTACCAACTGAGCTAACCCGGCTGAGCTACATTGATACGAACAGGAGAATCAGCGGAAGGCCACGATTATAAGCGCCGGCGCGCGCACAAACAAGGAAAGCGCGCCGAGTCCTCGCAAAATCAGCAGGGGGCGCGCCCCAATTCTTTGCGGCTCAAATCCCCGGACGGGTGCGCACGATGATGTCGACGCCGGCGGTGACCATACCCGCCGGCAGCGGCGGCAGCCCATCGATACGCACGCCTTCGGCGGGAATGTCGGTGATCTCCCCCGAGGACATGTCGTAGAAATGATGGTGGGCGCTGGTGTTGGAATCGTAGAAGACCTTGTTTGGATCGACGATCAGTTCGCGCACCAGTCCCTTGTCGAGAAATAGCTTGAGCGTATTGTAGACAGTCGCTTTCGAAGTCTCGGCGTAGCGCACGTTGACCGCGGTCAGGATCTGATCGGCCGACGGATGCCAGCATCGCTCGAACAGGACCAGTGCGATCTCGATGCGTTGGTGAGTGGGCGTAATACCATGCGCGCGCAGCATTTGCGCCACGCTTTCTCGGGTGTTGGGTTCTAAGGCCATGTTTGCATGATACATTGAATTTTGGACTCTGTCTAATCCGATCTGTACGACAGCGCCAGGTCGACCGCCGCGTCCGTTAGCGATCCGCCGTTACGCCGTTGGCCAGACCCTTGGGCAGGGGAAAGGTCACGCCCTCCTCCTTTCCCTTCATTTGAGTCACCCGCTTCGCACCCAAAGCCTGTAGCCTGGCGATGACTTCCAGCACCAGCACTTCCGGGGCCGAGGCGCCGGCACTGACGCCGACGCGATTGCAGCCTTGCAGCCACTCCGGGCGCAGTTCGGATGCCTGGTCTATCATGTGCGCCGGCACCCCCAAGGTTTCCGCCACTTCGCGCAGGCGGTTGGAGTTCGAACTGTTGGGCGATCCGACTACAATCACCAGATCGCACTGCGGTGCCATGAATTTCACAGCGTCCTGGCGGTTCTGCGTGGCGTAGCAAATGTCGTCCTTCTTCGGTCCGACGATGCCCGGAAATCTCCGTTTCAGCGCATCGACGATCGCCGCCGCGTCGTCCACCGATAGCGTGGTCTGGGTGACATAAGCAAGCTGGCCCGGCTCCTCGACCTCAAGTCGCTCGGCGTCGGCCACCGTCTCCACCAGGTACATGCCGCCCGTCGCCTGCCCCATGGTGCCCTCGACCTCGGGGTGCCCGCGATGGCCTATCATGACGATGCCGCGGCCCTGCGCGCGCATCTTTGCAACCTCGATATGCACCTTCGTCACCAGCGGGCAGGTGGCGTCGAATACATTTAGGCCGCGCGCCTCGGCCTCGCGCCGGATCGCCTGCGATACACCGTGAGCGCTGAAGATAACGGTGCTGCCGGCTGGAACCTGGTCCAGTTCGTCGACGAACACCGCGCCCTTCGCGCGCAGGTCATCGACCACGAACTTGTTGTGCACCACCTCGTGGCGCACGTAAATAGGCGCGCCATGCAGTTCCAGCGCGCGCTCGACGATGGCGATGGCGCGCTCGACACCGGCGCAGAAGCCGCGGGGATTGGCTAGCAATACTTCCATGATCGTGCCCCTTTAAAAGGCGCGGCGAGCCGCCGGTCAAGCACGGGCAGTGCGCTCATCGCGCCGCCCCCGCCCGCTTTGCGCCCGGGCGAAGGCTGTCCGCAACCAGCAGCGCCGCGCCGACGGTGATCGCCGAATCGGCGAGATTGAACGCCGGCCAGTGCCACCCGGCGAAATGAAAATCGAGAAAATCGACTACGTGGCCAAGGACGATGCGATCAACGACATTGCCTATCGCACCGCCCAGAATCAGGGCAAGAGCAAGGCAGAACAGCCTGTCCCCTGCTCGACGCGCCAGAAGCGCGCTGATCACGACGATCGCGACCAGCGCGATGGCGATGAATAGGCCGCGCTGCCAGCCCCCCGCACTCGCAAGAAAGCTGAACGCGGCACCTTTGTTGTGCGTCAGCACCAGATTGAAAAAGCTGCTGACGACACGCACCTCGCCATAGCGGAAACTGGCGCTGATCCAATACTTCGTCAACTGGTCCAGCGCCACCACCAGCAACGCCAAAGCGTACCAAGGCACGAGCTTACGCATAGGTCCGCGCTTCGCCGCCGCCATGCAGATTGGACACGCAGCGACCACATAGCCCGGGGTGCCCCGCGTCGGCGCCGGTGTCCGCCCGATAATGCCAGCAGCGCTCGCACTTCGCGTGCGTGCTGGGATGCACTATCACCGCTTCGTCGGCGGCAGCAGCGACCGGCGTTACCACTGCGCTGGAGGTGATCAGCACGAAGCGAAGATCGTCCCCTAGCGACTGCAGCAGATCCAGCCTGTCCCCGCTCGCGCGGATCTCGACTTCCGCCTGCAACGACGAGCCGATGCTTCCGGCGCCGCGCGCCTCTTCCAATTGTTTTTGCACCTCGGCGCGGACGCTGCGGATCTTACCCCAGCGCTCGAGCAACGCCTGCGAATCACCCGCGGCCGGGAATTCGTCCCAGGTATGGGTGAACACGGTCTCGTCCTTACCGCTGCCGGCCAGCGCCCAGATCTCTTCCGCGGTGAAGGAGAGGATGGGCGCCATCAGGCGCACCAGGCGCTGCAGAATTTGGTACAGCGCATTCTGCGCCGAGCGCCGGGACCTCGAGTCCTTGCCCGCGGTGTATAGCCGATCCTTGAGTATGTCGAGGTAAAACCCGCCCAGGTCCTCCGAGCAGAAGCCCTGCAGTTTCTGCACCACGAAATGAAAGTCGTAATTCTCGTAGTCGCGCATCATCTCCTGCTGCAGCGACTGCGTGAGCGCCAGGGCGTAGCGGTCTATCTCCAGCCAGTCCGCAACCGGCAGCGCGTGCGCCTGCGCATCGAAGTCGGCCGTATTGGCGAGCAGGAACCGCAGCGTGTTGCGGATGCGGCGATAGCTCTCGACCACGCGCTTCAGGATTTCGTCCGAGATCGACAGCTCGCCCGAATAGTCGGTAGCGGCTACCCACAGTCGCAGGATTTCGGCGCCCAGGGTACCTGCGACCTTCTGCGGCGCCAGGGTGTTGCCCAGCGACTTGGACATCTTGCGGCCTTGCCCGTCGACAAAAAAGCCGTGCGTGAGCAGACCCTTGTACGGCGGCACGCCGTTGAGCATGCACGAAACGAGCAAGGAGGAGTGGAACCAGCCACGATGCTGGTCGGAACCTTCGAGGTACAGGTCGGCCGGGAACTGCAGATCCATCCCGTGCGAGCCGGCGCCAGCGGTCTCGCCGCCTGGTCCGCCCATCACCGTCTGATGCGTGGAGCCGGAATCGAACCATACATCGAGCGTGTCCTTGATCTTGACGTATTGCTCGGCCTGCGTACCCAGCAGTTCCTGCGGGTCCAGGGTCTGCCATGCTTCGATGCCGCCCTGCTCCACACGCTTCGCCACCTGCTCCAGCAGTTCGAGCGTGCGCGGATGCAATTCGCTGGTTTCCTTGTGAACGAAAAAGGGCATGGGCACGCCCCACTGGCGTTGGCGCGAAAGCGTCCAGTCGGGCCGGTTGGCGATCATGCCGTGCAGGCGCGCCTGGCCCCAGTCCGGGTAGAAGCGTGTGTTCGCTATGCCGCGCAGCGCGGTCGCGCGCAGGGACTCGGCTGGTTTCACGCCGTTGAAGCCCGGCGGCTCGTCCATGGCGGCGAACCATTGGGTGCTGGCGCGGTAGATGATGGGCGTCTTGTGGCGCCAGCAGTGCATGTAGCTGTGGGCGTAATCCTCGGAGTGGAACAGCGCACCGACTTCTGCGATTTTTTTGACGATCTCGGGATTCGCCTTCCAGATCATCATGCCGCCGAAGAACGGCAGCGTGGACACGAATTTCCCGTCCGCCATCACTGGCGTGAGGATCTGTTCATCCTTCATGCCGTAGCGGCGGCAGGAATCGAAGTCCTCCACGCCGTAGGCGGGGGCGCTGTGCACGATGCCGGTGCCGGTATCGAGCGTCACGTATTCGCCCAGATAGACCGGCGCCGTCCGCTCGTAGAACGGATGCCTGAAACCGATCAGTTCCAGTGCCTTGCCCTTGCACGAGGCGAGCGTCTCGCCGGCAAGCCGATAGCGCGCGAGGCAGGCTTCCTGCAGATCCGCGGCGAGAATCAGCAGCCCGCGCTCGGTTGCAACCAGGTTGTAGACGTGCTCCGGGTGCGCGTTCAGCGCCTGATTGCCGGGCAGGGTCCAGGGCGTGGTGGTCCAGATGACGATCCAGCCCTGGTCCGCCGGTAGCTTGGCCAGGCCGAACGCCGCGGCGATTTTTTCCGGCTCGGCGAACGCAAAACCGACGTCGATGGCGTAGTCCTTCCTGTCCGCATACTCCACTTCAGCTTCGGCCAGGGCCGACGCGCAGTCGAAGCACCAGTTCACCGGCTTCAGTCCGCGGTAGACGTAGCCCTTATCCAATATCTTCCCTAGCGTGCGGATCTCGTCGGCTTCGTTACCGTAAGCCATGGTCTGGTAGGGATGGTCCCAGTCGCCGAGCACGCCCAGGCGTTGAAAATCCTTTTTCTGCCGCTCGATCTGCTCCGCGGCGTAGGCGCGGCACAAGCTCTGCGTCTTTTCCACCGGCAGGTTCTTGCCGTGCTGTTTCTCGATCTCGCGCTCGATCGGCATGCCGTGGCAGTCCCAGCCGGGCACATATACCGCGTCGAAACCGGCCATGTTGCGCGATTTGACGATGATATCCTTCAGAATCTTATTGATTGCGTGGCCGAGATGGATATCGCCATTCGCATAGGGCGGGCCGTCGTGCAGGATGAACTTCGGCCGGCCTTTGGACACGGCGCGCATCGCTTCGTAGATCTTCTTCTCCTGCCATTCCCGCACCCAGTGCGGCTCGCGCTTGGCGAGGTCCCCGCGCATGGGGAAGGACGTGTCCGGAAGGTTCAGTGTGTTCTTGTAATCAGCCATTTTGCATTTCTAGAGAATTGGTGAATTGATCTTGGACGCATTTCAGGATGAGCCGATGCTGCGCTCAAGCGCGTACGCTCGCGGCAAGAAAGTCCCTGGCTTCATCGCAATCACGGGCGATGCGCTTCTTGAGCGACTCGAGGTCGGCGAATTTCTCTTCGTCGCGAATCTTGTGCAGGAAGTCGATGCGCAGATGCTGGCCGTAGAGATCGCCGGCGAAATCGAACAGGTGCACTTCCAGCCTGGCGCGCCCGCTGTCGTCGACCGTCGGGCGCAGCCCCAGGCTCGCCGCGCCGTAGCGCGTGTTTCCTTTCCCATCGAGGGTGCGCACTGCAAAGATTCCGTACAGGGGCGGGCGATTGTGCCGCAGCTGTACATTGGCCGTGGGATAGCCGATGGTGCGCCCGAGCTTGTCGCCTTGCACCACGCGGCCGCTGATGCTGTAAGGCCGGCCGAGCAGCGCTTCGGCTTCGGCCAGGCGGCCTGCGGCAAGCGCCGAGCGCACGGCCGAGCTCGACACGCGTACGCCGTCCTGTGCCACCGTGCGCATCGCCTCCAGGCCGAACCCGTGCTTGGCCGAAGCCTCCTGCAGCAGCGCGAAATCTCCCGCGCGTCGGGCGCCAAAGCGAAAGTCGTCACCGATCAGCAGCCAGCGCATGCCCAATCCCTGGAGCAGCACCTGTTCGATGAAATCCTGCGGCGAGCGGTTGGCATAGGCGCGATTGAAGCGGCTCACTTGCACGCATTCGACGCCATGCGCGGCGAGCAGCTCCAGTTTCTCGCGCAGCGACGTAAGCCGCGTCGGCGCTGTGCGCGGCGCGAACAACTCGAGCGGATGCGGCTCGAAGGTGAGCACGCAGGCGCGCAGGCCGAGGGCGCTAGCCTGCTCCTTGAGTCGCGCGAGCATCGCCTGATGGCCTCGGTGCACGCCGTCGAAGTTGCCGATAGTCAGTGCCGTCGGCGACTGGCTGCGTGCGGAAATGGTACGCCAAACGCGCATGTTCAGAATTCGCTGTGAAACGCTAAAATCCTGAATTATAGCGGCTTTCCATCATCTCCGGGACGCGCGTCCGATGCTCGCCGAGCACGGCCGCGCTCACGCCATCGCGCCGGCGCGCGCTGCGGACGAACTCTTGAAAGCGAAAAAAATCGCGGCTAGGAACAGCAGCGAAAACCAGACGAGCGACCACTCTGGCAGCTGCAATCCCAGTATCGGCTCATGCGGCGCCGCGCACTCCCCGCTCGCATGGAACAGCCAGGGCAATAGCCTGGATGTGGGAAGGTCGTTGATGAGCTGCTCCAGCACGTCGATGCCGCAACCGAATTTCGGGTGGTAAAGCACCCACACGTGGCGTATCGCGACGCCGAGTCCGGCGAGGGCGGCCAGCGCCAGCGCGGCGAAATATCCGGCCGCGCCGCGGCCTTGCGGCTGGCGTATCGCCGCCACCAGCGCGATCAAGGCGAACAAGAGAAAGCTCGCGCGCTGCAGCACACACAGCGGACAAGGCGCCTGGCCCTTGAAATGCTGCAGCACCAGCGCGCCTCCCAGCAGCGCGAGCGGGATCAGCGCGAACCCCGCGAATATCGGCCGCGTCCTCGACCCGGAATTCTTCATGCGGCGCTTTTTTCCATGGGGCTAAGCGAGCTTGGGGTTGAGCGTGTAGCTGCCGGTGTAAGCGGCTTTGGCCAGCACATGCCCTTCGATCGCCTTCAGCACCTCGGCGCCCTGGAACGCGCCACTGACCGGACAAGATGCGCAGTCCAGCGCATACAGCGTAAAAACGTAATGGTGCAGAATCTCGTCGTTCCACGGCGGGCAGGGCCCGTCGTAGCCGAAGTACTTGCCGTCCATATCCTTGTCGCCGGCAAACCAGCCGGTGTAGTCATTCAGCCCCTGGCGCGTGCCGTGCTTCGCCTGCGGCCCCGACTTCCCGCGCGCGCTGACGCCGTCGGAATATTCGCCTTCTGCGATCGCGCTCATCCCCGCGGGGATGTCCACCAGCACCCAGTGATAAAAATCCACGCGCGGCAAGCTGGCCGGAACGCTGCGCCCCTCCTTGTTTACGTCATCGCCTTTGCTCGGCACGTCGCGATCGTGGCAGATCAGCACGAAGGACCTGGTGTCAGCCGGAGCGCCGCTCCAGCTCAGCTGCGGGTTGCGGTTGGAAGAAAGTGCGACGTGGTCGGTCGCGTGCGGCACGGCGAATGCATAGGCGCCGGGGATGCGCTGATTGTCGCCGAAGCTCGAACTGTCTAGTTTCATGTCCTATCTCCTGCCATGGAAAGAATTCGATGCAAAGGCCGCGAAGAATGCGGACCAACCAATCCAAAACATTTGCGCGCCGGTTGGACTCGAGACCCGCGCATTAGTTCAGCCTCGCGCATACCAGTCGCAGCGCGGCGGCCCTGCCCCGGATCTCGTCCGCGTCGGGCGCATCCGGGCGCCGTTCCAGATAGTCCTGCAAATCGGCGAGCGCGGCGCGGAAACAGTCCAGCCGCAGATAGGCCAGGCCCCGGTCGCGCAGCTCCTCGGCCGCGTGCGGCGCCACCATCACCATGCGCTGCATCACCTCCAGCATATTCTGCGCCTCCTCCGACTGCAGGTAAATGCCTTTGAGGTTGCGCAGCAGGCGCGCGAGAATCTGCCGCGGTGTCGCCGCCTGCAGGAACTGCGACAGCGGCTGCGCGTCGGCTTCGCCCAGTGGCAGCACCTGCGCCAGGCGCGCACGCAACTGCGATTCCGATTGCGCCTCGCCGCCGCAGTAGGGATCCAGAACCAGCTGGCCCCCGGTCACGCGCAGCTTGACCAGAAAATGGCCGGGAAAGGACACGCCCTGCAGGCGCAGGCCCAGGCGCCGGCCGATTTCCATGTACAGAATCGACAGCGTGATCGGTATCCCGGCGCGCCGCTCCAGCACCTGGTTGAGGTAGCTGTTGCGCGGGTCGTAATAGTCGAGCGCGTTGCCGCGAAAGCCCAGTTCGGTGAACAGGTGCCGGTTCAGCGCGACAATTTTCTGCTCGGCGAACGCATCGCCGGCGACGCGGCCCTTTACCGCCGCGGCAAGCGCATCGATGCGCGCCAGATAGTGCGCGACGTCCAGTTCGGGATAGGCGCCCTGTGCAACCAGCAGACAGGCTTCGGCGAGACAAAAATCCTCCCGGCACAGCAACGCGGAGAATCGTTCCAGGCGGTATTGCGGTTCCATTCCGTCCATCGAACAGTGCAATCTATTCAGCGGCGCGCCGCGCAAAATCCCCGATGCGAAAGCCGAGCAGCCACAGCGTCGCGAAGTAGACGGCAGCGCCCAGGCAAACCATACCAAGCAGACCCGCCATGCGCAGCTGCCATGCCGCCGCCAGCCACCAGCTCTCGCTGCCCATTGCCCCCCACAAGGCCGCAGCCATGACGAGCAGCGCCAGCATCAGCTTGAAACCGAACCTGCCCCATTGCGGCTGCGGCTGATAGATGCCGTGCTGGCGCAGCTTATAGTACAACAGGCCGGCGTTGAGGCAAGCGCCCAGACCGATCGCCAGTGCAAGCCCGGCGTGCTTGAGCGGGCCGATCAGTACGAGGTTCATCAGCTGTGTCGCAATCAGGGTGATAACCGCGATTCTTACCGGTGTACGGATATTCTGGCGCGCATAAAACCCCGGGGCCAGCACTTTCACCAGGATCAGGCCGATAAGTCCGATGCTGTAGGCGACCAGCGCCCGGCGCGTCATCCACACATCGTCGACGCTGAACTGGCCGTAGTGGAACAGCGTGCTGATCAGCGGTACGGCCAGCAGCGCCAGTGCCAGCGCCGCCGGCAGCGCCAGCAGCAAAGTCAGGCGCAGTCCCCAGTCGAGCAACCGGCTGTACTGCTCGGTGGCATCGCTCGAGTAGTATTTGGACAGGCTCGGGAGCAGGATGGTGCCCAGCGCCACGCCCAGCATGCCGGTGGGGAATTCCATCAGGCGGTCGGCATAGTACAGCCAGGACACGCTGCCGTTGGCGAGGAAAGAGGCAAAGATGGTATTGATCAGCAGCGACACCTGGGCGATGGAAACGCCGAACACCGCCGGCCCCATTTGCCTGAGCATGCGCTTGACCCCCGCATCCCAGAAATCTGCGCGCAGGCGCGGCAGCATGCCGATTCTCGCCAGATAAGGCAGTTGCAGCGCGAGTTGCAGCACACCGCCCGCCAGCACCGCCCAGGCCAGCACCAGCACGGGCGGATGAAAATAGGGCGCGAGCACCAGCGCACAGAAGATAAAGCTCAGGTTGAGCAGTGTAGGCGTGAATGCCGGCACGGCGAAACGGCTCCAGGTGTTGAGAATGCCACCGGCAAGCGAAACCAAGGAGATGAACAGGAGGTAGGGAAAGGTAACGCGCAGCATCGCCACCGTGAGCGCGAATTTCTCCGGCGCGGCGGAGAATCCGGGGGCACTGACATAAATGATCCAGGGAGCCGCCAGGATGCCGAGGACGCTGACCGCAAATACGGCGAGCGATAGCGCGGTGGCAACACGATCGACCAGCAGCTTGGTCTCCAACTCTCCGTTGCGGGTTCTGTACTCCGCCAGTATGGGGACGAAAGCCTGGGAAAACGCACCTTCGGCGAACAGGCGGCGCAGCAGGTTGGGAATGCGAAAGGCGACAAAAAAAGCGTCGGTGCCAAGCCCGGCGCCGAAAAGGCGTGCGATCACCGCGTCGCGCACGAAACCGAGGATACGGGACACCAGCGTCATGCTGCTCACCGTGGCGAGCGCGCGCAATAGATTCATGGCCCGATTATACGAAATGGAAGTTTCCATGGAGGCCAATGCGCGAAGCGCGTTTTGCCGGAACCAGAATGCGCTTGCATAACATGGACTAAATCAGTATCATTGCGCCCTTTCTTGCCCCTCACTTGGGTTTCACATGGCCAATACAGATTCCGCGCGCAAACGCTCCCGCCAATCCGAGAAACAGCGGCGGCACAATTCCGGCCTGCGCTCGACTCTGCGCTCCGCGCTGAAGGACGTGAACAAGGCGATTTCCGCCGGAGACAAAGAAGTTGCGAAGCAGGCGCTGAGCCGCTCTGCCGGCATTGTCGACCGTATCGCCGACAAGAAAATCATCCACAAGAACAAAGCCTCCCGCCATAAAAGCCGCCTCGCTGCGGCGGTCAAGGCAATGCCCTAAACCCCGCTGCCAGGCTGAAGGTGCGACACGGCCGGCTCCTTGCCGGCCGTTTTATTTTGTACGCGCTGCCCTGCACCGCCCGCGGAATCCGGCCTGCGCGCGCAGTGTGTCCTACCCTGCTGTGCACAGGGGTGGCGGGTGCCGGGAAAACGGGATAAATTGCCGTTGGTGCAGGAATTTGCGTTGAGTTGATCGCAGGCGTATGCTATTAAAACCATAAGCGCTTGAATAAGGGGGGGTTTGTGGTGCATCCGGCGATCACGAAATATGCGTTCCGCATAAGCACACGCGGCGGACTGGTTGTGGATAAGCTGTTGATACATGGTAAAGACGAGGGTGACGCCGAGCGCAAGTTGCGCCAGATGTATCAGCATTGCAGGATTTTGCAGTGTACCGTGCACAGGCCGGGAGAGAATACCGAACCGCTTGCTGAGGCGAGCTAAGGTCAGACGCGCAGTTGGCCGGACGAAGTCGCGGCTCCGGCGCCCTGCCGGTAGCTGCGGCAGTGTGCTAACATTATGACACTGAGTATCAGGCACACGGCGGCAACTGCCGCCGTGTGCGTTTTTCATTTTAGGGCACGCTGATGTCTCACGTAATGAACACTTATGCCAGGCTGCCGGTGGCATTTACGCACGGCGAAGGTGTGTGGCTGTGGGATGCGCAGGGCAAGCGCTATCTGGACGCCCTAGGGGGCATCGCCGTGAATACGCTCGGACATGCGCACCCGAAGCTGGTGGCGACGCTGGCCGCGCAGGCCGGCAGGCTGATTCACACCTCCAACATCTATCAGATCACCGAGCAGGAAAATCTTGCCGACAGACTCGCCGCGATCAGCGGTATGGACAAGGTTTTTTTCTGCAATTCCGGCTGCGAGGCGAACGAGGCCGCGATCAAGATTGCGCGACTGTACGCCAAGGGCAAAGGCGTAGAAAATCCCGCGATCGTGGTGATGGAGAATGCCTTTCATGGCCGCACCCTGGCCACGCTGTCGGCGACGGGCAGCCGCAAGGTGCACGCCGGGTTCGAGCCGCTGGTGTCTGGCTTCGTGCGTGTGCCCTACGACGACCTGGAAGCGGTGCAACAGGTGGCGCAGAACAACCGCAACGTGGTGGCGATTCTGGTAGAGCCGATCCAGGGGGAAGGCGGCATCAACCTTGCCCGCCTGGACTACCTGCGCGGCTTGCGTCAGTTGTGCGATCAATATCAGTGGCTGCTCATGCTCGACGAGATCCAATGCGGCCTCGGCCGCACCGGCACGTGGTTTTACTATCAGCACGCGGAGTTTCTTCCGGACGTGGTCACTCTCGCCAAGGGGCTTGCCGGCGGGGTGCCTATCGGCGCCTGTCTCGCCAAGGGCGCCGCGGCCGAGATATTCAAGCCGGGCAACCATGGATCCACCTTCGGCGGCAATCCCCTGGCCTGCGCCGCAGCGATCACCACCCTCGAAGTCATCGAACACGAGCGACTGCTGGCCAACGCGGTCAAGATGGGCGATTTCGTCCGTGCCGGCTTGAGCACCGCGCTCGCCGATGCCAGGGGTGTAGTCTCGATCCGCGGCATGGGCTTGATGATCGGGATCGAGCTCGACCGTCCCTGCGCGGAGCTGGTCCGGCGCGCGCTGGATGCCGGATTGCTCATCAACGTCACTGCCGACAGGGTCGTGCGGCTGTTGCCGCCGCTCATCATCAACGCGGGGGAAGCGCGGCAGCTGGTCGAGCGCCTCTCTGCGTTGATCCTGGAATTCCTCGGCCAGAGCGCCCCGGCGAACTGACGCCGGAGACCGATCATGCAGCTGCGGCATTATCTGCAATTCAGCGACCTTTCCCGCGCCGAGTACGAGTACCTGTTCGCTCGCACGCGCTGGATCAAGGACCAGTTCAAGCAGTACAAGCCCTACCACCCGCTGGTCGACCGCACGCTGGCGATGATTTTCGAGAAGCAGTCCACGCGCACGCGCCTGTCGTTCGAAGCCGGCATGCACCAGCTGGGCGGTGCGGCCATTTTTCTAAGCACCCGCGACACCCAGCTCGGGCGCGGGGAACCGGTCGAAGACATGGCCCAGGTGGTGTCGCGCATGGTCGACATCGTCATGATCCGCACCTTCGATCAGGAAATCCTCGAGCGCTTTGCCGCCGTCTCGCGCGTGCCGGTGATCAACGGGCTGACCAATGAATACCACCCCTGCCAGGTGATGGGCGACGTCTTCACCTACGCCGAACACCGCGGCCCGATCAGCGGAAAGACGGTGGCCTGGATCGGCGATTCCAACAACGTCTGCAACAGCTGGATGAAGGCGGCCGCCATTTTCGACTTCAATCTGCACGTCTCTACCCCGCCCGGCTACGAGGTCGAGGCCGAGCGCGCTGGCGCGTACGGCGCCAAGCATTTCGAACATTTTGCCGACCCGATGGAGGCCGCCCGCGGCGCTGATCTGGTCACCACCGACGTCTGGACGAGCATGGGCTTCGAGGACGAGGACGCCGAGCGCAAGCGCGACTTCAGCGACTGGCAGGTAGACGCCGACATGATGCGCCTGGCCGCCCCGGACGCATTGTTCATGCACTGCCTGCCGGCGCACCGGGGCGAGGAAGTTGCCGCGGACGTGATCGACGGCCCGCACAGCGTGGTATGGGACGAAGCTGAAAACCGCCTGCATACGCAAAAAGCGCTGATGGAATTCCTGCTGCTGGGAAGAGTTGCATGATCGGTGCGCAGCGCTGGAGCGAGCCGGCAGATATCTGAATTCCTAATTTTCCGAGTAAACAAATGCCAAACAAAATGAGCGGAGTGAAAAAAGTCGTGCTCGCCTACTCCGGCGGGCTGGATACCTCGGTTATTCTCAAATGGCTGCAGGACCAGTACGGCTGCGAGGTGATCACCTTCACCGCGGACATCGGCCAGGGCGAAGAACTTGAGCCGGCGCGAAAGAAGGCGAAACAGTTCGGCGTCAGGAAGATATTCATCGATGACCTGCGCGAAGAGTTCGTGCGCGACTTCGTCTTTCCCATGTTCCGCGCCAACGCGATCTACGAAGGCGAATACCTGCTCGGCACCTCGATTGCGCGTCCGCTCATCGCCAAGCGGCAGATCGAGATTGCGCGCATGACCGGCGCGGACGCCGTTTCGCATGGCGCCACCGGCAAGGGCAATGATCAGGTGCGGTTCGAACTCGGCTACTACGCGCTCGAACCCGATATCCGCGTCATCGCGCCATGGCGCGAATGGGATCTGGTGTCGCGCGAAAAGCTGCTCAAGTACGCCGAGAAACACGGCATTCCCGTGGAAGGAAAGAAGAAAGCCGGTTCACCCTATAGCACCGACGCCAACCTGCTGCACATTTCCTACGAAGGCCGCATGCTCGAAAATCCGGCCAAGGAACCGGAAAAGGACATGTGGCGCTGGACCGTGTCGCCGGAGGAGGCGCCGGACCGCGCCGAATATGTCGAGATGGAATACCGGCAGGGCGACATCGTCGCCGTCAACGGCAACAAGCTGTCGCCGGCGAAGGTCCTCGAGACCCTCAACAAACTGGGCGGCAAGCACGGCATCGGACGGCTGGACCTGGTCGAAAACCGCTACGTCGGC
Organism: Burkholderiales bacterium; assembly: GCA_014860355.1. Lineage (GTDB taxonomy): Bacteria > Pseudomonadota > Gammaproteobacteria > Burkholderiales > SG8-39 > 2-12-FULL-64-23. Next base: position 33,041 of record JACZJV010000135.1, on the reverse strand, counting down.
ATGAAATCCCGCGGCTGCTACGAGACGCCCGGCGGCACCATCATGCTGCGCGCGCATCGCGCCATCGAATCGGTATGCCTGGACCGGGAAGTCGCCCACCTCAAGGACGATCTGATGCCGCGCTACGCGGCGCTGATCTACAACGGCTACTGGTGGAGCCCAGAGCGGCGCATGCTGCAGACCATGATCGATGCCTCTCAGGCGAACGTGAACGGCTGGGTGCGGGTCAAGCTGTACAAGGGCAACGTCGTCGTTGTCGGCCGCGACTCGAAGAGCGATTCCCTGTTCGACACGGCCATTGCCACCTTCGAGGACGACCGTGGCGCCTACGACCCGAGGGACGCCGAGGGCTTCATCCGCCTGAATGCGCTGCGCATGCGCATCGCGGCGAAAGTCCGCGATCCACAAGGACCGGCGAAAGTCCGCGATGCGCAAGGCGCGGCGAATCTGCGCAGGCGCCGTAAGAAGTAGCAGCGCATCGCAGCAGTTGCGGAAAAGCCGTTTCGAGAATATCGAAACGGCTTTTCCAATTGGGAGTACGCGGCCGGCGCTTATTCGTAGCGGTTGCTTAGCGTGCCGATGCCGTCGATGACGACGCTGACGCGGCTGCCCGGCTTCATCGAGCCCACGCCCAGCGAGGTGCCGCAGGCGATCACGTCGCCGGGTTCCAGCGTCATGTCCTGCGAGATCAGGCTGACCAGCTGTGCCGGGGAAAAAATCATGTCGGCCACGGGATAGTTCTGCCTCTCCTGATCGTTAAGGATGGTCCTGACCACGAGCTCGGACGGATCGAGGCCGGTGGCGATCACCGGCCCGAAAACGCCGAAGGTGTCGAAACTCTTGGCGCGGGCCCACTGGGCGAAGCTCGCGTCCCTGTTGAGGATCTCCGCGGCGGTGACGTCGTTGATGCAGGTATAGCCGAATACATGGCCGGGGGCATCGGCTACAGCCACACCCGAGCAGCGCTTGCCGATGACCACGCCCAGTTCACCCTCGTACACCACCTTGCCGGGATACGAAGCCGGAACGCGGATGGTCTCCCCGTGCGCGAGGAAGGAGTTGTTGCCTTTGAGAAAATACAGCGGTTCCGGGGGTTCCGGATTGCCCAGCTTCGCCGCAAGCGCATGGAAATTGTTCCACAGGGCCACCATCTTGCTCGGCCGAGTCGGGGTAAGCACCTTGACCGCAGCCCGGGAAACGAGCTCCCCGGTGGCTTGCGCGCCTGCAAACATGTCGCCGGAATGAACCTTGATGCTTTCGTTCTCGAGCATGCCGAAGCCTGCCCGGCCCTGATGCTCGAAGCGTATCCAGTGCGCCATCCTGTTTTCTCCATTTACGGTTTTCGGTCGGGTTTCATCCCGCCGGCAATTGTAGCGGCTCGCGCCGGCGGCGTCAGACACGCCCTACAGTATAATCACGCCTACACATCAATCGACATCAACTGACGCGAGAGACCTGCCATGCCCTCCTTCGACATCACTTCGGAAGTCAACAAGGTCGAACTCAGGAACGCGATCGATCAGTGCAACAAGGAAGTCGCCAATCGATTCGATTTCAAGGGTTCGGACGCCAGAATAGAGCAATCCGAATTTACGCTGGCGGTTTTCGCCGACGACGATTTCAAGCTCAAGCAGTTGATGGACGTGTTCACCGCGAAATGCGCAAAACGCGGCGTGGACGTGCGTGCGCTCGAACCGAAGGGCACGGAGAAAATCAGCGGCGACAAGATCAAGCATACTGTCGAAGTCAAGAACGGCATCGAGTCGGAGCAGGCGAAAAAGATCGTCAAACTGATCAAGGACAACAAGCTCAAGGTACAGGCCAGCATTCAGGGCACGGCGGTGCGCGTTTCCGGCGCGAAGAAGGACGACCTGCAGACGGCCATTCAACTGGTCAAGAAATCCATCACCGATATTCCGCTGCAGTTCCAGAATTTCCGCGACTGAGCCGTTGCGACTGCCGGCGAACACAGCGACCATACCCGGCGTCGGGGCCAGGCGCAGCGGAATTAGGTAGAGGACCGGCCAGTCCTCGTCCCGGATTCCGCGGCATCGTTCCGGGCTAGACCCGCCCGATCACTGAATCAACTCGCGCCAGTTCTGCCGCTTTCCGGCAAATCCGGCCGCCGCTGCCCGGAACTGCACGTCCGGATCTTTCTTCGGCGTCGGATTCGTCGAAGTCACCACCTCGACTATCGGCGAACCCTGGATGAAGAGCACATTGATCCCGACGATGGTCGAGTCGTATTTTGTCGATGCCATCGGGATTCCCGGAAGCTGGGTAATTGCGCCGCCGGTCTTGTAGTCGAGAAAGTTGAGCCAGCCAAACCCGCCAGGCGCGCAGACCGTGCTCGAAGGAACAATCGAGGGCACCAGCAGTGTACCTTGCACCAGCCTGGCGTCGATGTTTACGCGCTCTCCGAGATCAGGAAAATCGACGAACCAGCCGCGGTCGGCGAAAAAATCCACCGGATTGGTGGCAGTGGCGGCGCCGGCAGTGGACGTGCCGGAGGAAAGGCGGGTGGCCGTCCCGTCCGGATTGTTGATGAGGTATTGCTGCACCAGAGTGGCGCGCGGGTTTACCAGGGTAGCGCTCGCGTTGTCGTCCTTGATCGCGTACTGGGTCTGCTTCTGGCTCGTGGTCAGGTCCGAGGTTTCCAGATATTTCCCGGTGCCGATGAACACCACGCGCTTGCCGTTGATTTCGCCCAGTATCGGGGTCGTCATAATTGGTTGGGCGACGTTGAGGTCGTCGAACAAGGTGGCGAACTTCAGCACGGCGCCGGTGTTGATGTCGAAGCGCCAGACATTTCCGAGCAAGTCGCCGCCGTAGACGAAACCCGCCGCGTTGCCCGCGGGTTCATTGTTCCAGCCGGCGATCTTGGCCAGTCCGCTGGGAGTCGCCGCGCTGCCTACGCCAGTGGAAATCTTGCTGATGATTGCGCCGGTGGCAGCATTCAGGACGTACAGGTAGCCGATGCCGCTGCCCGCCGGCGAATTGTTGACCAGCGGATCGCTGCTGACGGTTCCGTTGTTGTAGCCGGAAGTCACCAGCACCACCCAGGTGCCGTCGGTCTTGCGCGTGATGATCGCGCGGCCGAAGCTGTAACCCAGATCCGGGTCCTGGGGTCGGCCGATGGGGGCGCTGGGCTTGAATTCCCATAGCAGGGCAGGTGCAGCGGGGTCGGTGATGTCCAGCGCATAGTAGCCGCGCCCGCCGCCGTTCAGCCCGGCCACCAGTATGGTCTTCCACACCGCAGTGGCGGCATCACCGCAGTTGGCGGCACATATATCCGAGGTGATCGGGCTGCCGTTGACGTAGTTCGTGTGGTTGGTGGCGTAGGAGGTGTCTGCCAGTTTCCACAGATTGGGCAGCACCATGCTCGGTACATATGCCCAGCGTTCCACCCCGGTGTCGCCTGCGAACGCGTGCATCATGCCGTCGTTGGTGCCCATGTACACCGTCCCCGCGCGGCCGGCCTGGTCGGTCAGGTAGCTGCTATAGCCCGGGTAGGGATAGCTGAATACGGGTGCGCCGATGAAGGCGGGCTGGGATTCCAGCGCATCCCCCAGCACTGCTTCGCGTTTGCGATACAACTGGTCCACCAGGGCGTTGGAGGTGCGATCAAACTCGTGTCCGTGCTGTCCGCGCAGATAATTGACCAGGTTCGCGCCTGCGGCCGCACTCTTTTGTGCCGCGGTCAGCGTGGTCCCCTGCATCTGCGTGAGCGTACTGATGCGCGAGCTGTCAAAGTCAGCCGGATCCAGGTTCGTATACAAGAAATCGACGAGTGCGGCGGAGCCATCGCTTTTCGCCGTATAAACATTGCGCGTGTCGGAGGCGTCGCCCACCAGGGAGTTCATGGTGCCGGTGCAGGCGGTCGCGATCTGCACCTTGCAATCCGAACCGACCAGCTCGCCGCCGTTGCAGACGACCTGATTGGGCGTCACGCAGTAAAAGACTGTGACCTCTCCAGAGGTGTCGGTCTCGACGGTACCCGGTGCGGCGCAGGATTGCGCCGCGACATCTTCGATGCACCAGGAGGCATTCTCGGTAACCGTGCCGGTGTCCACGTTGATGCCGCGTGCTTCGAGATTGCCCTTCCATGCAACCGTGGTGTAGCTGGCGACATAGGCGAAGTTGTTGCCCGCGACCGGATTGAGCGTGCTGGTGGCGGCAGCCGCAGCGGCGCCTATTTTGGAATTGATGCTCGCCAGCGCGTTGGTCAGGCCGGCGGACAGGGTCTTCGGATTGGTGGCGCTGAAATAGGCGCCGCGTCCGTTCACCGCCGCATGCCACAGGTCGTCGACGTTGGCGATGAAGCCGTTGCCGCTGGACAGGCCGGGCACGGGCCAGTTGCACACGCTGCCATCCGCCTGCCAGGAGCACACCGGCGGAGTCGCGCTGGAACTGGCGGTGCTGCCCTGCTTGACCGCGGTAAAATCCCCGGTCGTGTCGCTCAGATAGCTCGACGAATAATTCATCCAGCCGCTTGCGCCCAGGCCCAGTGTGAAAGTGGTCATGTGCTGCTGCAGATTCTTGTCCGTGGCCCCCTGGAACACATTGTTTTCACACAGTGAATTATCCGGGCCGCAGTTGCCCAGCGCCGTGGTGCGCAAATCGGTCTGATAGTAGTACATGGCGATGTCTGCCAGGTTGTCGCTGGTGCCGCCGCTGGTTCCTGCAGATTCCACGGGCGAACCCTGCAGCACAGGTGGGGTGGTCTGATTTCCGCCCGGATAGTCCTGTGGAAATCTGGGGTTACTCAGGCAGGGACCCATGCTGGAAGATCCGTTGGAAATCCAGTTGCTGGGCGTGCAACTTCCGCTACCTGAGGACTTGACGCAAGTGCCGATCTGCGGCTGGGTCACTACATGCCTGTCGTTCCTGTTGCTGCACCTGTCGCTCCCGGAACCTCTGGTGTTGGAATAGTAGTTCCTGGCATACGTGAAGGTCCATTGGGCGGAGGTCTGGGCGCCGTCGTACATCGGCCGCGGGGCGGTCCCGTCCTGGTTGCCGACGGCGGAGCTGCCGTCTATCTTGTAGCCATCGCCTGTGTTCCAGTAACCGTCGGTGGAAAGCAGGGTGAAGTTCTGCTGGCAGGAAAACTGCACCGGATCGGCACCACCCAGCTTGCCGGCGTAGTACCGCCCGGCATCCGACAATGCGGTGCGCAACGGGGTGCTGCCGCTGCTCGTGGTGTTGTAGAGCGCGTTGTACCAGGTGGTGCGCTGGGTGCTGACCGGACCGGCCACGGAATCGGAGTTATCCCAGAACGTATCCACATACACCGTCGGCGAGCCCGACGAGCTGATTTTCGCGAAACCCACCCGGTAATTCTTGTTGACGCTGCTGAACGCCTGTCCGGTTGCGGTTTTCATCATCAGCAATCGGGTGCGGTAATAGCTGTACCAGTTGGCGAAATTCTGCAACTGGGTGGCGTTGGCGGCCGGGAATATGGTCGGGACCAGGGTCATGTTGCCGCTGTTGCCGCGGGTGATCACCATGGTCTGGGCCGTTGCAGCCAGTCCGGTGAGCGTGACCGTGCTGCCCGACACCGTGGCGGTGTAGCCATGACCGCCGGTGGTGGTGCAGTTGCCGACTTTGGACGTCGTGCAAAGATTGATCTGGTCCCTGATGTTCGTGGCGAGGGTGCCAGTGGAGGTGCTCGCCGCGGCTAGACCGGACATGATCTGCTGCGTGCCGTTCACGACGATGCCGCTCACCGAAGTGCTGGTGGGGCTGCTGCCGCCTACCACTATGGAGGCGGTCGTGGCGGCCGCGGTGCTCGACAGGCTGATTCTGGTAAAAAATCCGTCGCGTCCTGGCGCTGCATTTTCGGCACTGTTGCATTCGCTATAGAAGACATTGCTGGTGCTGTTGTAGTTCCTCTGCAAAGAGCTCAGCTGGCTGCCCGAATAATTGTAGTAATAAGCATTCGTCGCGGAGTCTACGCCTCCGGCGTTGCCGCCCACATCAGACTGGTTGGCTCTGAATCCGGTGCGCAAATCGGCAGTGCCCGCGCCGGTGCTGAATCCGTTGGTCCAGGCGCCGGAAAAACTGGCATTGGAATAGCTCGTGCCGTCCGGATGCACCGGCGGCGTATAGGTGACCGTGGGATCGTAATAGACCTGGTTGCACTGGGCCGAGCGCATACCGTAGTAGCCGAAGCGGAAGGTCACCGCGCTACCGCCGTCTGCAGAATCGTCCGGCATGTGATCCCAATCCATGCTGCCGGAATTGTCAAACATCAACAACAGATTCGGCTTCACCGTGGACGTGGTGGATGTCGCCAGCGGCGCCGTCGCCAGCGCGACCGCTCCGGCCAGCGCTGGCAGCGGCAGCATGAGTCCGGCAGCCAAGGCCAGAATCACGGCCGGCAGGGTACGGTGGGGGGTAGCGAGATTTGTCAGATAAGGTTTCATGGTTGCATCCTAATAGACGAAGGCTTGCACATAGCTGATGGTGTTGCGCGGACCCGTGACCCGGGAGGTGATGCGGATCTGGGGGGTCTGGCCGGCTACGGGGCAGCCGGACCCTTTGCATATGTCCTGGGGTAGGGGGATGTTCTTGCCATTGGTGTCCTGCAGGGCGCCGCTGAACAGGCAGTCGGCATTCTGAATCGCCACATTCGGCGTGCGACACATGCGCTGGATGACATAGCGCACGCTGTTGCCGCTGTCCGGGTCGGGATCGGGCAGGACGAGGACGCTGTCGGCGTCGGTCCACTGGATTCTCAAGCCGGTGGTGGCGGTCAGGCTGAGACCGGGATTGAGGCTGGAATAGTATCCCGCCGCCGCATTGTCGATATTGAAGGCGTGCGTGGTATCGGACAGCACGTTCTTGGTGTTTTCCGCCGCCTCTACCGCGCTCAGCCAGGCGACGGCGGTTTCCGTTCCGGCATCACCGGAGCTGGTGGCCGACTGCTTGAACGCGAGATTGCCGGCGATGATCGTGCTGGTATCCACCGAGCGCACCAGCGCGACTGCCGCAAGCATGATTGCGAGCAGGGAAATGAGCGCAAAGAACAGCACCACGCCGCGCTCCTTCCCGAGGCGCCCGCTCGAGCGGGCTGTGGACGGCAGTTTCATAGCGTATCCCTGGACCAGACCATGTTGCGCAGTGGAATAATGGTTTCGAACACCCGGTAGCGGTATCTGCCCCAGTTCGGATCTCCGGCGCTCAGGTCGATGGTCGGCGCCGGCGAGAGGGCGCTGCCCTCCCATGCGCACAGGCCGGTAGGCGCCGGCGTATTGACGGAGCTGCATGCGGTGGTCACGACGCTAGGCTCCGTTTTCGCGTTGCGCGCCACTACGGCGATGCGCAGGCTCTTGATCCGGTTGCGATTGGCCACCGTGGGCGCCCCCCAGGTTGCACCGCTCGCATCCACCCACTGGGTGACCTGGTTGGAATTGGCCGCGGCGGAAATGCCGTACTGCACCTGCAGATTGACGATACCCGCCACGACGGGGTTGCTACTGGCCGCGCCGAAATTATTCACCACCGTGCGTACCAGATTGCCGTTATTTACGCCATAGGTGACCTCAGTCCAGGTTCCCATGCAGGAAAAATCAGCGCCGGTGATTCCGCCGGTCGTATCGGCCAATGTTGCGGTCGTGGTACCCGCGATGGCGGTCACCCTGGACATGGCACAGGTATTTCCGTTGGTGATCAGCGAAATATCACCCGCCTGGCAGCCAAAATTTGTGATCAGTGTCGCGTCGTTCGCGCTCGGAGCGCCCATCGCGGTAATCTGGGTAGGAACGCCGCCCATGCCAGCGCTACCATAGCGCAGGACCAGCAAGTCGCTGGGACTTGCGTTGACGCCGGCCCCCACCACGTCATCCACAATAGCCGCAGGGGAGAGGCGGTTGGGAACAGTCGTGTCCGCTGAGCCATTGATGCTCAGCGTCGTGCATTCCAGCGGCGAGGCGGTCACGGGCACCAGCGGATAACCTGCCAGCTGCAGCTCGCGCGAAATATTGTATAGCGCGATGCCGCCATTGGTTTGCGCATCCGCCGTCCCTGCGGTAGTGCGCCTCTGTGCTTCAAAAACGGAAATGACCTGGATGATGATCACCATGGCGAGCATGCCTATGGCCAGACCGACCATGATTTCCACCAGGGTGAATCCGGCCTGGGATGCAGGCGCGCGCCTGTTGTTCGATTGCATGGCTCTAGCCCCCCGTGATGCGCGCGGTGGTGGTGAAATTGTGCTGCGTCTCGCCGCCGCCCGGCTGCTGCCAGGTGACCGTAACCGTGAACTGGCCTGGGGCCGACTGGGTGACCGACCGCTGGCCGGCCGGCAGCAACTCGGAGATATCGGTATTGTCCTCGAGGTAGTCGGCAAGATTGGCGGGGTCCGACCACATCATGCCTATCCTCTGCTGGGCGATATAAGCGGCATCGGCGCGGTATTTGGAATCAGCGGTGTTCTTGATCATCGCCGCCTGCAAACCGACTACGGCCAGCACGCCCATGGAAAAAAGCAGGATGGCAATCAGGGCCTCGAGCAGTACCACACCCTGTTGCGCGGATTTCGGAGAGCGAGTCTTTTGCGTGTACACGATTTTTGCTCCGGTTAGCATGCGCGCGGACTGGAACCTGCAGCCAGACCGGGATCGCACATTTTGGGTGCGCCGCCAACTTCGATCCCGACGCGCAAACTCTGGGTGGCTTCCAAGGCAGTCACGTCGATACGCGCGAGCGCGACAGATGCGTCCGCATTGACTGCCAGGGTTCCGCCAAAATTGTTGAAAGTGACGGTAGTCGCTGGGGTCAAATCGGCAAACGTCGCCGGGACTGTGACCGGCAAATCAGCGGCCAGGGCGGTGACTGTAACGCTGCCGGAGCCTTCGCTGCCTGACCTCGACTCAATCGGCGGATTCGGCGCGGCTACCGCGCGCACGACCCAGGACGACGGCGTGCCTGCGACGAACCCGGTCCCCGGGACGAACTCGGTCCCCAGGACGAATTCGACGTTGGCATTGCGCGCCACGGCTTCAGCGCGTGCGCGTTGCAGCCCGTTGGCAATGGACTCGGCCGCGTTGCGAACCTCGGCATTGCGCAGCATGTCGCGCAGGCCGGGCATGGCCAGGGACACGAGGACGCCCATGATCAGAATGCCCATCATCAACTCGGCCAGCGAAAATCCCAGGGATTTTCTGTAGTGAAACGAGCTCAACACTCACCCCCCTTCTTTATCACCCAGCAGCTCGTCTTGTTGCCCCAGGGGGTGTTGGACGACTTCGTGTTGCTCTCGTTGATGCTGTAGCTGTATCCCGACAGGCTGCCTTTGCCGGTCGCGGTGATGGTGTAGCTGGTGTTCGAAAGGTTGCTCACGGCAAAAGTAAAATTAGTGGTCGCCGCGGGGGCCGGCCCGCCTGTGTAGGTCCGGTTATCCTGGAAAAACTGCTCCATTTTCACCCGTCCCTCCGACAGTCCCGAGGTGGCTTCTATGAGTTTTCCGCGCGTCACATAGCTGGTATAGGCGGGAATGGCCACAGCCATGAGTATTGAAATCACCACGATCACGATCATCAACTCGATCAGCGTGAAACCTCTTGCTGTTTTCATGGCCAACTCCTTTGGGCGTGCATGGGAAAACATCGATTCTAAGGTTTCTATCCCAGGCGGACCATAGGCGGTGATATTCTCGCCACAGCATTGCAGATCATTTGCACTCCCTTCGGGTCGGAGGAAACGCCGCTTGCTTCACTGGCGCAATCGGCGCTAGCCTGACAGCGCTTGATGGAATAATAGTCCGATCACGATTCCAGTAAAGTTTCGGCGACAAATGGTTGATTCTCTCGCATGAACGGTCGATTCCCGCCGCAGAATTCTCGCTCGGATGCTGTGGCGAACCCGGCGCGACGCTGATGACTAGCGCCGATTGGAAGCGCTTGTATGCCGCATCGCTGTTCTCCTGCCTGTTGCATGCGGCACTCTTGGTCCCGCCCTACCTGGGCGTTGTCACCGGCGTTTCCGGGACTGCGCCGCCGGGCGCGCAGATGCCGGTGCCTGCATCCGCGCTCAGCGCGATGCTGGCGCCAGAAGACCAGGGCGCGCTCGCGCCGCCCGGACTATCCACCGATGGAAAAGGCGGGGCGGCGCCTGCGCGCGCCATCGGCGCCGAACAGCGTCCGGGGCCGCTGCGCGCAGAGGGCATCGGCCAGCACCCTCTCCCCGCGACCACCCGCTATTACACTGCCGATCAGCTGTCAAAACGTCCCCGGCCCGTCGACCCGCCCGAATTGGATGCACCGGAGCTAAGGCCGATCATGGCGGCGGGGACAGTCGTGCTGAAGCTGTGGATCAACGAACTCGGCTATGTGGTTTCCATCGAGGTCGAAAAGACCGACCTGCCCGAGATTTTTTCCAGAGCAGCGGTCGCGGCGTTCAAGAAGCTGCGCTTTACGCCGGGGGAGCTCGATGGCCGGCGCGTCGCTTCCTTGATGCGTATCGAGGTCAGCTACGAGGACGACCGGATAGCGCCGCCCGGAGCATCGTCGGGCGCCGGTACCTGACTGCAACGGCGCGATGGGACAATTCTCGGCGCGTCCCCTCAATCAGACCGCAGCGAATTGATGTGGCAAAATAGCCCGGGGCTGCTGAAGAAATGATCACTACAAATTTGCGGCGGATAATGGCCGTGCTCGCACTGGCGCTGTTGGCACCGCCGGGCTTGGCAGCCGAGGTCGCCCTGGTCGGCCTGGTAGGCACGCGCGCGATCGTCGTCATCGACGGCGGCCAGCCGCGCACTCTGGCGCCCGGGCAGAAGACCGCCGAAGGCGTGGTCCTGCTCGGCACCGAGAAGAATGCCGCCAGCTTCGAGATCGATGGAAGGAGAAGAACGCTGCGCATGGGTAGTGCCTACCTCGCTCCCGGTCCGGGCAGGCAAAGCGTAGTCCTCAAGGCGGATGCGCGCGGTCATTTCGTCACCGCGGGTTCGATCAACGGCGGCAGCGTGCGCTTCCTGGTGGACACCGGCGCCACCTTTGTCTCCCTGACAGCGGTCGAAGCGAAGCGCCTGGGGATCGATTACCTGCGGGGCGCGCGCGGCCAGGTGCAGACCGCCAACGGCCTGGCCGCGGCCTATCGCGTCAAGCTCGATACGGTGAAAATCGGCGACATCGAGCTCAACAATGTCGACGCGGTGGTGAGCGAGGGCGACGCCATGGGGCTGACCCTGCTGGGCATGAGCTTTCTCAACCGCATGGAAATGCGGCGCGACAGCCAGAGCATGACGCTGACCAGGCGTTATTGAAGGATTCCAGCCTGCGCGCGGCGCATCTTCGCCTGCGGCCCGCGTCGATCAGACGGCGGCCTTTTTCTTGTCGCGCTCTATCAGGGCATAGGCCGAATGGTTGTGGATGGATTCGAAGTTTTCCGACTCCACCACATACCAATCGATGCGCTCGTCCTTGTTCAGCACTGCGGCGACGTCGCGCACCATGTCTTCGACGAACTTGGGGTTGTCGTAGGCGCGCTCGGTCACGAGTTTCTCGTCCGGGCGCTTGAGCAGGCCATATAGTTCGCACGAAGCCTGCTTCTCGACCACGTCGACGATGTCCTCGATCCAGACGAAGCCGCTGGTGCGCGCAGTGACCGTGACATGCGAGCGCTGGTTGTGCGCGCCGTAGGCGGATATTTTCTTCGAGCATGGACACAGGCTGGTTACCGGCACCAGCACTTTCATGGCGAAACGCTGCCGCCCCTGATCGATATCGCCGACGAAAGTGACGTCGTAGTCCATCAGGCTTTCCACCTTGGACACCGGCGCCGCCTTGTTGACGAAATAGGGGAAATTCATCTCGATATGGCCGGATTGCGCCTCGAGTTTTTCCATCATCTCGTCCAGCATGCGCCTGAAGGTTTCGACCGAGATCTCGCGCTCGTGCGCGTTGAGGATCTCGACGAAGCGCGACATGTGCGTACCCTTGAAATGGTGCGGCAGACGTACGTACATGTTGAACGTTGCTATGGTGTGCTGCACGCCCCCGGTGCGCTCGCTTACCTTGACCGGATGGCGGATGGACTTTATGCCGACCTGGTCGATGGCGAGCCGGCGCGTGTCCTTCGAGCTTTGCACGTCGGCGATGGTCAGCGGGTCACGGGTATTCATGAGGAAACCTTTCCATGGAAGGTGGCGGCGCTGCCGCCGCGACGACTACGATATTTTAACATGATACCGAAATGCGCCCGGCGCCCGGGATGGCTACAGGATGAGGGGATATTTCCCGCAGCCGAAAGCCGGAGTCTCGCCGCAATCGCCTATAGCGCGAGGCGCGACCTTATCGCGGCGAGCAGTCCCGCCTTGTCCAATCCGACCTCGGATAGCAGCACAGCGGTATCGCCGTGGTCGACGAACCGGTCCGGAAGGCCCAGGTGCAGGAGCTGGCGCGCCAGACCCGCGCCAGCCAGACACTCGGCTACTGCGCTGCCGGCGCCGCCCATCACCGAACCCTCCTCCACCGTCACCAGCAAATCATGGTCTTGCGCGAGCTGCTTGACCAAGGTTTCGTCCAAAGGCTTGACGAAGCGCATGTTGGCTACCGTCGCATCGAGTTCCTCGGCGGCCTCTAAAGCGGGCGTAAGCATGCTGCCGAAAGCGAGGATCGCGACTTTCGCGCCCTTGCGGCGCAGTTCGCCTACCCCCAGCGGCAAGGCCTGCATCTTCTTGTGCACCTCGGCTCCCGGGCCGATGCCGCGCGGATAGCGCACTGCCGCCGGTGCATTCATCTGGAACGCGGTGTAGAGCATCTGCCGGCATTCGTTCTCGTCGGCAGGTGCCATTACCGTAAGATTCGGAATGCAGCGCAGGTAGGCGAGATCGAAAGCGCCGTTGTGCGTGGCGCCGTCGGCGCCGACCAGCCCGGCACGATCGAGCGCGAACACCACCGGCAGATTCTGGATCGCCACGTCGTGGATAAGCTGATCGTAGGCGCGCTGCAAAAACGTCGAATAGATGGCGACCACCGGCTTCATCCCCTCGCAGGCGAGCCCGGCGGCAAAGGTAAGCGCGTGCTGCTCGGCGATGCCGACGTCGAAGTAGCGCTCGGGGTATTCCCGCGCGAAACGCACTAGGCCCGAGCCCTCGCACATTGCGGGCGTAATGCCTACGAGGCGCTTATCGAGCGCCGCCATGTCGCACAGCCAGTCGCCGAAAACCTGCGTGTAGGACGGCTTGCCGCCAAGCTTGCCGCCGATTATGCCCGCATCGGGTTTGAACTTCGACACGCCGTGGTAGAGCACCGGATCGGCTTCGGCCAGTTTGTAACCCTGGCCCTTCTTCGTCACCACGTGCAGGAACTGCGGGCCTTTCAGTTCGCCGATGTTTTTCAACGTAGGAATGAGCGAGTCGAGGTCGTGCCCGTCGATCGGGCCGATATAGTTGAAACCGAACTCCTCGAACATGGTGGAAGGCACTACCATGCCCTTGGCATGTTCCTCGACGCGCTTGGCGAGTTCCCACAGCTGCGGCACCTTTCCGAGCACCGCTTCGCTCGCCTTGCGCGCAGCGCCGTACAGCCCCCCCGAGAGCAGCCGCGCCAGGTATTTGTTGAGCCCGCCCACCGGGCGCGAGATCGACATGTCGTTGTCATTGAGCACCACCAGCAGGTCGGTATCGGTCACGCCGGCGTTGTTCATCGCCTCGAACGCCATACCGGCGGACATTGCGCCGTCGCCGATGATCGCTACCGCGCGCCGGGTCTCGCCGCGCAGCTTGGCCGCCTGCGCCATGCCCAGCGCCGCCGAAATGGAAGTGCTGGAGTGCGCCGTGCCGAACGTGTCGTATTCGCTTTCGGCGCGCCGCGGAAAGCCGGAGATGCCGCCGTGCATGCGCAGCCGGGCCATGCCCTCGCGCCTGCCGGTGAGGATCTTGTGTGCGTAGGTCTGGTGGCCCACGTCCCATACCAGCCGGTCGTGCGGCGTATTGAAAACGTAATGCAGCGCGATGGTGAGTTCCACCGTCCCCAGATTGGACGACAGGTGGCCGCCGGTCTGGCTCACCGACTCGATGATGTACGCGCGCAGTTCCTCGGCCAGCCGCGACAGATGGCGCCGCTCCAGCGCGCGCAGCTCGGCCGGGCTGCCTATGGTCTTCAGCAGCTCGTACATTGCCGGATCGAATTGGCTCTGCAGCTCATGCGCGCGTTCGCTATTCACGTTGGACTTTACAAAATTGGATTCAGAACTTGCGCAGCACGATGAAGTCCGCCAGTTCGCGCAGGCGCGCCGCACTCGCGCCAAACGACGAGATCGCCGCATGCGCCTCGGCGCGCAACTCGTCTGCGAGCGCGCGTGCGCGCGTCAACCCCAGTATGCTGACATAAGTCGGCTTCGCCTGCGCGGCGTCTTTTCCGGCGGTTTTTCCCAGGGTAGCCGTGCTCGCGTCGCAATCGAGCACGTCATCCACCACCTGGAACGCCAGGCCCACCGTATTGGCGTAACGCTCCAGCCGGCCGAACTCGTGCGCGTCCAGGCCGCTGCCGCAGCACGCGCCCAGCACGGCCGCGGCGCGGATCAGCGCCCCGGTCTTGTGAATATGCATGAATTCGAGTTCGGGCAGGCTGAGTGTCTTGCCCACGCTGGCGAGGTCTATCGCCTGGCCGCCGGCCATACCGCGGGAGCCGCAGGCCATCGCCAGGATTTTCAGCATTTCGATCTGCGCCGCGGGACTATCGGCGAGCACGTGTTCAGCCAGCAGCTGAAATGCAAGCGGCTGCAGCGCATCGCCTGCCAGCAGCGCAGTGGCATCGTCGAATTCGACGTGGCAGGTGGGCCTGCCACGCCGCAGTACATCGTTGTCCATGCACGGCATGTCATCGTGCACCAGGGAATAGGCGTGGACTATCTCGACGGCGGCGGCCACTATCTCGAGCCGCGCCGGATCCGCTTCGGCCAGTTCGCCCGCGGCAAAGGCGAGCAATGGGCGCACGCGTTTGCCCCCGCCCAGCACGGCGTAGCGCATGGCCCGGTGCAAGCGCTCGGGCACGATTTCCGGCGCCGGCAGGAAACGCTGCAGCGCGGTCTCCATGCGCGCCTGGATTGCGCTCATCCAGGCGGCAAAATCAGTTGTCCTGTTCGGCACCAGGGAACGCTTGCAGGGTATTGGCTTCGAGTATCTGCACCTGCTGCTGGGCCTGGCTAAGCTTGGCCTGGCAGTATTGTGCGAGTTCGAGGCCGCGCTTGTGCGCGGCGAGGGACTGCTCCAGGGAGAGTTGTCCCGATTCCATGCCGGCCACGAGCTTT
The DNA here is from genome assembly GCA_014860355.1 of Burkholderiales bacterium. Classification (GTDB taxonomy): domain Bacteria; phylum Pseudomonadota; class Gammaproteobacteria; order Burkholderiales; family SG8-39; genus 2-12-FULL-64-23. The sequence continues at coordinate 17,786 of JACZJV010000135.1, read as the reverse complement.
TCCAATTCCGCCAGCGCGGTTTCAAAACTGAGGGACTCGCCGCCGGCGGAGGCTGACTTGGGCGATTTGGGCATGATCGGAGCAAAACCTTATAAAAGGAGAAAATAGCTGAACTCCACCCTGCCAGTCAAATCAAAAACGCGGTAAAATTCTGAAATATTGGCCTTTTGCCGACTGACTTCAGGCGGTTTCGGCAGCGCCGAAACCGCCTCCGACTTAGGGGAGCACGAGGGGCCGAGGAAGGGATGGGACCCTTCCGTTCCTATCCGGATCCCTCACATTGTAATGGTGTCTTGTTGTGTCCCGCACGAGTCAAGCGAGATTGAGTAATGTCCGATATTGCGAGCCCCCCGAAACTCAGACAGAGCAGCCCGCAGCTTCCGGTCTCCTGGTATTTCGACCAGCAGATGCTGGAACTCGAGCAAAAACTGCTGTTCGAAAATGGTCCGGGCTACATCGGCCATGAGCTGATGGTGCCCAATGCGGGCGACTATCACAGCCTCGCGTGGATGGACCACGCCAAGCTGCTGATGCGCAACGAGCACGGGGTGGAACTGCTGTCCAACGTATGCCGCCACCGTCAGGCGATCATGCTGGAAGGCCGGGGCAGCGCGCGCAACATCGTCTGCCCCCTGCACCGCTGGACCTACAACACGCACGGCGAACTGTTGGGTGCGCCCCACTTTTCCGACAATCCCTGCCTCAATCTTCCGAGGACGCCGTTGCAGAACTGGAACGGCTTGCTGTTCGCCGGCAGGCGCGATATCGCGCAGGATCTGAGCGGGCTGCGGGAGTGCTCGGACCTGGATTTTTCCGGCTACATGCTCGACCGGGTGCATATCCACGAGTGCAACTACAACTGGAAGACGTTCATCGAGGTTTACCTCGAGGACTATCACGTCGTGCCGTTCCATCCGGGCCTGGGCAACTTCGTCACCTGCGACGACCTCGAGTGGCAGTTCGGCCCGCGCCACTCGGTGCAGACCGTGGGCATAAACAGGAGCTTGTCCAGGCCCGGCACCAAGGCCTATGCGCGCTGGCACCAGGCGGTGCTCGATTACAACCAGGGGGAAATTCCGCCGCACGGGGCGATCTGGCTCACGCTGTATCCGAACATCATGATCGAGTGGTATCCGCATGTGCTGGTGGTGAGCACCGTGCACCCGCGCGGACCCCAATCGACCACCAATGTGGTCGAGTTCTACTACCCCGAAGACGTGGTCCTGTTCGAGCGTGAGTTCGTCGAGGCCGAACAGGCGGCCTACTGGGAGACCGCGATCGAGGATGACGAGATCGCGCTGCGCATGGACCGTGGCCGCAAGGCGCTGATGCTCCAGGGCACGAGCCAGGCCGGCCCGTATCAGTCGCCGATGGAAGACGGCATGCTGCATTTCCACGAATATCTGCGGCGCGAACTGGGAAAGCCTGCCTGATGCCCATACCCGGAGCCAGCGCCGATGGCCATGCGCCATCGGCCGGACTATAGTGCAAACGCATCCCGACAACGGAGACCAGACATGATTGCCATCGACCACAGCGGAAAGCTGGTCACCGTGACCGTGCTCGGCGAGTTCGTGCTCGCCGACTACAAGGAATTCGAGGACATGGTGCGCGCCGCGCTGGCACCCGGGGGCAAGGTCAGCCTGTTTTTCGACCTGCGCCAGATGGCGGGATTCACTTTGGACGTGGCCTGGGAGGACATCAAGTACACGCGCAGCCATGCCAACGATTTCGACAAGATCGCGGTGGTGACCCGCAGCGAATGGGTGATCTGGAGTGCCTGGCTGTCGCAGATGTTCATCAATGCAGACCTGCGCGTATTTGACGACGACGCCGAAGCGCGCGGCTGGCTGGAACAGGAACTTGCTGCGGAATGATAGCGATGGCGCACACGACCCTGCTCAGTACCGCGGAGCTTGCGGCGCACCTGGACGACCCGACGTGGGTGGTGTTCGACTGCCGCCACGACCTTGCGAAACCGGAATCAGGCGCGCTGGAATACGCGAAAGCGCACATACCCGGTGCGCGCTTCATGCACCTGGACCGCGATCTCGCCGCTGCGCCCACCGGGAAAAACGGCCGCCATGCCCTGCCCGAACCGCAGGCATTCATGCGCAAGCTGGGTGCCGCAGGCGTCGCAGCAAACAGCCAGGTCGTCGCCTATGACGCGAAGATCGGCGTGTACGCCTCGCGCCTGTGGTGGATGCTGCGCTGGCTGGGACATGAAAAGGTCGCCGTGCTCGATGGCGGCTACGCCAAGTGGAAAAGCGAAGGGCGTCGGCTAACAGGCGAGGTTTCGCCGCCGGTCCCGACACGCTTTGAGGGCGAGGCGCGCGCGATGTCGGTCGACGCCGACGATGTGCTGCGCTCGATCGGCCGCCCGGGGCGCATGCTCATCGACGCGCGCTCGGCCGACCGCTACCGCGGCGAGAACGAAACGCTGGACCCGGTGGGCGGGCGCATCCCTGGTTCGCTCAACCGGTTCTACCGGGACAACCTCGATGCAAGCGGATGTTTCAGGCCCGCGGCAGAATTGCATGAGGCTTTCTCCGCGCTGCTCGGCGACACGGCGCCGGACGCGGTCGTGCATTCCTGCGGCTCCGGGGTGTCGGCCTGCCACAACCTGCTTGCCATGGAAATCGCCGGACTCCCCGGTTCCAGGCTGTACCCGGGTTCATGGAGCGAGTGGTGCAGCGATGCGCGCCGCCCGACGGAAAAAGGCTGAGCGTCGGAGACCATGAGCGCCACCCATCCGGAACAGCAGTATCTGGACCTGCTGCGCCACGTGATGGAACACGGCGCAAGAAAAAGCGACCGCACCGGCACCGGCACGCTATCGGTCTTCGGCTGGCAGATGCGCTACCCGCTGGCGCCATTTCCGCTGCTGACCACCAAGAAGCTGCACCTGAAATCCATCATCCACGAACTGCTGTGGTTTCTGCAGGGCGATACCAACGTGCGCTACCTTCGGGAACACGGCGTGAGCATCTGGGACGAGTGGGCGGATGCGAACGGCGACCTGGGTCCGGTCTACGGCTACCAGTGGCGCAATTGGAAGGCGCCGGATGGCCGCGCAATCGACCAGATGGCGCAGCTGATCGAAGGCATCAGGAAAAATCCGGACTCGCGCCGCCACATCGTCAGCGCCTGGAATCCGGCCGACATCGAGCGCATGAAGTTGCCGCCCTGCCACGCTCTGTTCCAGTTTTATGTTGCAGAGGGCAGGCTTTCGTGCCAGCTATACCAGAGAAGCGCTGACCTGTTTCTCGGCGTGCCCTTCAATATTGCCTCCTACGCCCTGCTCGCATTGATGGTGGCCCAGGTATGCGGGCTGCAGCCGGGCGAGTTCGTGCACACCCTGGGCGATGCGCATCTGTACCTCAACCACCGGGATCAGGCGCGCGAACAGCTCACCCGCACGCCGCGAGCGTTCCCGCTGATGCGGATCAATCCGGCGGTGAAAGACATCTTCGGCTTTCGCTACGAAGACTTCACGCTGGAAGGCTACGATCCCCATCCCGCCATCAAGGCGCCGATCGCCGTATGACGGCGCGCGCCGCGCCATCGAAGTAGTGTCCACAGCGAACCCCTGCGCGACCGCCCCGCTGCGCATCGTCGATGTGCGCACGCTGGTGTTTCGCGCGCCCCTGCTGGAACCGGTGCAAACGTCCTTCGGCATGATGCATGACCGCCCGGCGCTGCTGGTGCGCCTCGAAAACCAAGACGGCGTCTTTGGCTGGGGCGAAGTCTGGTGCAATTTTCCAAGCATGGGCGCGGAGCACCGCGCGCACCTGCTCGACAGCCTGGTCGCGCCTATCCTGCGCGAGCAGGTTTGGGCTGATCCGCCCGCCGCCTTCCGCGAACTCAGCCGGCGGCTGCACGTACTCGCCATCCAGTCGGGCGAGCTCGGGCCGATGGCGCAGATCGTGGCGGGCGTGGACGTCGCGCTGTGGGACCTGGCGGCGCGGCGCGCGGCGCAGCCGCTGTGGCAAATGCTCGACGGCGCGCCGACGATCCCGGTCTATGCGAGCGGACTCAATCCCACCCGGCCGGAACAACTCGCCGCCGTAAAACTGCAGGAAGGCCACCGTGCATTCAAGCTCAAGGTCGGCTTCGGCGAGGAGCGCGACCGCGCCAACGTGGAAGCGCTGCGCGCGCTCCTCGGGCCCCTGCCGCTGATGCTAGACGCCAACCAGGCCTGGGACCCCGGACAGGCGCGCGCGATGAGCGCGGCTCTGGCCGAGTACGCGCCGCTGTGGCTGGAGGAGCCGATTGCCGCTGACCAGCCCCTGTCGGTGTGGCAACAACTGGCGCGCAATTCGAAGATACCGCTCGCCGCCGGCGAAAACCTGCGCGGCATCGAGACGTTCGCAGCCGCGATCGGTGCGTCGGCCCTGGGCGTGATCCAGCCCGACCTGGGCAAGTGGGGCGGATTCAGCGGCTGCCTCGAAGTCGGAAGAATGGCGCGCGCGCAAGGCGTGATGTTCTGCCCGCACTGGCTGGGCGGCGGCGTCGGCCTGGCGGCCTCGCTGCACCTGAAGGCCGCGGTAGGCGGCCCGGGCTATGTCGAAGTGGACGCCAATCCCAATCCCTTGCGCGAGCTGGGCGTGATACCGGCATTCAAAGTCGATGACGGCAATATCGAGCTCGATCACATCCCGGGATTGGGGGTCATCCCCAACCTGGCGGCGATCGAACGCTACCGGGTCCAGTAAGCCCGTGCAAAATTCACCGCCCGCCGCCCCCCGCATCTGCCTCATCGCCGCACTCGCGGCGAATCGCGTAATCGGCAGCAACAACGCGCTGCCCTGGCATCTGCCCGCGGACCTGAAACGCTTCAAGTCCCTGACCCTGGGCCATCCGCTGGTGATGGGCCGCAGGACTTTCGAATCCATAGGAAGGCCGCTGCCGGGACGGCGCAACCTGGTGATCACGCGCAATCGCGGCTACAGCGCGCCTGGCTGCGAGATTGCCCACTCCCTGGACGAGGCCCTCGCCGCCTGCCAGGGCGCGAAAACCATCTTCGTCATCGGCGGCGCGCAGCTGTACCGCGAGTCGCTGCCGCGCGCGCAGTGCCTCGAATTCACCGAAATCCATGCCGAATTCGCAGGCGATGCGCTCTTCCCCGAATATTCCCGGAACGAGTGGCGCGAAGCCGCACGCGAAATGCACAGTGCCGAGGCCGGCGTCGGCTTTGACTACGATTTCGTGCGCTACGAACGCAAGGCCTGAATAGCGCCGGGCGCAATTTCCTCGGCGCGCCGGGTACGCGAGTACAATGGCGGGCGCGCGCAGCTCGCGGCGCGTAGTGTCGGACGACTCAACGGATCGCGCGGAGGCAGGCTGATGGACAAGCGTAGGGAATGGCGGGAGCAGGAGCAAAAGCTGGTTGAACGCTGGAACGCAGCGACGCAGCGCTACCGCGAGGCGCAGGCCGAGGTGACGCGCCAGAGCCAGCCGCTCGGCGGGGGCGCGCCGACGGACGAATGCGTGCGCACCGAGGAAGCGGCCAGGATCGAGCTCGAGGCCATGCGCCGGCAGGTCGCCCGCATGAAGGTGGAATTCAGCACCGGCAAACGCTACTAAGAAGCCGCACCGCCGCCTGCGGGCCAGGCGCATGGAGCGCATGCGGCGAATTGTCTTGACCCTGGCTGAGCGCTCCTGTATAAGGAGTGTGCAGGAATGTAAGGTAGTGGAATTGCTGGTCCGTCGTAGCCGCTTTCGCGGTACTCCTCAGGTCTTCGTTTTCCTCCTTGAAGTTCTCGCATTTGGGCGCAAGCCTTTCATAATTTTTTTCTAGGAATAATAGACATGAGTACAGGTACTGTTAAATGGTTCAACGATGCCAAGGGTTTCGGATTCATCACACCCGACGGCGGCGGCAAGGACCTCTTCGCGCACTTCTCGGCAATCCAGGGTAACGGCTTCAAAAGCCTCCAGGAAAACCAGAAGGTGACGTTCGACATCACAGCCGGCCAGAAAGGCGACCAGGCTGTCAATATCAAACCGGCCGAGTAATTTAGGCAGGCGCAAAAAAGCCCGGGAAACCGGGCTTTTTTTTCGCCTACATCCTGTAATCCGCGCTCAGGCGCGCAGGCTGCCTGATTGCAGCGACGGCTGCCGCACGCAATCCACGTGATAGTTCCCGTCCTCGTCCTTCACCAGACCGTGGATATCGGTCTCGAATCCCGGGAACCTGTTGTTGAAGTCGCGCGCGAACTGCAGGTAGCGCACTATGGTGGAATTGAATCGCTCTCCCGGAATCAGCAGCGGAATGCCCGGCGGATAGGGCGTGACCAGGACGCTGGTGACGCGCCCTTCGAGGTCGTCGATCTTGACCCGGTCGATCTCGTGGTGCGCCATCGCGGCGAAGGCGTCCGAGGGCTTCATCGCCGGCTGCATGTCGGACAGGTACATTTCGGTGGTGACGCGCGCCACGTCGTTCGCCCGGTACATGCCGTGGATCTGCTCGCACAGGTCGCGCAAGCCGAGTTTCTCGTAACGCGGATGCTTCTGGCAGAACTCCGGCACCGCACGCCAGACCGGCTGATTCTTGTCGTAGTCGTCCTTGAACTGCTGCAGCGCGGTCACCAGCGTGTTCCACCGCCCCTTGGTGATGCCGATGGTGAACATGATGAAAAACGAATACAGTCCCGTCTTCTCGACGATAACGCCGTGCTCGGCCAGATATTTGGTGACGATGGCCGCAGGTATGCCGGTCTTGGCGAATTTTCCCGACACGTCCAGTCCCGGCGTGATGACCGTGGCCTTGATCGGATCGAGCATGTTGAATCCGGGCGCAAGATTGCCGAAACCGTGCCATTTCTCGTTGGCCTTGAGCACCCAGTCTTCGCGCGAACCGATGCCTTCGGCAACGATCTTCTCCGGCCCCCACACCTTGAACCACCAGTCCTTGCCCCACTCGGCCCCGACCTTGCGCATGGCGCGGCGGAACTCGATCGCCTCGAGTATCGATTCCTCCACCAGCGCGGTGCCGCCGGGCGGTTCCATCATCGCCGCCGCCACGTCGCAGGACGCGATGATCGCGTACTGCGGCGAGGTCGAGGTGTGCATCAGGTACGCCTCGTTGAAGGCGTGACGGTCGAGTTTTTGCGTCTGCGATTCCTGCACCAGGATCTGCGACGCCTGTGAAATCCCGGCGAGCAGCTTGTGCGTGGAGTGGGTGGCGAAAATGATCGAATCCTTGGTGCGCGGCCGGTCGCGTCCGATTGCGTGCATGTTCTTGTAGAACTCGTGGAAAGTCGCATGCGGCAGCCAGGCTTCGTCGAAGTGCAGCGTGTCGATCGACGAATTCAGGGTCTGCTTCAGCATCTCGACGTTGTAGACCACCCCGTCATAGGTGCTCTGGGTGATGGTGAGAATGCGCGGCTTCTTGCGCTTTGCCACGCGCGCGAACGGGTTGGCCTCTATCTTTTTCTGGATGTTCTCGGGACTGAACTCTTCCAGCGGGATCGGGCCGATGATGCCCAGGTGATTGCGCGTCGGGGTCAGGAACACCGGAATCGCGCCGGTCATGGTGATCGCGTGCAGGATCGAAACATGGCAGTTGCGATCGACTACGACGATGTCGTCGGGCGCGACGTTGGCGTGCCAGACCATCTTGTTCGAGGTCGAGGTGCCGTTGGTGACGCAAAAGCAATGGTCGGCGCCGAAGATGCGCGCCGCATTCCTTTCCGAGGCCGCGACCGGCCCGGTATGATCCAGCAGCTGGCCCAGTTCATCCACCGCGTTGCACACGTCTGCTCGCAGCATGTTCTCGCCGAAGAACTGGTGGAACATCTGCCCCACCGGGCTTTTCAGAAACGCGACCCCGCCAGAATGGCCGGGGCAATGCCACGAATACGAGCCGTCCTGCGCGTAATGCACCAGCGCGCGAAAGAACGGCGGCGACAGCCCGTCGAGGTAGGAGCGCGCCTCGCGGATGATGTGGCGCGCGACGAACTCGGGCGTGTCCTCGAACATGTGGATGAATCCGTGCAGCTGGCGCAGGATGTCGTTCGGAACGTGACGCGACGTGCGCGTCTCGCCGTAGAGATAGATCGGGATGTCGGCGTTGCGAAAGCGGATCTCGTCGATGAAAGTGCGCAGATTGAGCATGGCCGGATCGAGTTCCGGCCCCGCGGTGAATTCCTCGTCGTCGATGGACAGAATGAACGCCGAGGCACGGCTCTGCTGCTGCGCGAACTGCGACAGGTCGCCGTAGCTGGTCACCCCCAGCACCTCCATGCCTTCTTCTTCCATCGCCTTGGCGAGCGCGCGTATGCCCAGGCCGCTGGTATTCTCGGAGCGGAAGTCTTCGTCGATGATGACGATCGGAAAGCGGAATTTCATGCAGGTCTCCAGACCTCGGAATTGATTGGCGCCAAGCTCGCCCGGCTCAGGCTCTGGCGCGCATCAGCCGGTCATATGCAGGTGCGCGCGCAACGCTTGCGACCCGCGCGAGCATAAGCGCGCAGGAAAGCGCTGCACTGCCGATGGAAAAATGAGAACGCGGATCATGTTGTTCGCCGCAATATGGCGATCCCGGCCAATTTCGGGCGGATTATACGCCCGTCTATCGGGAGTCAAGCGTAATAATTGCCACCCTTGCCTGCGCACCGCGATTGGACTAGGCTCCTCGCCAGGGACAAGCGTACCCCCCCGGCCAGGCCGGGCAGCCATCTCGCACAGCTTCCGCGACGATGAATGAAAGGGAGCAACAAACATCATGGGGCCATACGATTACATTATCGTCGGCGCCGGCACCGCCGGCAGCCTGCTCGCCAACCGCCTGTCTGCCGATCCGCGCAACCGGGTGCTGCTGCTCGAGGCGGGCGGCAAGGACGACTGGATCTGGATCCATATCCCGGTCGGCTATCTTTACTGCATCGGCAATCCGCGCACCGACTGGTGCTACAAGACCGAACCCGACCCCGGACTCAACGGCCGCTCCATCCTCTACGCGCGCGGCCGGGTGCTAGGCGGCAGTTCCTCGATCAACGCCATGCTCTACCTGCGCGGCCAGGAGCGCGACTACGATGAATGGGCACGCCAGAGCGGCGACCCCGGCTGGTCGTGGCAGAGCGTGCTGCCGATATTCAGGAAATCCGAGGACCACTGGCGCGGTGCGGACGCATTCCACGGCGCGCGCACGCCGGACACCTCGGAGGGCCATGAGTGGCGGGTCGAGCGCCAGCGCCTGTCCTGGGAGATCCTGGATGCATTTCGCGACGCCGCGCTCGAGACCGGCATCGCCAAGGTCGAGGACTTCAACCGCGGCGACAATGCGGGCAGCTCCAAATTCGAAGTGAACCAGCGCCGCGGCGTGCGCGTGAACAGTTCCAAGGCCTTCCTGCGCCCGGCAATGAACCGGCCCAACCTTAGCGTGGTCACCGGAGCGCAGGTGAAGAAGCTGCGCGTCGAGGGCAGGCGCGTACTGGGTGTGGAGTACTTCCAGGGCAACGAGGAAACCTACGCCGAGGCTGCAGTCGAAACCATCCTGGCGGCGGGCTCCATCGGAAGTCCGCAGATTCTGCAGCTATCGGGAATCGGGCCGGGCGCGCTGCTGCAGCAGCACGGCATACCGGTGGCGCGCGACTTGCCGGTGGGCGAAAATCTGCAGGACCACCTGCAGCTGCGCATGGCGTTCAAGGTGCAGAACGTGCTTACGCTCAATACCATGGCCAATTCCTGGTGGGGCAAGGCGAAAATGGCGCTCGAATACGCGCTGTATCGCAGCGGACCGCTGACCATGGCGCCCTCCCAACTGGGCGCGTTCCTGAAAAGCGATCCGGGGCAGCCCACGCCCAACCTGGAGTTTCACGTGCAACCCCTGTCGCTGGACAAGTTCGGCGATCCTTTGCACCCGTTCCCGGCGTTCACCGCGAGCGTATGCAATCTGCGGCCGGCCTCGCGCGGCCATGTGCGCGTCAAATCCGCCGACCCGCGCGCGCATCCGGCGATCATGCTGAACTATCTTAGCGCGCCGCAGGACCAGGCGATAGCGGCCGAATCGCTGCGGCTCGCGCGGCGCATCGTGCTCGGTACGCACACGATGCAGAAGTACGCACCGGAAGAATTCCTGCCGGGACCGGCATTCCAGACCGACGCGGAGCTGGTGACAGCGGCCGGGAATGTCGGCACCACCATCTTCCATCCCGTGGGCACGTGCAAGATGGGGCGCGCGGACGATGCGGGCGCGGTGGTCGATCCGCAGCTGCGCGTACGCGGTATCGAAGGGCTGCGCGTCATCGACGCCTCCATCATGCCCACGATCACCTCGGGCAACACCAATTCGCCTACGCTGATGATCGCGGAGCGGGGCGCGATGCTGGTGCTGGGAAAGCAAGCGTAACTCCCGACCTTGGGCGATAAACAGCGGCTTAAGCCGTGCCCGCCGCTGTTTCTTTTATCCATAACCTTGTGTCCTGTACGGATGCGCCCTTCATCCGTGCAGGACACAAGCTTGGCGCGCGGAGCGCGCAATGATCGCCCACCGACATCGGTGGACGCAGGGGGAAATGCCGGGCGAGTACGATTGAACTTGGATAAAGACCAAGTGACGCCGCAATAATGGCGCGCCGACCGTTGCGTTCAGATCATCAGGTATTTCTGCTTGATTTCGTCGTTGGCGGCGAGTTCGCGCATCGTTCCATGGAAGCGGATGTGCCCTTTCTCTATTACATAGGCGCGATCGGAAATCTCGGTCGCGAATTGCATGTTCTGTTCGGCGAACAGGATGGTGAGCCCCATCGCCTTCAGTGCCTTGATCTGCCGCGTGAGTTCCTGCACCACCACCGGCGCGACGCCTTCTACCGGCTCGTCGAGCAGCAATAGCGACGGATTGCCCATCAGCGTGCGCCCCATGGTCAGCATCTGCTGCTCACCGCCGGAGAGATAGCCGCCGAGGCGCGCGCCCAGCGGCGCCAGCACCGGAAACATTTCGTAGATGCGCTCCACCGTCCAGTGCGCCGGCGCACCCGCCACGCCCGGCTTGATCGCAATTTCGAGGTTTTCGCGCACGGTGAGATCGGGAAATATGAGGCGCTCGTCCGGAACATAGCCCACGCCCAGGCGGGCGATTTCGTATGGGGCCCGTCCGATCAATTCGGCGCCGTTGAAGCGGATGCTGCCCGCACTTGCCGACGCGAGCGACATGATGCTCTTCAGCGTGGTCGTCTTGCCGGCGCCGTTGCGGCCCAGCAGGCACACCGATTCGCCCTGGTTCACCTCCAGCGTTACGTCGAAAAGAATATGGCTCGTACCGTAATGCGTGTGAACCTTGTCCATTTCCAGGCGGATGCTCATGCGTTGCGCTCGCCGAGATAGACCTTTTGTGCGATTTCGTTGGCGCGCACTTCCTCCGGCGTGCCCTTGACGACGATCTCACCACGGTGCATCAGCGTGAGCTTGCGCGCGTGATTGAACACGATGCCCATGTCGTGCTCGGTGAACAGCACCGTGAGGCGCAGCTCGCGATTCAGCCGATCCACGAGTTCCATGGTCGAACGCGCCTCCTCGATCGACATGCCCGCCGTGGGCTCGTCGAGGAACAGCAGACGCGGCCTGCCCGCGAGCGCGATCGCCAGCTCGAGGCGCTTTTTGTCGCCCTGCGCAAGCTCCCCCGCGATGAGGTCGCGCTTGCCTTCGAGCCCGCACAGCGCGAGCACGCGCCCGGTTTCTTCCACGCCGATGCGCGCGGCGACGCCGAAAATGCTGAACGAGCGGCGCATCTGCGCGTGCACCGCCGAGCGCACGTTCTCGGCTACCGTCATCTTGGAGAAGATGCTGCTGATCTGGAACGCGCGCGAAATGCCCATGCGCGCAATCCGGTGCGGCGGCCAGTTGGTGATGTCCTGGCCCTCGAAAACCGCCTTGCCCGCATCGCAGCGATAATACCCGGTGAGCAGGTTCATGAAGGTGCTCTTGCCGGCGCCGTTCGGACCGATGATCGCCGATTGTTCGCCTTCCTCCATGGAGAAATTCACATCCCGCGTCACGTGGACGCCGCCAAAATGCTTATGCAGCCCGGTGACTTCGAGTATCGCCGCCATACCTATGTTTCATCCGTCCCGTTGCCTGCGTCGTGCATTCTGCCCTGGCGCGCTTTGAGCTGTTTCTCCACCAGGCCCAGCACCCCCCCGGGCACGAACAGCACGATCAGCAGGATGATGGTGCCGATGGTCAGCGGCCAATACACCGTGTACATCTTTACCACCGCCTGCAGCATGGTGTAGATCACCGAGCCGATGATGGGGCCTATGAACGCTCCGGCGCCGCCGATCAGGGTCATGAATACCGCGATACCCGATTCCTGCCAGCCGAGCAGCCCCGGCGAAACGCTGCGCGAGAACGGCCCCCACAGCGCCCCTGCCAGGCCCGCAAACGCGCCGGCTATCACGAAATTCATCAGCATGTGCAGGCGCACGTTGATTCCGAGAAAAGCCGCCCTGCGCTGGTTGTCGCGCAGCGTGCGCATGATGTAGCCGAACGGCGACTCGGTGATGCGCCACATCAGCAACAGCGCCGCCACGACGATCGCCAATGTCAGGTAATAATAGTTGCTCGCGTCCTGAAAGAAATGCGGGGGCAGCAGCCCCTGGATGCCGTCGTCGCCCTTGGTGAAGCTGTACCAGGAAAAGACAATGTAGAAGAGCAGTTCGCCGAAGGCGAGCGAAAGCATGGCGAAATATATTCCGGTCAGGCGCACGCAGAAAAAGCCGACGATCAGCGCGCCTAGCGCGGCCACGGGCGGTCCGACCAGCAGCGACAGCAGGAACTCGGGGATCTCGATCGCCCCGGCCGGGGTCTTCAGCGAGGTGAACAGCATTGCCGTCGCGTACGCACCCAGTCCGAAAAACGCGGCATGGCCAAACGAAATCTGGCCCATGTAGCCGTAGAGCAGGTTGAAGCTCATCGCCAGCAGCCCGAGGATCAGAATCTCGGTCCCGACCACGGTCCAGAACTCCCCCGGCAGCAAGGGCACCAGCAGGAAGAAGACAAACATTATGAGCGCGGCGGGACCGGACACGCCGTACCGGGCGTAGAACCGCGACCACCAGTTGCTGTTGCCGGCGCTCACGTTCGCGGGCTCAATAGCGCAGTTCCGTGCCGAACAGGCCCCAGGGGCGCCAGATCAGGACCGCGATCAGGATCAGGAATATCATCGCCAATGCGCCATCGGGCCAGAACAGGATGGAGAACGAATACACCACGCCGACGATGATCGAGGCGACGAAGGTGCCGAACATGCTGCCAAACCCCCCGATCACGACCACCGCGAAACACTGTACGATGATGTCGTGATCGACGCCGAGCGACATCGGCAACAGCGGCAGGAACACGCCGCCGGCGAACGCCGCGAGTCCGACGCCCAGCGCGAATACGCCCGAATAGATCAACGGGATGGGAATACCAAGCGCGCTCACCATGCTGCGGCTGTACACCGCGGCGCGCACGATCTTGCCGAAGCGCGTGCGATGCAGAAAATACCATAGCCCCGCTGCGACGCCGATGCCGGTGCCGATGATCACAAACTGGTAAGGATTGACCAGCGTGTCGAGCATCTCCATCGGCTTCACGCCGAGGTTGATGCGTCGATTCTCTACGCCCCAGATCAGCTTGATCACGTCCCCCAGGATCAGCACCAGCGCAAAGGTGAGCAGCAACTGCTCGGGCAGTTCGCGCGTGTAGGTGTGCCGGATCAGGAACCGCTCCAGCGCGAAGCCGAAAAGCGACATCAAGGCCACCGTGCAGACTATGGCGGGCAGCAGCATCCACGGACTCGCGCCGAACTGCTGGCTGAGCACGGTGAAGATCGAGTAGGTGACGTAGCCGCTCAGCAGCCACAAGGTCGCGTGGGCGAAATTGAGTATGTTCATCACGCCGAAAATCAGGGACAGGCCCGCCGAGAGCAGAAACAACACCATCGCGCGCGACAGTCCGCTGAACAACTGGAGGGCGTAGGGGGCAATGTCCACAGGGTCAGGAGGTCTCTATCAGGGTGCCGGCAGGACGGCGACACGCGGGAACAGCCGGGTTCCCGCGTGACCGATCACGGTGGCCGCTAGGCGCGCTTCTTCTTCAGCTTCTCTACCGCTTCGCAGGTCGGGGTCCACACTTCCTTGGCTTCCACCACCACCATGGTATCGGGCTTGTAGATCGGGAAGGGATAGTCGGGGGAATCCCAGACCTCGCCCACGTACGAGGGAACCTCGAGCTGGTTGCTGCAATCGCGGAAGGCGCGCTTGCCCCGGCAGGTGTCGATGGTTGCGCCTTTGAGCGCCTTGACGATCGCCGCGGTGCTGATCGACCCGGCCTTCTTCGCGCCCTGCTCCAGCCCGCCGAGCGCGTCGTAATACATGCAGGCCCAGTCATCCGGATAGCCGTCGGGGCCGAACGCAGCACGATCGCGCTTGATGTACGCCTGCATGATGGGTTCGTTCAGGTGCGCGAAGAACGGGCAGCGCGCGAGCCCGATCATGCCGCGCGGCAAGGTCTTGCGCTGCGCCTTGAGATCGTTTACCGCGATCAGGCCGCCCGGGAACGGCACGCGCTTGAACAAGCCCATCTGGCCGGCCTGCTGCAGGAAGGTTTCCGCGTCCTTGCCCGCGATCGCACCAAACATGAAATCGGGCTTGGCCGCCATGATCGCGGTGATATACGAGGTAAAGTCGGTTTCGCCCAGCTTGAACCATAGCTGGCGGGTTTCCTTGACCTCGGGAGCGACCTTGGCGAGGCTGGTGCTGAAGCCTTTGTGCGTGTCGCGGCCCCATTCGTAGTCCTGCCCCATGGATACATAGCTCTTCCAGCCGTTCTTCTTCGCCATCTTCGCCACTGCGACCACCACGGCACCCGACTGCATATTGCTGTCCGGACAGAACTGATACGTATACGGCGTGTAGTTGTCCTGCGTGATCTTGGAACTGTTGGAGGTCGCAGCGAAATGCAGCACCTTGTGCTCGTGGATGATTTCCTGGATCGCCAGCGCCACCGCGCTCGAATAGGTGCCGAAGATCCCGTCCACGCCGTCGTTCAGGATCAGCGACTTTGCTTCGCGCGCGCCGGTGTCGGGTTTGGTCTCGGTGTCGCGATAGATCATCTGCACCTGGTGCTTGCCCAACAGGCCGCCGCGCTTGTTCAGTTCGGCGATGGCAACCGGCAGTCCCTTGATTGCGTGCGCCATGTAATTCGCGCCGGTGCCGGTGGAGGGCAGCAACACGCCTAGCTTGTAGGGCTTGCCCGCCTGGGCGCTGGCGAAGCGCGGCGTCAGGGTCAGCACGCCGGCCGCCGCCGTTGAAAATATGAAATCGCGGCGGCTCAGCTTGAGCTCGTCGACAATCTTGTCCCACTTCCTGTCGCTCTGTTTCATGACAGACCTCCTCTTGATGTGATCGCGACACCGGCGCCCGCCCTGAACCAAGGTTTAACTGGATCTGGAGCCGGGCCGCTCAGTGCCGAAACGATCCCGGTGGATTCCGCTGCGCCGGGGACTGGGTAGTTTTGAAGTTTTGTCGGGCCATGCTAGAGCACGCATATGGTGAAGTCAAGGAAACGTCTCCGGGGAAAGGGCTCCGGGCGCGTGCCGCCGATGGCTGGACTCAGTCCACTGTGCGCACCGGCCTGTCGCGCGCTGCGTGCCGCGGCCAGGGCGGCCCGTGCGTGCATAGCGGCGGAATGCTTCAGCGCTCCGGACTGCGTCTGGCGATCGCCTCGAGTATGCCGCGCATGAGCGCGAGCGGCGTCGGCGGGCAGCCGCGGATGACGGCATCCACCGGGATCACGCTGGATACGGCGCCGCAGGAAGCGTAGCTGCAGCCGAACTCGCCGCCGTCGGCGCCGCACTCGCCCACTGCGATGACCAGCCTGGGTTCAGGCGTGGCAGCATAGGTGCGCCGCAGCGCCTCCTCCATGTGACGCGAAACCGGGCCGGTCACGAGCAGCATGTCGGCATGGCGCGGACTGGCGACGAAATGCACGCCGAAACGCTCGATGCCGTAATAGGGATTGTTGAGCGCATGGATTTCGAGTTCACAGCCGTTGCAGGAACCCGCGTCCACTTCGCGAATGGCGAGACTGCCGCCGAACTGCTCGCCGATGCCCGCCT
This sequence comes from Burkholderiales bacterium, assembly GCA_014860355.1. Taxonomy (GTDB): domain Bacteria; phylum Pseudomonadota; class Gammaproteobacteria; order Burkholderiales; family SG8-39; genus 2-12-FULL-64-23. The sequence continues at coordinate 1,681 of JACZJV010000135.1, read as the reverse complement.
TCAGCTGCTCGCCGATTTCGGTCAGCGCGGGTTCGTCGATCTTGGGCAACGGCTCGGTGACGATGCCGATGCGCTGGATTTTGCCAAGGATGCGCAGCATGACTTACAGATCCTGTCCGGAATACGAGCCGTTCACTGACTTGTTGCACACGGGGAAGTCGGGGACAATATTGTCGTGGATCAGCAGTTCGAGCGCCGGCCAGGTGGTCCACGACGGGTCGCGCGGGAAAAAGCGCGCGATTCGCCCGTCCGCGCCGAAGCGCACATAACTCAGTATCTCGCCGCGCCAGCCCTCGACGATTCCCAGGCCCTCGGCGCCCGCCGCGGGATATTTCCAGTCGGACCGAACCGGTCCCGTCGGCAGCCCGGTCAATAGCGCCTCGATCAGCTCGAAGGAGACGGCAATTTCCTCGAGCCGCGTGCGCGCGCGCGCGTTGACGTCACCGTAGTGGTGCAACGGCGCCTTCACCGGCAGGTGCTTGTACGCCGGGTAAGTTCGCGCGCGCGCACGTTTTTCGACCGCACTGGCGTGGTGCAGCTGCGCCTTGACCGCGGATTGCTCGTAAGGCGCGTAGGGGGCGTCGCGCCGAACGTCGAAATTCACTCCCGATGCGCGCCCGACGTAGCCAACGCAGCCGAGCGCTGTCGCGTACTCGGGCGTGAGCACACCGGTGCCGCGCACCCGGTCCGCGACCGAGGGCAAATCATTGATGATCGCCATCAGTCTGCCGATCTGTTTGCGCAGGGCGCCGGCCTCGTCACGCATTGCCTGTATGAAACGTGAATCCAGGTCCTTCGCCACGCCGCCGGGGACGATGCAATCCATCATGAAGCGATGGCCGAACGCCTCGCACGAGGCGCGCTGCCAATCCTCGCGCAGCCGCGCGAACTGGTAGTGGCCGAAAGCGAACGCGATGTCATTGAGCATCGCGCCGATGTCGCCGACATGATTGGCGACGCGTTCGCGCTCGCACATCAGCGCGCGCAGCCACACCGCGCGCGGCGGCACCTCCAAGCCGGCGGCCCGCTCCATCGCCATGCACGCCGCCCAGGCGTGCGCCACGGTGGAATCGCCCGAAACGCGCCCGGCCAGCCGCGCCAGACCCTCGGCATCGCGACCCTCGGCGATCTTCTCGATACCCTTGTGAGTATAGCCGAGGCGCTCCTCGAGCCTGAGCACCGTCTCGCCCACCGCCTGAAAGCGGAAGTGCCCCGGTTCGATGATCCCCGCGTGCACCGGCCCGACGGGTATTTCGTATACGCCGCTGCCCTGGGCGAGAAAAAAGTTGTACTGGTGATCGGCCGCGGTCTGCGCAGGCGGGTGGCCGGCCGCCGGAAAATCGCGACACAGCGGAAACTCCGAGTCTTTCCACGCCTGATGACGGGTCCAGCGGCGTGCGTCCGGGTGGTCGGAGTAGGCTACACCCAGCATATCGCGGATATGGCGCTCGGGACGGTCGGCGCCGGGATAGGAGGTTGCATGCGAAGGCAGTACCGGCGCGGCGCGCGGCACTGCCGTGCGCGCGGCCAAATAGGTGCCGGCTTTCTCGAAACAGGCGTTGATGCGTATCGACCCGCTTCCCTCCTCCCCCACATCTTCGCCCCAACCCGCGACCCAGCGCCACGCGCCTTGCCTGGCCTCGCTGCCGAGCCGGCCCCAGTCCTCTGGACGAAGCAGGAT